>JACPFV010000001.1 GCA_016182805.1 Gammaproteobacteria bacterium
CACGCCGGACAGCGAGGCCGAGCTGCGCGCGGTGGCGGCGCTCGGCGTGGACGGCCTCATCACCAACTTCCCGGGTTGCCTGCTGCGCCTGCAGGGGCGGCAGCAGGCGGCAAGCGTGGGCGTGTCCGCGGACACGCCGGTCTGCCCCGATGACGCGCCGGCCACGCCGGGCAACGACATTCCCGACCGCCCCAGCGCGGCCTCCTGCACGGCGCTGCGTCCCGCGCGCTGGCTGCCGGCGACCGGGATGAGCGCGCCCGGCGCGAAGCTGCGCGTGGTCGGCATCCAGTTCAAGCAGGACGTGCGCCACGTCGCGAGCTACGACAGCTTCCGCACCAAGATGCGCTGCCTGATGGAAGAGCACGCGGTGCCCCTCATGCGGCCGGACCTGCCGATGCTGGTCGTGTACAACGAGGACATCGGCCTGATGACGCTGGCCACCGGCTCGCGCGGCACCGGCGTGCGCGAGCAGGCGGCGACGCCGCTGCGCGCGCCGGCCGGCGACGCCCAGCCGCTGGGCGTGGCCGGGGCGCTGGCGCAGATCAACGCCGCCTATGCGCCGCAGGTCGCCGCGTACCAGGCGCTGTTCGGCCCGATCGACCCGCGCAAGCAGATGTTCGTGGCCGCCACCGACACCTTTGCGCGTGCGTTCTTGCAGACCTTCTCCGACATCGCGCTGGACTACGGCGTGTTCGTCGTCGCCTCCAACAACCAGGCGCGCTACCGCGCCTCGCGCGACCCGGCGGAAATCGCGCTGTTCCAGGACCCGGACTTGGGATCGGTCGACGAGGTCTATGTCGCGACCTCGGCGCGCGTCACCAACCAGACGGTGCTGTGGGCGCCGTACGTCACGAACCCGGGCGCCCCGGCCGGCGAGAAGAACCTGCTGGCGCGCAACGACAAGGTGCCGCTGACCTCTATCGAGAAGGACCTGATCGCCCTCGACGAGGGTCCGGCCACCGGCGACGAGGCCAAGGCCAACGCCGCCGGCGGCGTGGTGGCCGGCTTCCGCCTGGGCTTCGCCACCAGCCTGCCGGCGTTCGCCTGGGGCTACGACTTCGGCAAGCGGCCGGCCGACCTGGAGCCGTGCCGGGACGTGCGCGTCAGCTACATGCCCTGCATGGACGCGCTGGGCGTGGACGTGGTGGTGCAGGCCGAGGCCAATCCCGGCCGCTGGGCGGTGGAGCAGGCCGGCGGCTGGCAGCCGCTGGAGTGGATGGCCTCGACCTGGCGCACGGTCGCCGAGCCGAGCGTGCGCTTCCGCTACAACGTCACGCCGCACATGGTCGGCAACCTGCTCGACCTGACCTTCGACGGCCAGTCCGCGATCACCATGCGCGGCGCGCGCGCGGCGCCGCGGCACTACGTCGGCAACCTGGAATTCGATCCCGCAACCGACCCGGAGGCGTACCGCGTCTACCAGGGCGACAAGACGGAATTCCTGGCGCTCGCCCCGTGGGTGACACCTGATTCACAGCGCGTTGACCTGCGCGCCACCGGCGCGCGGCTGGCGCCGGGCAGCGGCGACCCGCTGGAAAACGATTACCTGGAAACGGCCGTCTGGGCCGATTTCACGCGATGAGCGACGCCCGCCGCGCGTCGGCGACCGAATGACGAGGCCACACCGTGATCCCTGAGCATGCATATTTGAAGAGGCGCCCGCGGAGCGCGCGCCCGGACGGCGCCGACGCCGGGCAGAAGCTGTGGTCGCTGCTGCGCCGGCGACAACTGGACGGCCTCCAGTTCCGCCGGCACAAGCCGCTGGGCACGTACACGGTGGACTTCTACTGCGCGGCCGCGCGCCTGGTGGTCGAGGTCGATGCGGGACAGCGCTTCCTGACCGACGCGCTGTCCTCCGGCCAGCGCCGCGACGCCGCGCTGCGCCGGGTCGGCCTGGAAGTGCTGCGCTTCGACAACCTGGAAGTGCTCAAGGAGACCGACGCCGTGCTGGAACGCATCCGCAGCGTGGCGCAGCGGCGCATCGCGCCGGACTCGGCGCGTCCGGGACGGCCGTGACGCCAGGCGGGTGCGACGGCGACCCCGTCAGACGAACACCGCCACCAGCGTAGCGTTGTCCTGCTGCGGATCGCCCCGCTCCCGCACCGCCGCCAGCAGCCCCGTCACCGCCGCCTCGGCCGACTCGGCATTGGCCAGAAGGCGCGTGATCTCGCTTTCGGTCAGGGCGAGCAGGCCGTCAGAGGCAAGCACGAAGCGGTCGCCGCGGCGCAGCTTCCAGTGCTCGCCAAGGTCCACCTGCTCGAGGCGGAAGCCGACGCAGCTGGTGATGACGCCGCCTTCCGAGTGCATCTCGTTGAGCTGGACCAGCTCGCTGTCGCGCAGCAGCAGCAGGTAGCTGTCGCCGACGCTCAGCGCCGCCGCCTCGTCGTCCTCCAGGTACAGCGCGACCAGCGTCGTCGCCATGCCGGCGGTGGCCGGGTCGCGGCGCTGCAGATCGTGCAGGTGGCGGTCCGCCGCCATCAGCGCCGCCTTCAGCGCGCGGCCGGGCCCGTCCGGGTCCTGCACCTGGCCGGCGAACGCGCGCCGGAACTCGGCCAGCGCCTCGCGGCTCGCGACCTCGCCCGCCGGATGGCCGCCCAGTCCGTCGGCGAGCAGCGCCAGCCGTCCCTGTCCCACCGCCTCCAGGAGATAGGCGTCCTCCTGCGTCGGACGCGCGCCCTGGATCTGCGCCGCATAGCAATCCATGCCGACACTTTAGCCCCCGCGCTTCGGGCCTGCCGACGAGTGCGGCACATCGACGGCGGCCGTCCCGCCCGGCGGCGCGGATTGGCCGGTCGAGCGGCGTCAGCGCGCGTAGCGGTTCTTCACCGTCGCCGGCAGGAAGTCCTGCTTGTCCACGTCGGGCAGGTCGTAGCGCGGCGGCGGGTCTTCGGCGGTGAGCCGGTTGACGAAGTAGCGGCCGTCCTTGAGGTCGTAGGTCACGACCGGGATGCAGTTGGAGTACGGCACGTCGTACAGCACCAGCAGGTGGCCTTCCTGGAAGCGCCACAGGCGCCCCTCGCGGTCGAAGTTCTCGACCAGCACCACGTTCCAGGTGTCCTCGTCGACGTAGAACATGCGCTTGCCGAAGCTGTGGCGCTTGCCGCCGCGCTCGACCGCCTCGATCGCCCAGACGCGGTGCAGCTCGTAGCGAGCGCCTTCGGGGTTGAAATGGCCCGGCTTGAGCATCTGCTCGTACTTGTAGCGCCCGTCGGACAGGCGGTAGGCGTTGTACGGGATGTACAGCTCGCGCTTGCCGGTCAGCTTCCACACGTAGCGATCGAAGGCGCCGTTGTACATGTCGATCATGTCGACGAAGGAAATGCCCTCGGAGCCGGGGAACGGCTGGTCGTAGCCGACCGGCGGGATGCGAAACATCTTGCGGATGCCCGGCGGCAGCACCCAGATCGCGCGCGCATCCTTCATCGAGTTGGCGGTCTCGTGCGCCAGCGCCAGGAAGTCCACGTCGGAGCCGCCGCTGCGCGAGAACCAGGTGAGGTAGTACAGCAGGATGTTGTCCCGCGCGAGGTCCGCCGGGTCGGCGAGGTTGGCGTAGCGGTAGTAGACGCGCTCGTTCTGCTTGAGGCGGTTGGCCTGCTCGCCCGACGGGTTGACCACGGCCTGCGTCGACTGCGCCTGCACCGAGTTGCCGCGGAAGCGGACGCGGTGGTTCCACAGGATCTCCACGCCGCTGGCCGGCTCCGGGAACGGGAAGCCGAGCTTCGCTCCCGAAAGCGCGTCCGAGCCGAGCAACTTGGCGCGGCCCTTGTTCGCCCGCGTCGCCTCGTAGATCGCCGCCGGGTACGCCGCGCTGCGCCGCGTGGGATACACCGGCAGGCGGTAGCTCGGGTATTTCGCCAGCAGCGCGCGGTGGCCGGAAGTCAGCTTGTCGGCGTGCTGCGCGGCGTTGGCGCCGGTGATGACGAACAGCGGCTGGTCGTCCGGGAACGGATCGACGATGCGACCGCCCCGCTTGAACGCCTTGGGCCACTTGTCCGGCGTCAGCCCGCCGTCCCAGGGCGGGATCGTGCCGGCGGCATTGCCGCCGGCCTCCGCGCCGATCGGCGTGAGCGCGCCGCCGGCCAGCGTCGCGCGATCGCGCACCTGCGCCGGCAGCTCCGCCGCCGTAGCCACCGCCACCGTCGCGCCGGCCAGCCGGCCGCTCAGGCGTACCGCCTCGTCGGGCTTGTGGGCCCGGCGCCGGCCGAGCGCGGCCAGCTGGGCACCGCGCAATTCGGCGTTGTCGACGTATTGCAGCCACTGCTCGGCGGCGGCGCGCGTTTCCCGGTGTCCCGCCGCCTCGCGGAAGGCGCGGCCGGCGGCGTCGAACTCGCCCTGCTGGTAGTAGGCCGTGCCCAGCGCCATCAGCGCGCCGCCGGAAGCCGCGCCGCGGCTCACGGCGTGCTCCAGCGCGCGCGCCGCCGGCTCGTATTCCTCGCGGTCCATGTGCAACCGGCCCAGTTGCAGGTACAGCTCGGCGCTCGGCGCCTGCGCCAGCGCGGCCTCGAGCGCCGGGATGGCCAGCGCCGACTCGCGCGCGGCAACCCACAGGCCGGCCAGCAGCTTCCAGTTTTCGGCGTCCGCCGCCAGCACGCCCGACTCGATCCAGGGCTGCATCAACGAGCCGGCCTCGAACGGCGCGCCGAGCTGCGCGGTGAGGCCGATCAGTTGCAGGCGCTCGGCCGCGTCGTGCAGGTGGCCCTGGCGCTGCGCCAGCTCCAGCGTCGCCAGTGCGCGCTCCTTCTGCCCGGCCTTGAGCTGCAAGGCCGCCAGTTGCATCCAGTACTCGCGGCGCGCCGGATTCAGGCGCACCAGCCGGTCGAGCAGCGCCTGCGCGTCGGCGTGCCGCCCCAGGCCCATGTAGGCGCCGAGCAGCGCCGCCAGCCAGGACTCGTCCGGGTTGCGCGTCGCCGCGATCGCGCGCTCCAGCAGCGGCAGCGCGTCGGCATAACGCTCGAACTCGAGGTAAGCGGCGGCCAGCGCGATCTGCTGCTCCACCGGCGCCTTGGGATTGTTCTTGACCGTCTTCTCCAGCGCCGCGATCACGTCCTTGTGGCGGCCGGAGGCGATGTAGAGCTGCGTCAGGTCCTTGCGCATCTCGTCCAGCGCCACGCCGGACAGGCTGTTCTGCGCGATGGCGTCCTCGAGATACTTCGCCGCCGCGGCGTAGTCCTTGTCCTTGAGCGCCTGCGCCGCCAGGTCGCGCAGCAGCAGCGCCTTGGCATAGGGGTCGGTGGTGCTGCGCAGCAGCTCCTGGGTCTCCTTGGGCACTGCCTTCGCCGGCGTCCGGTCCAGTTCCTTGACCTCGCTTCGGTACTGGTCGGCGTGGACCGGCCCTGGCCACAAAAGCGGGCTCGCACAGAGACACAGAAGCCACAGAGAACGGCGCAAAGCCCTTACCGGCTCTCGTGCCTTTCTCCGAGGTCTCCGTGGCTCCGTGCGAAACATTGCCGTCCGCCTCAGCGCCAGTTGTACTGAAAGTCTTCGAGCTTGAACTCCACGCGCTGCTTGACCATGCGCGCGCGCGGGTGCTCGGCGTAAATCCAGTTGGAGATGCTCTCGATGGCCGCCGCCTCGAACACGCCCCTGGGCTGGGCGTCCACGATCTTGACGTCCTGCACGCGGCCGTTGGGCATGACCGTGAACACGACCTCCACCCAGCCCTCGATGCCGCGCTCGTGCGCCCACTGCGAGATCTGCGGGCGCGCGGTGGACAGCGGCACCAGATCCTTGCCCTTGAAACCCTCGCCGCGGCCGAAGCCGTCGCCGCCGGCGCCGGAACCGATCCCGCGCGCGAAGCCGCCGAAGGCGCCGCTGCCGCCCAGCGTAGGAGAGCCGCCGCCGATGGCGACGGGCACCTTGACCGGCCCGACGCCGACCGGCGCGGCCAGGGCCGGCACCGGCAAGGCGACTGCGCTGGGAGCGGAAAACGCCGCCGGCGGCGGAGGTGGCGGCGGCGCGGACGGCAGTTGCTGCGGCGGCTCGGGCGGCTTTTCCTCGTCCTCCGGCTCGACGCGCACGATCTCGATGCCGTCGACCGTGCGGTCCGCGACCGGCGGCTCGTCCGGCGGCGCGATCATCCACTGCATCAGCAGGAACAGGCCCAGCACGACCAGCAGGGCCAGCAGCGGGGTCGCGAGCCAGCGCATGCTCTACGGGATCGGCGTGGCCGCGACGGAGACGTTCAGTACGCCGGCCAGGCGCGCCTGGTCCATCGCCTCCACCATCAGCCCCGCGCGTGCGTTCTGGTCGGCCTGGATCACCACCGCGGCCTCCGGGTTCTGCGCCTTGAGCCGCTGGATCGCGGCGCGCAGGCCGCGGATGTCCACGCGCTGCTTGTCGATCCAGATCTCGCCCTGCGGCGAGATCGCCACCAGGATCGTGGCCTGCTCCTCCTTCTGCGCGGTCTTGGCGCTGGGCCGGTTGACCTTGATGCCGGCCTCGCGGATGAAGCTGGTGGTGACGATGAAGAAGATCAGCATGATGAAGATCACGTCCAGCATCGGCGTGAGGTCGATGCCGCCTTCGTCCACCGGTGCGCTGTGCTTGCGGACTTTCATGGCGTCAGCGGTAGGCGAGCTGGTCGGCCAGGCGCTCGGTCTCGACCTTCACGCGCGTCTGGAAGCGGTTGCTGAAGAACAGGCCGGAGATTCCGACCACCATGCCGGCCATGGTCGGGATGGTGGCGCGCGACACGCCGGCGGCCATCGCGCGGGCGTCGGCGGTGCCCTTGAGCGCCATGACGTCGAACACCTCGATCATGCCCGTCACCGTCCCCAGCAAGCCGAGCAGCGGGCACAGGGCGATCAGCATGCGGATCGGCGGCAGGGTCTGCGCCATCGCGATGTGCGCGCGCGAGATCAGTTCTTCGCGGATGCGGCGCGCGCGCCAGGAGCGGGTGTCGGCGCGCGCGGCCCATTCCCGCGCCATGCGCGCGCAGCGCGCCGGGTGCTGGCGCGCGAAGAACCAGTAGCGCTCCAGGATCAGCGTCCACAGCACCAGCGCCGCGGCGAAGATCGCGTACAGCACCGGGCCGCCGGCGTTCAGGAAATCCTCGATCGAACGCAGCGGCAGGCGCAGGCCTTCCAGCAGCACCGTCTCAAGCACGCGGCGACTCCATGCGCCGCGCGATCAGCCCGGCGCTCTGCTCGTCCAGGATCTGCACCAGCGCGCGCGAGCGCGCCGACAGCAGCGTGTTGAGAAACAGGATCGGGATCGCCACCACCAGGCCCTGCACGGTCGTCACCAGCGCCTGCGAAATGCCGCCGGCCATCAGCTTGGGATCGCCGGTGCCGAAGGCCGTGATCGCCTGGAAGGTCACGATCATGCCGGTCACGGTGCCGAGCAGGCCCAGCAGCGGCGCCACCGCCGTGAACAGGCGCAGTGCGGACTGGAAGCGCTCCAGCCGCGGCGTCTCCTTGAGCACCGCCTCCGACAGGTGCAGCTCCAGCATCTCCGCGTCCTCGGCGTCGCGCGCCTGCCGGTAGACCGAGAGCACGCGGCCGAGCGGATTGCTCGCGCTCGGATGGTGGATGTCGTCCAACTGGCGTTCCATGCGCCCGCCGACGAACCACAGGTAGATGGACTGGAACAGGGCGATCAGCAGGCCCACCGCGCCGATCGCCATGATGACGTAGCCGACCGCCCCGCCCTGCTCGATGCGCTCGACCAGGCTGGGCTTCTGCGCCTCGATCGCGATCAGGCCGCCGCGCGAAGCGTCCACCAGCACCGGCGCCAGGCCGTCGCGCCGCTGCGCGAACTCGCCCGCGAGCTTGCGCAGGCCGCGCTCCGGCTGCGGCGTCAGCGCGACCAGTTGCGCCGTGCCGGACGGCATCGCCAGGAAGGCGCCGTCGGCGAACGCGGTGAACGGCCCGACGCGCACCACCTCCGCCTTGCGCTTGGCGCCCTGCGTATCGACGATCTCGGCGGAAAAGCGCGCGACCTTGCCGTTCTCGGTGACTTCCTCGTGCAGGTTCAGCCACAGCGCTTCCAGCTCGTCGATGCCGGGCACGGCGGGCGCGGTGGCGATCCGCCCCAGGAATTCCAGGCGGCCCGGGAACTGCGCGGTGACGAGCGAGTCCGCCGCCATCGCACGGAAGTCCGCCGCGAACTGGCGCGCGGTGGCGAACACCTGCGCCAGCTCGCCGGAGCGGCCGTCGATGCGCCCCTTCAGCTCGGCGATCTCCTTCTGCCGCTGCTCGCACTGCGCCTTGACGCGGTCGGCGCGCGCCTGCGCCGCGGCCAGCTCCGCCTCGGCCTGGCGCAGCAGCTCGGCCTGCTCGTTGCGGTTGCGGACGAAGCGCTGCTCGCGCTCCTGGTTGACCTTGGCGGCGGCGCGGCTGCTGTCCTGGACCTGGCGCAGCAGGTCGTCGGGGGTGGCGGCAGGGACGGATGCTGCGATGAAACAGAGGCTGGCCGCCAGACCCATGGCTACTTGCCGTTTCATCCTTGCCCTCCCTGGCGAGACGTCGTGGCCTCCGGAGCGCCCTGCCCGGCCATCCCTGGCCGGGCGTTCGGGGCCGCAGGCGATGACATTGAGTCATCGCCTATGCGCGTCCCCTCACCTGCAACCGGCATCGGCAGCACCAGCAGCTCCGGCGCCGCCTGCTCGCGCGCGATCTTCAGGCCCTTGCGCACCGCCGCGCGGTAGCCGCGGTCCAGCGGCAGCCACGACTTGCCGCTCACGTCCCAGTAGCCCACGTCCTCGCCGTCCAGCGACAGGTAGAACAGCATGCCGCGGCCGACGCGCAGCACGTCCACGATCTTGGCGGTGCCCGACAGCGGCAGCTCGGCGCGCTCGGCGCCCAGCGAGCGGCCGTAGTCCATCTCGATCTGGTACGCCTCCAGCAGCCGGCGGTAGCGCTCGGCCAGGCTGGCGCCGGGGTCGGCCATGAGGCGGCGCAGGCCGGCGATGCGCTCCCTGCGCTCGGCCTGCAGGAACGGCTGGTCGACCGCGACGAATTGTTCCAGCGAGTCGAGCATGCGCAGCATCAGCGGCAGGATTTCGCGCTCGGTCACGTCCAGGCCGGCGAGCTGCTTTTCCAGCGAGGCTTTCTCCGCGATCTGCGTGGCGGCGATCTGCTCCAGTTGCCGCGCATAGACGTCCTGCTGCTGCGTCTGCCACAGCACGCCGCGGTACTTCTCCAGCGCGGCGCGGGTCTGGTCGTCGAGCTGGTCGATCTTCCGCTGCGACTCGCGCGCCGCGCGGTTGGCCTCGATCGTCGCGTCGTAGGACTGGGAGATCGGGTCGGCGGCTCCGGCCGCCGTCGCCGCCACCATCGCCGCCAGGGCCAGCCTACGCACGGCCCATCACCGCGATGCGCACGGCGCGCTGCTCCTGCGCCTGGATCCAGTTGGCGATGTCCTGCGTCATCGGCTCGGTGTCCTCGTCGTCGATCACCCAGTGGCCGCGGTCGGGGTAGTGGCGCAGTGCGGACTGCGGGTAGAGCCGGGCGACCTTGCGCACGGTGTCGGCCGGCGTGAGCTGGTCGCGGCCGGCGCTCACGATGTAGACCGGGCAGCGGATGGCGGCGGCGTCCACGCGCGCGGCGCGCGCCATGTCGAGGAACCAGAACCCGGACTCGAACGCCGCCCGGCCCGACTCCGGCACCAGGCTGCGGTAGATCTCCGCGTGCCGCTCCGGCGGCACCCCGTTGTACAGGCTGGCGGCGGCGCGGCCGGGGCCGGGCTTGTGCGGCTTCTTCCAGAAGCCCCAGCGCGTCAGCACGCGCGAGAACGCGACCAGGTTGGACAACGCGATGCCGTTGATGCCGGCCGGCGCCACCGGAGTCAGCAGCACCAGCAGGAAGGGCTTGATCCGGGCCGCCAGCTGCTGCGCCAGCAGCGCGCCCATGGAATGGCCGATCAGCACCGGCGGCGCCTTGAACTTCTGCTGGTGGACGTACTCCTCCAGGTAGGCGAGGTAGTCCTTCAGGCCAAGGTTGCCGACGGCCGGGTCGTCGCGGCCGACCTCGTGCGCCGGCAGCGACGGCATGTGGCACTTGTAGCCGCGCGCGCCCAGCAGCCCGGCCATCCGCGAAAAATTGTGCTGCGTGCACCACATGCCGTGGATCAGGACGATGGGGTGATTCAACGAAGTCTCTCCTCGCAAATCTTTTCTCTAGTAACCCGATATCCGCTTGGCCGTAAAGCGGTTCAGCCAGGCCGGCAGCAACTTGTTGAGCAGCGCCAGCAGCGCGGTGCGCAGGCCGGGGTACCAGTGCACCCGCGGCCATACCCTTGGCCAGTGCGCGGCGCGCCAGACCGTCCGCGCCACGTCCCGTGCCTCGTAGTGAACGCCGATCCGCCGCAGGCTCAGCGGCGCCTCGATCTCCGTGACCATCGCGGTGTTGACGAACAGCGGCAGCACGTCCATCACGAGGATGCCGTGACGCTGCCACTCGATGTTGAGCGCCTCGGTCAGGCCCTTGACCGCAAACTTGGTCGCCGAGTAGCTGGCGTAGGCCGGCGTGCCGTAGATGGCCGACGCCGAGGACATGCTGATCGCGCGCGCGCGCGGCGTCCGCTTCAGGTACGGCAGCGCCAGGTGCAGGCCGTTGAGCACGCCCTGGTAGTTGACCACGGCGATCTCGCGGTGGCGCTCCAGCGGGATCGCCTCGAAGTCGCCGACCGAGACGGTGCCGGCGTTGTTGAACAGCACGTCCAGCCGGCTGCCAGCGGCGTCCCAGAACCCGGCCAGCGCGCACCCGAACGCGGCGGCGTCGGTCACATCGAGGCGGCCGGCGACGGCGTCGGCCTCGCCCAGCGCGCGCCGCAGCGCCTGCACGCCGGCCTCGTTCACGTCGTACAGGCCGACGAACCAGCCGCGGCTGGCGAACAGCTCGGCGGTCGCGCGGCCAATGCCCGCGGCGGCGCCGGTGATGAATATCGCTGGGCGCGTCATGGATTCCCCCGATTCGGCCGGTAATCTAGCATGGGTGTTTTACGGAACCCGCATTCTGGAGAGACTCATGGCCGCAGCACACTCCCCCGCTTTTCTCGCCCTGGTCGACGACGCCAGGACCCGCATCAAGGAGGTTCAAGCGCGCGAGATGCCGGACATCCTGCGCGCCAACCCGCGCGCCCGGCTGATCGACACGCGCGAGGAGAGCGAGTACGCCGCCGGCCACGTCCGCGGCGCCGAGTGGATCGGCAAGGGCGTGATCGAGCGCGACATCGAGGGCCGGCACCCGGACAGGAGCGAACCGCTGTACCTGTATTGCGGCGGCGGCTTCCGCTCGGCGCTGGCGGCGGACAACCTGCAGAAAATGGGCTACCGCAACGTCCGGTCGGTGGACGGCGGCTGGCGCGTCCTCAAGGACCTGCTGCCGACCGAGTGATCCGCCCTACTCGTACCAGACCCGCAGCAGCTCCAGCTCCCGCTCGCCGCCGGGCAGAGCGGCGCGCAGCGACTCGCCCTCCCGCTTCTTGAGCAGTGCGCGCGCCAGCGGCGAGTCCACGCTGATGCAGCCCTGTGCGGCGTCGGTCTCGTCCGGGCCGACGATGCGGTAGACGCGGGCCTCGCCCGACTCGTCGGCGACCTCGACCCAGGCGCCGAAGAACGCGCGCGCGGGGTCGGCGGGCGTGCGGTCCACCACCTTCAGCTCGGGGATGCGCTTCTGCAGGTAATGGACGCGCCGGTCGATCTCGCGCAGCTCCTTCTTGCGGTAGATGTATTCGGCGTTTTCGGAGCGGTCGCCCTCGGCGGCGGCGGCGGCCAGGGCCTTGACCACCTCCGGCCGGCGCTGGTGCCAGAGGTGCTCGTACTCCGCCTTCAGGCGCGCGTAGCCGGCCGCGGTGATGTACGCGGAGCTGGGGGCGGACGGCGGGCGGTAGCGCGACACGGCTCAGCCCGGCGCGGTCGCCACCGCCGTCGCGCGCTGCTCGTCGATCCCCATCGACAGCAGGAACGGGTCGGCCGCCTGCGCCGCCTGGAACGCGTCCTTGCAGTCCAGCCCGCGCCAGCGGTTCTGGATCATGATCTGCGCGACCGCGCCGCCGAGCGTGCCGCCCGGCCCCAGCAGGACCAGGCGGTCCGGAGCGAACTCGCGCAGCGCCACGCTCACCGCGCGGGTGAAGTCGTACGGCTCGGTGAGCTGCGCGCCCAGGGTGTAGTCCCAGAGGGCCTGCGGGTCGGTGGCGTGCGGCGTCCAGATGCGGCCGAAGCCGTCGACCAGCGGCACGCGCGGCGCCGCGAACGGCGTCGCCGGCAGCAACCGGCGCGCCTGCTCGCGCACCGGCTGCTGCAGGGGCGTGTGGAACGCGGCGTGGTTGTGCAGGCGCATGGGAAAGCGGCCCTGCGCCGGCAGCGCCGCCTGCATGCGCTTGAGGCCCGTCTCGTCGCCGCCGAACACCAGCAT
The DNA here is from genome assembly GCA_016182805.1 of Gammaproteobacteria bacterium. Classification (GTDB taxonomy): domain Bacteria; phylum Pseudomonadota; class Gammaproteobacteria; order Nevskiales; family Nevskiaceae; genus JACPFV01. The sequence continues at coordinate 12,357 of JACPFV010000001.1, forward strand.
GCCGCCGAGGTCGATCGACAGGTACAGGCGGGCGTCGCCGGCGGCGCCGATCTGCGCCGCCAGCGCCAGCAGGCGCTCCTTTTCGCGCGGCTGCGGGCGCCAGGCCTCGTCCACCCAGGGGTAGAGCAACTGGCCGCCGGCGAGCGCGGTCTGCATCAGCGTGCCCATGGTGTTGACCAGGTTCAGGGCGTCGAGCGCCGGCAGCGCGCCGCCCACGCCCAGCGCGATGTACCAGCCCATCGAGTTGCCGGTCACCGCCACCACCTCGTAGCGCCGCGGGTCCAGCGCCAGCGCGTCGAGGTGGGCGCAGGCCCAGATCAGCGCCGAGGCGTGGTCGCCGCGGCTGTGCAGCGCGAGCTGGTACGGCAGCCGGCCGTCCAGCTCGGTCAGGGTCGGCTGCTGGTGCGCCCGGCGCAGCGCGTCGAACGATTCGACCAGCGCGGCGCGCGCGGCGTGATGGCGCGCCAGGTAGCCCCACTCGGCCTGGTTGTAGGTGCCGCGGCCGGGGCAGACGACGACGACGCGCTCGCGCCGCACGACGGGTGCGGAAGACGGTTGCGGGTTCATGAGCGGCACCAGGCGGTGGCCGCGGCGACGATGCCGGCGGCGGACGGCAGGGTGGCGGTCGCCGCCCGGCCCAGGGGGATGAAGCTGTCCTGCGCGGTCAGGCGGCGCAGGCGCGCCGACTCGATGCCGCGCTCGGCCAGGTTCGCCAGCAGCTCCTCGCTGAGCGAACCGCTGCGCCGGCACTCGTCGACCACCAGGATGCGCGCGCAGTCGGCCAGCTCGGCGTGCAGCGCGTCGTGATCCAGACCGGTGAGCCAGCGCAGGTCGATCAGCCGCGGCCGGATGCCAGCCGCCTCCAGCGCCGGCCAGGCCTGGCGGCACAGGTAGGCGCCGTTGCCGTAGCTGACCAGGGCCAGGTCGCGGCCGTCGCCGTGGCGGCCGAAGCGGCCGACCGGGATGCGGAAGTCGGGGCCGGGATCGACGCTGCACGCGCCGTCGTCGCCGGCGGCGCGCAGGTCGCGCTGGTGGTACAGCGCGATCGGCTCGATCAGCACCACCACGCGCTGCTCCTCGTCGGCCAGGCGCAGCGCCTCCTGCAGCAGGCCGACGGCATCGGCGCCGTTGGACGGGCAGGCCACCGGCAGGCCGGGGATGTCGCGCAGCACCGCGATCGCGTTGTCGTTGTGGAAATGTCCGCCGAAGCCGCGCTGGTAGGCGAGACCGGCGATGCGCACCACCATCGGGTTGGTGAACTGGCCCTGCGAGAAGAACGGCAGCGTCGCCGCCTCGCCGCGCAACTGGTCCTCGGCGTTGTGCAGGTACGCCAGGAACTGGATCTCGACCACCGGCAGCAGGCCATTGTGCGCGGCGCCGATGCCCAGCCCCAGGATGCTCTGCTCGTCGAGCAGGGTGTCGATGACGCGGTGCGCGCCGTGGCGCGCCTGCAGGCGCTGGGTGACGCCGTAGACGCCGCCCTTGCGGCCGACGTCCTCGCCGGCCAGGAACATGTGCGGGTAGCGCAGCAGCATGCGGTCCAGCGCCTGGTTGAGCAGCCGCCCCATCGGCTTGGGCTGGCCGTCGTCCGGCGGCAGCGCGGCGGCGACCGCGCGCGACGTGCGCGGCGGCGGCACGATGCTGGCCATGACCTCGTCGGCGCGCAGCAGCTTGGGCCGCTTGATCGCCTCCTCGGCGACCGCGCGCACGCGCGCTCCGGTGTCGCGGTACAGGTTAAGCACCTCGTCGGCCGACAGCAGGCCCAGGTGCAGCAGGCGCGCGGCGCCGTGCAGCAGCGGATCGTCGCGCTCGGCCGCCGCGATCTGCTCGGCGCTGAGGTAGGCCTGCTGCGCGTCGGCACCGGCATGGCCGAGCAGGCGCACGCAGCGCAGGTGCAGGAACACCGGCTTTTTCTGCCGGCGCGCGATGGCGGCGGCGCGGCTGGCCGCGCGGTAGGTGTCGAGCGGGTCCAGGCCGTTGCAGGCCAGGTACTCGATGCCGGCGCGGGCGCGCATCGAGTTCTCGATCCAGCCCGGCGGCGTCGGCACCGAGATGCCCAGGCCGTTGTCCTCGCACAGGAACACCAGCGGCATCGGCAGGCCCTGGAAGGCGGTCCAGGCCGCGGCGTTGATCGCGCCCTGCGCGGTGGAGTGATTGAACGAGGCGTCGCCGAAGCTGCACAGGATCACGCTGTCGGACGGCCACGGCCCGGCGACGCCGAGCCGCCGCGCCAGGCCCAGGCTGTGCGCCGCGCCGACCGCCTTGGGCAGTTGCGAGGCGATGGTGCTGGTCTGCGGCGGCACGTTGAGCGCGCGCGAGCCGAACACCTTGTGGCGGCCGCCGGCGATGGGATCCTCGCTCGACGCGCAGAACGACAGCAGCAGGTCCCAGGTCGGGGTCGAGCCGGGGAGCTGGCGGCTGCGCTGGATGAAGAAGGCGCCGCTGCGGTAATGCAGGAACGCCGGGTCGCCCAGGCGCAGCGCTGCCGCCACCGCCGCGTTGCCCTCGTGGCCGGAGCTGCCGATGGTGTAGAAGCTCTCGCCGCGCGCCTGCAGGCGCCGGCTGTGCAGGTCGAGCTGGCGCGAGAGCACCTGCGACTCGAACATCTCGACCAGTTGCGCCGGACTCAGCCCGGCCTCCTCCAGCGTCAGCGCGCCGGGCGCCGGCAGGTCGCCGCTTTCGAGCGCGCGCACGAACTGCACATCGACGGAAAAGGACGGCTCACCCGTTGACGGGTTCTGGTTCTTTGCGAGCATGGGGCCAGCTATCGAAGCGATTCGCAGCCGCAATAGTACATTGGAACTACGGGGCGGCCTCGCAAGCAGGGTCCGCCGCGCTGCGGCTGCCTTCCCCCGCCGCGCCGCGTCCGGAGCGCGGCGCGGGGCCGAGCGTGAAGTAGAACGCGGCGCCGGCGTCGACCCTCCCGACCGCGCGGATGCTGCCGCCGTGGCGGCCGACGATCCGCCGCACCGTCGCCAGGCCGAGGCCGTGCCCCTCGAACTCCGCCGACGGGTGCAGGCGCTGGAACGCCAGGAACAGGCGGTCGGCCTGCGCCATGTCGAAGCCCACGCCGTTGTCGCGCACGAAGAACTCCGTCGCCCCGTCGCGGACCTCGCCGCCGACCTCGATGCGCGCGCGCGGCTGGCGCGCGGTGAACTTCCAGGCATTGCGCAGCAGGTTTTCCAGCGCGATCCGCAACAGGCGCGGGTCGCCCTGGGCGAACAGCCCGTCCTGCACGACGAAGTCCACCGCCCGCTCGGCACCCAGGCGCGCGCCGAGCTGGCGGGCGAGCCGGGACAGGTCCACGCGCTCGCAGTGCAGCTCGCTGCCGCACACCCGCGCCAGCGCCATCAGGCCATCCGTGACCTGCCGCATCTGGCTCAGGCAGTCGCGAATGTCGCGCACGTGGCCGCGGCCATGCTCGCCGAGCTTTTCGCCGCAGTCTTCGAGCAGCGCCTGGCTGAGACCGTCGATCGCCGACAGGGAGGTGCGCAGGTCGTGCGAAACCGAGGAACAGAACGCGACAAATTCGCGGTCGGCGTTCGCCCCCTCGGCCTGAGGCCGCTGCGGGACGGCCACGGAATGGCGGCCGGCGCGGTCGCGCTCGATACTCAAGCGCGATCTCGCGCGATGGGCCTTCCCTGGCCCCGGGCACCATCCTGGTGGGGCACCGGGAATTCCCGGCACCTTGGCAGTTCGGCCGGCGGCATCGACATGCGGGGTGGCGGCGGGCTGGACTTCAGCACACCAGATCGCGGCCGCACTGTAGCCTGTCATTTCTTACAGGGGGCGTTCGGGCGACAAACCCGGTCCCGCCAGGGATGAGTGGCCCGGATGGAGCAACGCGAAATCCGTGACGGCGTGTCACGCCCCCCCTGCACGGCCAAGATGGCACAGCGGTGTCAGTGCCGGCGGCCTTCCAGCAGGCGCTGCGACTGCACCAGGCGGTCGGGGTAGCAGCGCGGCGCAATCTCGCCCAGGGCGAGCGCGCGCGCCACCGCGTGCTGGCGCGTGCGCACGCTCAGCTTTTCCTGGCAGCGCGCCAGATGGAACACCGCGGTGCGCTCCGAGATGTTGAGGATCCCGGCGATGGCGCCGGCGGTTTCCCCCTCCGCCGCCAGCCGCAGGCACTCGCGCTCGCGCGGCGTCAGCGCCGGCGGCGGCTCGCCGCGGCGCGGCTGCGGCGGCCGCAGCGCGATGCGCCGCACGGTGTCGTGCACGTGTGCCGCCAGCCACTGCGCGCGCCGCGCCAGATCGGCGGCGGCGGCGGGCGAGGCGGCCAGCACGCCGGCGGAGGCGAAGCTGAACAGGCTGAACTCGCCGTGCGCGCCGTGCACCGGCGCGGTCAGGCCGTGGCGCAGGCCGAACTCCGCGGCCTCGCCGAACAGCTGCGACGCGCGCGGATCGGCGCGCGCGACCCGGTCCCACTCGAACGGCAGCACGCTGGCCACGGCCTGCCGCAGCACCGGGTCGTCGGCCATGTAGCGCTGCTCGTCGTAGCGCGCGCGCCACGCGACGGGATAGCCGCTCAGGATCAACTGGCAGGGCTGCGTCAGAGGGACCGGGATGCGCAGGCCGAACAGCCAGTGCTCGCACCCGAGCGCGCGGGCGATCTGCGCGCATACCGCGTGCACCGCCTCGACCGTGTCCGCCCCGGCCAACCGCTCCGCCAGCTCCGCGTCGTTCATGCTCCGGCACCCCCGCGCGACTGCCGGCCCATCCTATGCCGGGCCGGACGCGGCGGCAAACGGCCGCGGCGGGCACTACGCGCCCGGCTGGGGCGTGTCGTCCGGGACGAAGAAGTCCGGCATCAGCTCGCGGTCCGGCGTGCCCGGCACGGCGGCGTAGCGCGCAAAGTCGCGCACGCCCGCCTCCCACAGCACGAGGTCGTCGATACAGAAGTTGCCGGTGAACTGGCGGCCCGGCCGCGTGAGGATCGCGTAGGCCGCGTCCGCCATGATCTCCGGCGTGCGCGACTTCTTCAGCACCGGGTCGCCGCCGATCATGGTGACGGCGGCGGTGGCGATCGTGGTGCGCGGCCACAGCGAGTTGGCGGCGATGCCGTCCTTGCGGAACTCCTCGGCCCAGGCCAGCGTGCACAGGCTCATCCCGTACTTCGCCATCGAATAGGCCACGTGCGGCGCGAACCACTTGGCCTTCATGTCCAGCGGCGGCGACAGCGTGAGGATGTGCGGGTTGGGCGCCTTGCGCAGGTGCGGGATGCAGTACTTGCCGGTCAGGAACGTGCCGCGCGCGTTGATCTGGTTCATCAGGTCGTAGCGCTTCATGTCGGTCTGCAAGGTGCCGGTGAGCGAGATCGCGCTGGCGTTGTTGATGCACACGTCGACGCCGCCGAACGCCTGCACGGTCTGCGCCACCGCGGCGGCGACCTGGTCCTCGTGGCGGATGTCGCACACGATCGGCAGCGCCCGGCCGCCGGCCTGCTCGATCTCCTGCGCCGCCGAGTAGATCGTGCCCGGCAGCTTGGGATGCGGCTCCGCGGTCTTGGCGGCGATCGCGACGTTGGCGCCGTCGCGCGCCGCGCGCAGCGCGATCGCCAGGCCGATGCCGCGCGAGGCGCCGGTGATGAACAGCGTCTTTCCTTTGAGGCTCATGGATGCTCCGTCGAAATTTTCACGACCCGCGATTTTCGGGCAGGGGCGCAAGTTTCGCATAGCGGCGGCGGGCCGCCGCCGGCGCGCACGGTCGCGGCCGTCCGCGCCGCGCAGCCGGCGAGCAGGTCGAGCCGCGCGTCGTAGGCGGCGCCGCCGACGCCGAGCAGGCCGAGCAGCGTGTGCGGCAGGTTGTCGTGCGACCGCGCGCGCGAGCGCGTGGCCGCGAGGCAGGCGGCGTCGATGCCCGCCGACGCGCGGTAGCCGTCCGACAGCCACAGCAGCAGCGGGATGTGCGTCTGCGCGGCCGGCGCGATGACGTACGGCAGCCCGTGCAGGTAGATGCCGCCCTCGCCGAGCGATTCGCCGTGGTCGGACAGGTACAGCATGGCGGTGTCGTACTGCGCCGCCAGCCGCTCGAGCATGTCGAGGGTGCGCGCCAGCACGTAGTCCGTGTAGAGCAGCGTGTTGTCGTAGCTGTTGACGAGGTCGGCCGTGCGGCAGCGGTCGACCTGCGCGTCGCGGCATTCCGGCGTGAACGCCGCGAACGCCGGCGGGTAGCGCTCGTGGTAGGCGGGGCCGTGCGAGCCTTCCTGGTGCAGGACCACCAGCGCGTCGGTGCGCCCGCCGCGCAGGCGCTCGTCCAGGCCGTCGAGCAGGAATTCGTCGAAACAGTGGCCGCCGGCGCACGCGCGCGGGCGGGTCCGGCCGGGGCGCTCGTGCGGGACGCCGTCGCACACGCCCTTGCAGCCGGAGTTGTTCTCGCGCCACAGCACGCGCACGCCGGCGCGCGCGAGCAGCTCCAGCACGTTTTCCTGGCGGCGCGCGGCGCCCGGATCGAAGCCGGCGCGGCCGAGGAACGAGAACATGCACGGGATCGCGGTCGCCGTCGACGTGCTGCACGAGCGCACGTCGGAAAAGCTGACGACGCCGCGCCCGGCGGTGTAGCGGTTGGTCGCGCGCGCGTAGCCGTTCAGCGAAAAGTTCTCCGCCCGCGCCGTTTCGCCGACGACGAGCACGACCAGCGTCGGCCGCCGTCCTCGTGCCGCGCCATCGCGCACCGGGTCGCCCACGCGCCGCTTCGCGCCCGCGCCCCTGGCGTCGCCGCGCGCGGCGAGGCGCACCAACGAGTAGACCGGGTGCAGCGGGTTGTTCAGGTAGCGCAGTTCGCGGTGCTGCTGCGCGATCAGCGACAGGTCGCGGTAGTTGGCGTAGACCAGGGCCAGCGCGGCGGCCAGGACCAGGCCGGCGAGCGCAAGCCGGTGCAGGGCGCCGCGCAGCGCGCCTTCGCGCCGCACGCGCGTCGCCGCGACGACGCCGGCCGGGATCGCGCCGAACAGCCCGACCGACAGGAACAGCGCCGGCGTCAGCAGGCCGGCGACCTCCGCCGCGTCGGTCTCCAGGACGTTGCGCACCATGCCCTCGTCGATGACGATGCCGTAGCGGTCCATGAAATGCGCCGCCGCCGCGCTCGCGAGCAGCGCGGTCACGAGCGCCGGCTTGAGCAGGAGGCGCGCCGAGAGCGGCGTCAGGGCCAGCAGCAGCAGCGCGACCACCACTACCGCGAGCGTCGGCAGGAGCAGCCAGCCGCCGGCGAGCGGATCGACCAGCGCCGCCGCCGCGCGGAACAGGCTGCGGTTGCCGTAGCCCGCGATGAACAGCGCCGTGGCAAGCAGCAGGGTGCCCGCGCGATGCCCGCGGCCGTCGGCCCCGTTCAGCCACTTCATCCGCCTGCCCCGCCCCGCTCGTGTGCGAGGCGTTATCGTCGGGCAGGCCCTGTCAACGAGCCGTCAAGCCCTCCGGCCGATGGGATCGGGCCGCGCCCGGCCATAGCCGGCGCCGGAACGGCGGGAATAGCAGCAGGAACGGCATCGCGCCGCCGCTGGGCAGCGATCGGGCGGCCGGCACGGGCTGCGGCACGGCCGGCAGGTCGAGCCGTGTGCCGCCCAGCGAGATGGTGGACTGCCAGGGCTCGACATCCGGCTTGAAGGTCGGGAAGTCCACCGACGAGACCGTCAGCACGACGCGATGGCCGATCTCGAAGCGGTGAGCGTTGGGCCACAGCTTGAACGCGACTTCGCTGCCGTTCATGCCGGAGATGCCGCCGCGCCAGATGAGGCGGGCGCCGTCGTCGCCCACGTCCCAGACCTTGGCGTCGAGCTGCTGCACGACTGCGTGGGTGGAGTCCTGCGTCACCGTCACAACCGGCGCGCCGACCACGTTGAGCGGCTGCGCCAGCGGCGCCGAGGCGTAGCTGAGCGTGTCGAGCGGGCCGGCGCCTTCCGGCACCCGGTCGAGCACGTCGCCCATGCCGGGGACGTTGCCGGCAATTTCGCGCACCAGCGCGTCGTTGGCGACGTTGAGGCTGGCGTAGCCGTTGACCAGCGTGGCCGTGGCGCCGGCCGCCGCGGGTCTGGCGCCGAGCGAGCCGTCGGCTTGCGGGTAGAGCGAAACCGCGGCCGCGTCGAGGATCGGCCAGGCGGCGGCGGTGTAGTGCCGCCACTCGCCGGGCTTGCGCGGGTCGCCGCTGGCGCGCTGCCAGTAGTCGACCCTGGGACGCCGGCCGTAGTCGTGGTCGATCCCGTACAGGTATTGGTCGAACCATTCGAGCATCGCCTGCTCGCGCCGCTCCTCCTCGGCGGGGTAACTGGCGCCGGCGGCGTGGCCGCCGGAGGCGAACCAGTAGTGCACCGGCACGCCGCGCGCTTCCAGCGTGGCGAGCATGCGCTCCGGATGGTCGGCGGGGAAAAGCTGGTCCTCCCAGGCGTTGGTCCAGAACACGGGCACGCGGCGCGCGGCCAGCGCGTCCACGTAGGTCTGCGGCGAGCGCGCCGCGAGGTCGTCCGTGGTGGACGGCAGCAGCGGCGTGCCGGCGTCCTCGGTGTCGGAGTAGAACGCCGCGCCCCAGCGCAACGCCAGCGTGTCGTCCGCGCGCGACAGCGTGGAGGTGTAGGCGCCCAGGAAGATGCCTGTGGCGAAGCTGAACTTGAAGCAGTCGTTGGGATTGAGGGCGTAGTTGAGGTCGGCAAAGGTGTTGCCTACGGCCAGCGCCTTGACGCGCGGATCGCGCGCCGCCGGCAGCAGCGACTCCCCGCCGCCCTGCGAATAGCCGGCCGAACCGACGTTGGCCGTGTCGACGCGGGCGCCGTGAATGGCGGCGACCCAGTCCAGCATTTCCGAGAAGTCCTGCGTGGTGCGCGGGCCGAAGAAGTCGAACAGCCCTTCGGAATTGCCGTGGCCGCGCGCCGAGTACATCAGCAGCGCGAAGCGGCCGGTGGCGACGGCCTTGAGGCCGTATTGCACGTCGAAGGGGCTGTCTTTGTTCGAGCCGCCGCCGTGCTGGCGCACGATCAGCGGCAGCCGCGCGCGAGCGGGCGCCTGGGGCAGGTACAGCGAGGCGTCGAGGCGCACGCCGTCGCTCATCGCGACGCTGGCATCGATGCGCTCGTACGCATCGGCCGCATACGCCCGCGCGGAAGCCAGCGCGGCCAGCAGGAGCAGTGCGCCCGTCGTTTTCGTCATGCGATGTCCCCCAACCGCGACCAACCCCGTCGATCAGTATGCCGGGCGGCCAGCGTCTGCGCTTGGCGACGCCGCCTCGTCCTTAATATTGCGGCGCGGCGTGGCGGCGCCAAGCGTCGCGGATCGGCCACGTTCCGGCGCGCCGCGCGCGCGGCCAGTCCGGCACCGCATCGCGCAAGCCGCTGCGTGCCCAAGCGTTTCCCGACGGCGGCATGGCCCTTGCTCCAAGCCGCGCCGTCTTCCCGGGTGACGCGGCGCCAGGGATCGGTTCGGCGGCGCGCCCGGTTCGTTCGGAGCGCGGATATGAGCGACCTGCTGCATGGGATGCGTGGCGTCGGAATCCTGGTACTGCTCGGCATGCTGGCGGCCTGCCGCGACGGCGATGGCGGGTCGGACTCGCCGTCCAAGCTGCCGCGGCCGACCGGCCGACCGCCGAGCGAGCACCTGGACTTCAGCCATTGGCAGCTGACGCTGCCGGTGGACGCCGGCGGCGGCACGCGCGGACCGGCAGCCACCGTTCCGTCCCAGCAACTGGTCGACGGCTACACGTCCGCCTGGTTCTACGCGACGGAGAACGACGGCGTCACGTTCTGGGCGCCGGTCAACGGCGCGGTGACGCCGAACTCCAGCTACCCGCGCTGCGAGCTGCGCGAGCTGCTCGACCCGGCGGACGCCTCGGTCAACTGGAGTTCGGGCGACTTCGCCGAGCTGAGCGCGTTCGTGGCGGTGCACCAGACGCCGGCCGCCAACGGCAAGCTCACCATCGGCCAGATCCTGGGCTACAACGGCGCCGATCCGAGCATCGGCGAGCTGGCCTCGCTGATCTTCCAGTACAAGGACGGCCAGCCCGGCGCCCGCCTGTACGCGCTGGTGCAGCCTTCACCGGCGGCCGCGCCCGGCACGGCGCAGACCCTGGAGCTGACGCAGGCGCTGAGCCTGAACGAGCCGTTCCCCTACTCGATCCGGGTGGAGAACAAGACCGTGCACTTCACCAGCGGCGCGCAGACGCGATCGGCACCCATCGGCGCCGCCTGGGACGGCGTCGGCTTGTACTTCCGCGCCGGCGCGGCGCTGCACGCGCAGGGCGGCAGCGGCAGCGACGGCGGGCGTGCGACGTTCTACGACTTGCAGGTGACGCACTAGCCGCGCGTCACCAGCCGCGCGTCACCCGCCCCGCGGCAGCTCCGCCCCGCCGGCGCGCGGCGCGCCCCCATCCGCGTCCTGGGCGTCGCGCCGGTCCAGCCGGCGCTCCTTCTCGCGCTCGCGCAACCGCACGACCAGGGCCTCGGCCTCCTCCCGGCTGGCGCAGGGGTAGTCCGCGAACTGCGTCTTGACGATGTTGCCGATCAGCACTTGCATACGTTCCTCCCGGCCGGACGCTCCGGCCTGAGAAGCTTGGAGATGCGTCCGCGGGGAAAGTTGCGGCGATCCGCGCGCTGTTCTCCGCACCCCAGCCGACTATACTCCGCGCCTTCGAACCTACAAGAATCGTCCCGCCATGAACCCCCGCCACATCCTCGCGCAGGCCTGCGCCGTTGCGGTCCTTGGCTTCGCCGGCGCCGCCCTCGCCTCGCCGCCGGTCGCGATCACCGACGCCAACACCGAAGCCAACCCGGTCACGTTCAGCGCCGGGCCGTACGTGGCGCGCACGGCGGAGACCGACTGCGTGTCGCCGGACGTGTGCGACGACACCGCCCTCACGGTCGCGGTGACGCCGGAAGCTGCGGCGTCCAGGCGCGTGGTGGTGCGGATCGACTGGGGCGAGCCGATCCAGGCGGACTTCGACCTGTACGTCGCGCAGGGCGAGGACTCGATCGCGGCCTCGGCCAGCACCACCGACCCGGAGATCGCGCGCTTCGCCGCGAACAACGGCGTTTACAACATCCACGTCGTGCCGTACCAGCCGTTCGGCAACACGTACACCGCGAAGATCTACCTGGAGCCGCTGCCGCCGACCGGCACGACGGTCTCCGGCCCGGTGGCGGGATTCCAGATCTTCGCACCGCCGGCCAAGGTCGGAGCCAATGGCGGCGAGCCGTCGATCGGCGCCAACTGGAAGACCGGCACCGCGGTGGTCGGCAACTCGGACGCGGCGATCTTCATCACCTTCGACGACGGCAAGACGCCGGCCACGGCCGCCTGGGAAAACCGGCCGCCGTCGACCAACGCGATCTCGTTCGACCCGATCCTGTTCACCGACCGCGAAACCGGCCGCACGGTGGTGTCGCAACTGGTAACGGACGCGGTGCTGTTCTCGACCGGATGCAGCCTCAGCTCGGTGACGGACGACGACGGCAAGACCTGGGTCCCGGCGGAAGGCTGCGGGCCGCCGGCGGGCGCCGACCACCAGGGCATCGGCGGCGGCCCGTACGCGCCGCCGCTGGCGCCACTGCCGCCGCTGAACCAGAACGCCGTCTACTACTGCGCGCAGGCGGTCGGCGTGGTGCTGGGCGACGCCACCTGCTCGCGCAGCGACGACGGCGGCCTCACCTACGGCCCCGGCGTGGTGGTCTACACCTCGGAGTGCGGCGGCCTGCACGGCCACCCGCGCGTGGCGCCGGACGGCACCGTCTACCTGCCGAACAAGGCCTGCGCCGGCGGCGGCGGGCTGGGCCAGGGCGTCGCGGTGTCCACCGACAACGGCCTGACCTGGCGGATCGGCGCGGTGCCCGGCAGCACGCCGGGCGCGAGCGACCCGTCGGTGGCGACCGGCCTGACCGACGCCGGCAAGCCCGCCGCGCAGGCCAGCAACACGGTGTACCTCGGCTACTGCGACGGCGACGGCCGCGCCAAGGTCGCGGTGTCGCGCGACCGGGGCTCGACCTGGGGCGACACCGCCGACGTCGGCCAGGCGGCCGCCGTCCGCAACTGCGTGTTCCCGGCGATGATCGCCGGCGACGACGACCGCGCCGCGCTGTTCTTCATCGGCACCTCGACGCCGGGCGCGTTCCAGAGCGACGCCTTCACCGGCGAGTGGCACGCCTACGTCGCCACCACCTACGACGGCGGCAAGAGCTGGGGCCTGACCGACGCGACGCCGGACGACCCGGTGCAGATCGGCTGCATCTGGATGCAGGGCGGCAGCAATCCCTGCCGCAACCTGCTGGACTTCAACGACATCACGCTCGACAAGGAAGGTCGCCCGCTGTTCGTGTTCGCCGACGGCTGCATCCCGTCCGCCAAGTGCGTGCCGGGCGCGCTGCCGCGCTTCTCGCGCAAGGCGGTGGACACCGTCGGCCGGCAGTCGTCCTGCCGGACGCTGTTCTCGCAGCACGACAAGACGGTGGGCGCGGCGCCCTGCGCCGAGTCCGCGCGCCCGGTGCCGGCGCGCGCGCGTGCCGAGGGCCGGGGCTTCCTGATCGGCGGCATGCCCCTGCTGCTGACGCTGCCGCTGGCGGCCGTGGCCCTGTTGCGGCGGCGCCGGCCTACGGCGTCACGATATTGAACGTTCCGTCCGGCTTCTCGAACAGGGAGAAGAAGCGGATCAGGTCGAGGCGGCTGCCCTGCACCTCCAGGTCGTCGGACATCAGCGTGTCCTTGATGCCGGCGGCGCCGGTGAGCATCTTCAGGTACAGCTCGTGCGTCAGCCGCAGGGTGGCGTTGGCCTTGGGGTCGGCGGCACCCTGCGCGTGGTGCAGCACGGCGTTCCTGACACGCAGGACGTAGGTCTCGCCGAGGTCGGTCAGCACCAGGTTCACGGTGTAGTCCTTGCCCTCGGCCGCCGCGCCGTCGAGGCGCACCGCCATCGCGTCCAGGAAGCGCGGCATCGGCGTCTGCCGCAGCAGGTCCAGCGCCTCGCTCAGCTTCAGGCCCTGCTTCGGGCCGCCGTGGCGCAGCTCGAAGGCGCCGGTCAGGTAGACGTCGCGCCACGGCCCCGACTCGGCCCGGTAGCCGAGCTGGTCGTAGGTGCGCGCGAGCAGCGCCCTGGCGTTCTCGTTGCCCGGCTCGGCGAACACGAGGTGGTTGAGCAGCTCGGCGGCCCAGCGGTACTCGGCGCGGTCGAACGCCTCCTGGGCGTGCTGGAGCACGGCCTGCGCGCCGCCGATCAGCGCCACGTACTTGCGCGCCGAATCCTCCGGCGGCAGCGGATCGAGGTTGGCGGGATTGCCGTCGTACCAGCCGAAGTAGAACTGGTAGACCGCCTTGGCGTTGTGCCGCACCGTGCCGTAGTAGTCGCGGCTGGAGAAGGTGTTGCGCAGGCTGGCCGGCAGTTCCAGGCGTTCGGCGATCTCGCGCGGCGTGTAGCCATGCAGCGCCAGCCGCACGGTCTGGTCGTGGATGTACTTGTAAGTGTCGCGCTGCGTCTCCAGGAAGGACACGATGCGCGCGTTGCCCCAGATCGGCCAGTGGTGGCTGCCGAAGTACACCTCGGCGTCGCCGAACAGGCGGGCGATTTCGTCGATGTAGCCGCTCCACTTGAGCGCGTCGCGCACCTTGGCGCCGCGCAGCGTGTAGAGGTTGTGCAGGGTGTGCGACACGACCTCCGCGCCGCAGAACGCCTTGCGCTCCGGCAGGTAGAACGTCAGCTCGGCCGGCGCCTCCGAGCCGGGCGCGTTCTGGAACACGAAGCGCACGCCGTCCACGTCCAGCTCCTGCCGCGTGCGGCCGACGATCTCGGTGGGCTCCAGCACGCCGACGCTGCCGTATGCCGGGCCCTTGCCCAGGCCGGTGTCGACGTGGCCGCGCGGCGAGCGCGCCAGGCGCATGCCGTACATGTACATGGAGCGGCGCATCATGGTGCCGCCGGCCAGCACGTTTTCGCTGGTCGCCTCCTCCATGAAGCCCTCCGGCGCGATCACGCGCACCTTCTTCGACCGGGCCTGCTGCGCGTCGACGACGCCCAGCACGCCGCCGAAGTGGTCGACGTGGCTGTGCGTGAACACGATGGCGACGACCGGCTTGTCGCCCAGGTGCCGGCGCGCGAAGGCGATGGCGCGGCTGGCGGTCTCCCGTGCGGTGAGCGGGTCGACGACGATCCAGCCGCTGCGGCCTTCGACGATCGTCATGTTGGCGAGGTCGAAGCCGCGCAACTGGTAGACGCCGTCCGTGACCTTGAACAGGCCGTGGATGTTGTTGAGCTGGGCCTGCCGCCACAGGCTGGGGTTGACGCTGTCCGGCGCGGCGCCGTCGAGGAAGGCGTAGCCCGGCATGTCCCAGGCCGCCTCGCCGCCGGGGCCGGGGATGCGCAGGTCCGGATCGGCCGCGACCAGGCCGCGGCGCGCGTCCTCGAAATCCTGGCGGTCGGCGAGGTCCAGCGACTCGCCCACCTGGGCGTTGGCCGCGCGCGTGGCCGCGGTGGGCGCGCTATGCCCCTGCGCGTCGGCGTCCGCCTCGCGCGGCCGGTCGCCGCAGCCGGTGGACGCCAGCGCACCAAAGATCGCGGCAACCGCCGCCATCCGGCATTTCCCGTTCCAAGCCATGACTCCCTCCGATCGTGGAATGACGCGCCCTCCGGCGCCGCAGGGTAGCAGCGTAGCGCCGGCGGCGGAGGGGTTCTTGTCCACTTGCGACAGGCGGTGGTCCGGCGACGCCAGGCCGCCCCGATCCGCGACGAAGCAGCGTCAGGCCGCGCTGCGCCGCACCCCGGCGATCTCCAGGGCGCTGGAGACCATCTCCTGGTCCAGCCCGCGCACCTGGCCGTGGTTCATCATCACGTAGACGCCGGAACGGCGCAGGAAGACCAGCGCGCCGTCGTGCACGCCGTCGCAGACCGTGCCGATCACCACGCCCTCGCCGGGCGGCCGCGGTTGGAAGCGGTGCCAGCCGTAGCCGACGCTGATCTGCATGCGGCGCAGCGACCGGGCCACCGGGTCGTCGCGAACCCACAACGAGCGCAGAGTATCCAGCATGGGCGGAACCTCGCAGGCTTCAGGCCGTAGCCGACCTGTCTCGTGCAAGTCCCGTGCCCCGCCGCGGAATGGGTCAGGGCGCCTGTGGGCCGGGCGGCGGCGCGGGGAGGCGCAGGGCTTCGCGCATCGGCGCGGACAGCCGCTCCGGATGCCGCGGCGCGCCGTAGCTGCCGTAGAACTCCAGCAGGCGGTGCATGTCGGCGGCGTAGTCGCCGCTGGGGACGACCGGCGGCCCAAAGGTGATGCGCTTGCGCCGGTAGTCCGCCGCCGCCGGCAGCACCGGCACGCCGGCGCCGCTGGCGATGTGGTAGAAGCCGCGCTTCCACTCGGCCGCGCCGTGGCGCGTGCCCTCGGGCGCGATCAGCAGCAGGAGCCGCTCGCTGCGATTGAACGCGTCCACGCTTTGCTCGACCACGCCCTTGGGGCTGCGGCGGTTGATCGGGATCGCCCCGAACCAGCGCAGCACCGGCCCCAGCACGCCCTTGAAGGCGCCGTCCTTGATCATCGTCCCGGCGCGCAGGCCCAGGGCGGTGAGCGCGGCGAGGCCCAGCACGCCGTCCATGTTGGAGGTGTGCGGCGCGCCGATCAGGACCATCTTGGGCAGGTCGGGGATCGCGCCCTCCAGGCGCCAGCCCATCGCCCACAGGACGAAGCGTCCGAACCAGCGGGAAAAGGCATTGCCGCGCCGCGGGACCTGGGCGCCGACTGCGAGACTCATCGGTACGGATTCTCGTGTGTAAAAAGAGGGTCAGCATCGCATAGCCGGATGGCCGCGGTCATGTCGGCGCGGCCCCGCCCACCGCTCAGGCGTCGGCGCGCTCGACCCGGAACTGCCGCGCCAGCGCCACCAGTTGATCGAGGTTCGCGACCACGCCGTCCGGCAGGTGCGGATGGCGAACGGTGCCGGGAAAGATCTTGTCGATCCAGGCTTGGTTCCAGCCGGCGCCGTTGTAGAACACGGCGGTGACGCCGGCCGTTTTCGCGGCGATCACATCGGTGGTGCTGTCGCCCACGTACCAGCAGCCGGGGCCGGGCGCCAGTTGCAGGTTGTCCAGCGCCTTAAGGATCAGGTCGGGGTGCGGCTTGCGCTGCGCCACGTCGTCGCCGCAGACCATGGTGTCGAACAGCTCGTGCCAGCCGGTGCCGTCGACGGTGTAGACCTCATGCGCCATGAAGCGCCGGCTGCGGTTGGACAGCACACCGATGCGGATGCCCATGTCCTTCAGCTCGCCCAGGCGCTGTCGCGCCCCGGCCTCCAGCGGCCGCACCACGCCGAAGTGGCGCGCATAGCAGCGGTCGAACTCGCGGTGCGCGATGCCCTTGGCTTCCTGGTCGTCGCCGAACAGCACCTCGAAGATGTCGGTGCGCGAAATCTTGCGCGCCGCCTTGATCTTGGGATGCAGGCGCACGTGCTCGCGCACGTACTTGACCAGCTTGGCGTCCTCCAGCGTCTTGGAGCGCCCCGCCGGCACCAGCCGCTCGATCAGATTCAGCTCCACCAGCCGCGGCAATACCTCGTCGAGCGCGTAGTACATCGCGTCCATCGTGTCGACCAGCGTGGCGTGCCAGTCGAACAGCATGACCCGCGGGACGGCACGGGGAATTTGCAGGATGCTCACGGGCGGTGGGGGCGTGTGCGGCTGCACGGACCTTACCCGGCGCGGAGCGGGCGTTCAAGCATCCGCCGTACGGAAAAAGGGCGGCGCTGGCGCGCCGCCCCGGTGTTGCCTGCCGCTATCCGACCGGGCTACGGATGCGTCTGCCGCAAGGCGAAGAACATCGCCTTCACGTAGTCGTCGCTCTGGCCGGTGTTGTTCTGGTTGTAGACGCCCGCCTTGAAGTACACGTTCTGGCCTAGGTAGCCGGAATCGATGGTGCGGGTGTACGTGTAGGCCTTGCCGTCCTGCGTCCGGATCGTGGTCGTCAGCTTGGTCCCTAGCAGCTTGATCTCGTAGCTGAAGGTCTCGCCCAGCGCGATGCCGCCGCCGTCCTTGTTGCCGACGATGTCCGGCGAATAGCTGTTCTGGTTCGAGATCGTGTCGTGGCCGGAATAGATGCGGCCTTTCGCCTCGCCCGGCAGCTTGTGGTAGTAGAGGCGGATGACCTCGGTCTCCGGGCCGTGGATCTGGCCGATGATGACGCGGCCGACCTTGGCGGCGTCGCCGGTGGTGGACACGCGGTCCACGCGCAGCGTCGCCTTGAGCGTGCCGCCGTTCTCCGGCTTCCAGTTGTTGGCGTCCGACTTGGTGCCCGCCGGCGGGTTGAGCATCTCGCGCAGTTCCGTGCGCGAATAGCTGGAATTGGCCGTGGTGCCGGCGATGTTCGGGCACTGGAACACCATGCCGCCGGTCTGCGCGTCCGTGTAGAAGGCGTTGGCCAGCGTGTAGCCCTGGTTCAGCGCGTCCACCAGGATGTCCTGGCCGGAGGGGATGGTCAGCTTCCAGCGCGACAGGTCGAAGTTCCCGCTGGGCGGCAGCGCCGGGTTCAGTTCGCCGTACGGCGTGTCGATCGGGCCCGGAGTCGGAGTCGGCACCGGCACCGGAGTGGGCGTCGGGGTGGGGGTGGGCGTCGGGGTGGGGGTGGGCGTCGGGGTGGGGGTGGGCGTCGGGGTGGGCGTCGGCGTCGGCGCCGGGTCGGGCGTCGGCGCGGGTTCCGGAGACGGTGCGGGACCGCCGCCGGAGCAGCTCACGTTCGCCAGGCCGGAGCGGGCCGCCTGCACGGTGTTGTCGCAGTACACGACGTTGCCGGTGGAGTCCGGCGCGATCGCAAAGCCGTAGCCCGGTCCATTCACCACCGCGAGGTTCTTCGTGAATCTGTTGTCGTTGCCCCAGCCGGACTTGCCGACGTGCGTCTGGAAGCCGTCCTCGAGCGCGTTGTGGCCGGTGTTCTCCGCAATCAGGTAGCCGTTGCCGCGCACGTCGACCCAGGAGTCGGCGTGGTTCTCGCCGGACAGGCCGGCGCCGTCGAAGGCGTTGCCGACGACCGCGCCGTTGCCGGTGCCTTCGCGCAGGTCCACCGCCTCGGCGCGCACTTCCGGCCCGAAGCTGTTGTAGCGGACCTTGTTGCCGTCGCTGCGGTCCGGCTTGCTGCTGGAGCCCATGACCTCGTCCCAGTCGCCGGCATAGGTGCCGACGTAGACGCCCTCGCCGTGGCCGGGCGAGGCGCGGCCGGTGTCGTCGATGTCGTTGTAGCTGACGTCGTTGTACGTGCTGTTGCGGCGCAGGTGGATGGCGCGGCGGCCGAAGCCCTCCAGCGCAAGGCCGGTGAAGACGTTGCGGTTCGAGTAGTCCGCCAGGATGCCGTTGCGGCCGCGCGTGAACGAAAAGCCGGACAGCACCCAGTGGTTGGCCTTGTAGAGATACAGCGCGTTGCGATCCGGGCTACTGCCCTTGAGCACGGCCTCGCGCGGGCCGCACAGCACGATCGGCTTGTCCGCGCTGCCGCTGCGCGAGGACACCTTGAACTGTCCCTCGTAGGTTCCGGGACGCAGGCGGATCAGGGTGCCGGGGCTTGCGCCGGCCAGGGCCTCCTTGAGCGTGGTGGCGTTGTGGACCGTCACTTCCCGGTCGTGCGGGTAGGCGCAGGGATCGGCGACGTCTTCCTGCGCGCCGGCGGACCCGCAGGCCAGCAGAGCGCCGGCGGCTGCCGACAGGAAGCCGAGCGTGGTGATTCGTTTCATCGGGTGCTCCTTGAATGTCCCGATGCCGGACCACGCGTTCCTTTGCGGCACGGAGTAGCCGGCTGCGCGAGGCGCAGGACCGCCCGTGCCGGAAGTGATCCGGCAGACCGGGATGCCAGCCGAGAAGACTCCCGCGGGCTCGATTCAGGCGATCACCGGCCGCCGTTCGCGAGGAAGGCGGGTGCGCCAGGTGTTTTTGTTAGCCGTCTACGGAGCCGACTGCGTTTGGCCAGGACGTGAGAACAGGAACGCGGCTCGAAGAGTGCTGTTCCGGCGCCGCCGCGGCAATAGACAAAAACTACCGCGACTCAGGAACCCATGCCCGCGCGCAGGCGCTCGTACGCCGAGTACCAGGCGTCGGCCATGTCGCAGTTGGCGTAGTCCTTGAAGCAGGGCGTGCCGAGCGTGTAGTGCAGCAGCTTGGCGTTGTAGTTGTCCGGGTACTCGGTGGTCAGCCAGTTCCACTCCCGCGGCAGCTCGCCGATCGCCTCGTCCGGCAGCCAGGCGAAACGGTGCAGGTGGGAGCCGGGATGCGCGGCGACGTAGTCCGGGTCCAGGCGGCGGTTGCGCGGGTCGCCGCAGTTCCACAGGATCACGCTCGACCAGTTCTTGCGCGGATAGTCCGCGTTCCTGTTGCCCAGGTACTTGGTCTCGGCCTTGGTCTTGTAGTCGTGCTTGACGACCATAACTGCCTTGGACGGATCGCGCAGCTCCCACAGCCGGGCGATGTCCTCGCGGCAGATCATGTCGCCGTCGGCGAACAGCGCCCAGCCCTCGTAGCCGGCCAGGTGCGGGACCAGGAAGCGCGAGTAGATGAAGGCGTTGCTGCCGTCGCGATGCGTCTCCTTGTACTTCGGCAGCAGGTGCAGCGCGAGCGGGGCGAAGCAGACCGGCACGCTCGCCCGCTCCAGGACGCTTTGGCAGAACGTGTGGTAGGCCACCGCCTCGCGCGGGTCGTAACCGATGAAAATGCGGATCATCCCTCCCCCCTTCGCACATGATCGCGCACAGGCTGGCAGGGTCCGCGCCGGACCGCATTGACCGAAGTCAAGGCGCCCCGGCGCGCGGTGCGCTGGGCTGCATGCGGGCGGCGTCGCTCAGGGGCGGCACAATGACGATGGGGACGGCGGAGGCGATATCGGATATGGCGCAGGACAGCTACTCGGTGTTTTTCACCGGACGCCTGCGCGCCGACACCTCCGAGAGCCTGTTGCTGGCGCGCCTGCGCCACCTGTTCCCGCACGCGCCGGACGACCGCCTCATGCATTTCTTTTCCGGCGCGCGGCTGCGCTTGGCGCACGGCGAACCCCTGGACGAGGCCGAGCGCCTGGCGCAGGCGCTGGGCGAACACGGCCTGGAATGCGAAGTGGAGCGCGACCCCGCGCCGGCGGAACTGCCGCCGGATGCGGCGCCCAAGCCGCCGCTGCACGCGCAGCCGGCGCCGCATCTGCGCGCGGAGCGTCCCGCCGCGATGCCGGCGCATGCCGCGCCGCGGCGGCCGCCGCCGGACGAGGACGCGCTGACGCCGTGGGAGCGCCGCGGCCTCCAGGCCGGCGCGCTCGCCATCGCCGGCCTGTTCCTGCTGGCGCTGGCGCTCGCCTGGCGCGGCTACCGCCTGGACTCCGCGCTGGGCCGCGAGAGCCACGACATCCCGGCGAACTGCTCCTCCGGCGTCACGTGGAACCCGCTGGGGTTCCGCTCCGGCTACGTCCTCAAGTGCGCGGCGGCCGACGACGACGGCCGCTACCGCCTGCGGGCGCAATGCCGCGGCCCGGATTCGCTGGAAGTCGCGCTGGCGCTGTTCGACCCGCAGGGCGCGCCGCGCGCGCCGGCATGGCGCCCGGTGCCGGCGGGCATGCCCGGCGCCGGCGCCGCCGCCGGCTACCTTCCGATCCAGTACGCCGTGGACGGCGCCAGTCCCCGCCCCATCCTGCTGTTCGCCAGCGCGGCCGAGCCGAACGCCGGCCTGCTGGACGGCAGCAGCCGCCGCGCGCTGATCGAGATGCTCGGCGCTTCCTCGCTCGACTTCGCCGAGGTCTTTCCCGGCCAGCGTTTCAGCTTCGATCTCGCCCCGGCCGCCTGGTACGTCCAGCATTTCCTCAGCGGCTGCCGCGCGCTCGAACCGCCGGCCGGCGGGTAGGCCCGCACCCGCGGCGCCTTGGGCTACCATTCGCCGTTTCCGCCCGGCCGCGCCCGCATGACCACCGACTGCCTGATCTACCGTTGCAGCAAGCAGGACGAGATGTATCTGTACGTGCGCGCGGGCGTCGCCGTGGAAAGCCTGCCGCCGGCCCTGCGGCAACTGACCGGCCGGCTGACGCAAGTGATGGCGCTGAGCCTCGGCCCGCAGCGCAAGCTGGCGCGCGCCGACGTGCAGAAGGTGATGCAGCAGCTGGAATCCGACGGCTACTACCTGCAGATGCCGCCGGAAGGGCACATCAAGGCGCACCTCGACTTCGGCGACTAGAGCCTCGTCCCGGCGCAGGCCCACATAGGGGCCGAAGCAGGGACTGAGCCGCTACGCGCCCGGCAGGCTCCTGGCGACGACGAGGCGGCGCCGCCCCTCGGCGCCGGCATCCCCTTCCACCGCCGCGGGACGCGGGACGCGCCGCGCCGCCAGCGCGCGCTCGAGTTCCGAGTACAGCGTCCTCTCCGAGCATGGATCGGCGGCATAACCGTCGAACAGTCCGCTGAGACAGGCCTCCTCGCCGTCGCCGGACTCGGCCAGCAGCGCCACGATCCGGCCCGGCGCGAAGCCCGGCTCCGTGCGCAGGGCGCGCAACGCCGCGGCGCCGGCCGTGTCCAGCAGGCACAGGTCCACCAGCATCAGGTCCGGCCGCAGTTGGCGCGCCAAGCGGATCGCCTGGCGCAGGTCGGCCTCGACCCGCAGACGGTGCGGCGTCGCCGCCAGCATCGCCTCCAGCAGCTGGCGCTCCAGCGGCCGCCGCTCCGCCGCCACCACGGTGCACGGTGGCAGTTGCAGCAGCCGCGCCGGCCGCGGCGGAATGCCGTCGCTCGTGCGGCAACGCAGGCCGGCCGGCAACGTGGCGCGCAGGAAGCAGCCCTGCCAGCCCTCGCGCAGCACGGCCACCTCGCCGCCTAGCGCGCGCGCCAGGGCCTGGGCGGCGGCGAGGTCGGGCGCGGACCTGGCATCCGCGCGCGCCGCGCCGCCCGTGCGCATGGCCGCCTCGGTCGTCGGCACGGCGCCGCCGGTGTCCTCGACGTCCAGCACGCACAGCACGGCGCCGTCCCGCGCCGGGTCCTCGGCCACCGCCGCGCGCAGCACGATCTCGCCCGGCTGGGCATGGTGCAGCGCGTGCAGCACCAGGTGCACCAGCATCTGCCGGGCGCGCGCGCCGTCCGCCGCGGCCGCCGCCGGCAGGTCCGGCGCCAGCTCGCCGCGCAGCGCCAGGCCGCGGGCCGCCGCCGGCGCGGCCAGGGTCGAGCGCACCGTCTCCACCAGGTCGCGGACGCCCACGCGCGCCGGCTCGGCGCCGTCGCCAGCGGCCGCGCCGGGCGCGTCGAGCAACGCCGACAGGCCGCGCGCGGC
>JACPFV010000025.1 GCA_016182805.1 Gammaproteobacteria bacterium
CCGACGGCGGCCATGGCGGCGCGGTGCGCGCGCTCCAGCTTCGGCACCGCGGCGCGGGCGGCACGCCGGTTTGCGGCCTTGCCGGCGCGCTCCAGGCGCAGCGCCGCCTCGGCCAGCGCGCCGGCGCCGACGGTGAGCGCGGCGCCGCGGAGCCGATGCGCCCGGCGCGCCAGCGCCGGCAGGTCGCCCGCCTCCAGGCTCTCGCGGATCGCGCCCATGTCGTCCTGCGCCGAGCGGTCGAAGTCGCGCAGGACATCGGCCTCCAGCGCGGCGTCGCCGCCGCTCAGGGACCTCAGCGCGCCGAGATCCAGAGGCGCGGCGGGCGGCGGCGCGGCGGCGCGGCGCTTCTTCGCGCCGCGGCGGTCGTTTCCGCCGCGGCGCTCGTTGTCGACGCGCGACGCGCGACGCTTGCGGCGCTCCTCGCCGCTGCGGCGCTCGGCGAACGGGCCGGTCCAGGACAGCCGCGGCAGCCACAGGCGCAGCTTGTCGACCAGCGTGCGCACCGTGACCGGCTTGATGAGAACGTCGTTCATGCCCGCCTCCAGGCAATGGACGACCTCCTCCTTCATCATCGCCGCGGTCAGCCCCAGCACCGGGACCGGCGCGCGCCCGCGGCGGCGCTCCAGGTCCCGGATCGCGGCCGCGAGCCGAAAGCCGTCCATGCGCGGCATGTGCACGTCGGTGAACACGAGGCCGTAGCGCCGGGCCGAGAACATCTCGAACGCCTGCTGGCCGTCCTCCGCCACGTCCATGACGAAGCCCGCCAGTTCGATCTGGCGCGCCAGCACCATGCGGTTGGTGGAGTGATCCTCGGCCAGCAGCAGCAGGCTGCCCTCGGCCTCGGCCGCGCGCCGCGTGGGCTTGCGCCGCACCGAAAGCCGGCGCTGCACGGGCTCCGGCGCCGGCGGCTCGACGGCGGCGGGGTCGCCGACCGGGAACACCGCGGTGAACGCGATCGTGGTGCCGCGCCCCGGCGCGCTGTCCATGTCGACGCTGCCGCCCATGAGCCGGGCCAGGTTCCGGCAGATCGCCAGGCCCAGGCCCGCGCCGCCGTGCCGGCGCAGGACGCCGGCGTCGGCCTGGGCGAACGGCTTGAACAGCTGCGCCTGCACTTCGGCGCCGATGCCGATGCCGGTATCGCCGACGGCGATCCGCACGCGCTGTCGGTCGCCGAGGCCCTCGACCAGGTCGACGCGCACGCTCACGCCGCCCTCCGCCGTGAACTTCAGCGCGTTCGACAGGAAGTTGGACAGGATCTGGCGCACGCGCAGCGCGTCGGCGACGTGCGCCGGCGCCAGCCGCCCGTCCACCGCGCAGCTCAGCCGCAGGCCCTTGCTCGACGCCGCCGGCATGAAGTTCTGCACCGCGGCCTGCACCAGCCCGCCCAGGGAGCAGGCGGCGGGCGCGATCTCCATCCGGCCGGCCTCGATCCTGGAGAAGTCGAGCACGTCGCCGACGATCTTGAGCAGCATCTCGGCGGATTCCTCGATCACCTTGATCTGGCGCCGCTGCTGGGCGTTGAGGCTGGAGTTGGACAGCACCTCCAGCATGCCGGTGATGCCGACCATCGGCGTGCGGATCTCGTGGCTCATGGCGGCGAGAAACGCGGACTTGGCGCGATTCGCCACGTCCGCCGCGTTGCGCGCCTCGGCCAGCTGCGCCTCAAGCCCGCGGCGCTCGGTGATGTCGATGATCCAGCCGTAGTAGAGCAGGCCGCCGTCCGCCGCCTCACCCGGCAGGGCGCGGCTGCCGAGCCAGAGGGTCCGGCCGTCCGGCAGGCACACGCGGTATTGGAGCTTGAACGGGACTCGGTACGCGATCGCCTCCCGCATGTCCTTCACCAGCCCCGGCCGGTCGTCCGGATGCACCAGCGCCAGCGATTCTTCGAAGTCGCGCATCGCCGCCTCCGGCGGCACGCCGAAGTCGCGGAAGCCCTCGCTCAGGAAGGCATAGCGCAGCCCGCCGTCCGCCGCGACCGCCAGCTCGAACAGCGCGCCGGGGATGTTGTCGACGATGCGCAGCAGGCACTCGCCCGCCGCCAGCCGCGAAGGTTCAGCCTGCGGGCGCATAGGCTGCCGCCCATTGCGCGAACTCGGCGCCGGTCATGGGACGACCGATCAGCCAGCCCTGCGCCAGGTCGCAGCCCAGCCGCCCCAGCAGCTCCCATTCGCCCTGCGTCTCCACGCCTTCCGCCACCGTCCGCAGTTGCAGGCGCCGCGCCAGGTCCAGGGAGGTCTCCACCATCGAGCGGCGCCGGCTGTCGCGATGGCAGTTGCGCACGAAGCTCTGGTCGATCTTCAGCTCGTTGAACGGGATGTTCGACAGCTGCTGCAACGACGAGTAGCCGGTGCCGAAGTCGTCGATGGACAGGCGGAATCCCTTGAGCCGCAGCCGCGTCAGCACGTGGAGCGCCTTGGCGAGGTCCGAGGCCACCGCCGATTCCGTCAGCTCGAGCACGAAGTTGCGGACCGCCGCGCCCTGGCCTTCGACCCGCGACCGGAATTGCTCGGTGATGCCCACATCGACCAGGTCGAGCATCGAGATATTGACCGACACGCTCAATTGCAGCCCCGCGCGCGCCCACTGCACCCGTTGCGCCGCCGCGCGCTCGAGCATGCGCGCCGTCAGCTCGACGATGAGGCCTTCGCGCTCCATCGCCGGAATGAAACTCGCCGGCGCGAGCGGCAGCGGCTGCCCCGGCCGGCGCCAGCGCGCCAGGGTCTCGCAGCCGATCAGCTTGCCGTCGCGCAGCCGCACCTTGGGCTCGAACACGGGGAAGAACTCGTCCCGCTCCAGCCCGGCGCGAATCTCGTCCGCCGTCGCCGCGGCCGCGTCGCGCGCGCGCGGCGACCCGCCCGGCACCGGCCGGAACGCGCGGATCAGCGCCGCGAGCTTTTCGCGGGTGAGGGGCTTCTCGAATATCCCGAGCACCTGCAGCCCGTTGGCGCGGGCCATGGCCTCGACCGAGTGCAGCATCGCCGATCCCAGGCCGCTGGCGATCGCCACCGCCTTGGCCATGCGCCGCTCGGCAACCTGCCATAGCAGTTCGACGACATCCATCTCCGGCATGTCGAGGTCGGCCAGGAGGATGTCGGGACTCGTGCCGCTGTCGGCCAGCAGGCGCATCGCGACTCGGCCGTTTTCCGCCTCGAGGGTGCGGGACACGCCCAGTTCGCGGAGCAGGCGGACCACCGTGCGTCGCTGGAAATCGTGGTCCTCGACCACCATGACGCTGAGCAGGCTGGCATCCATTCCCAATCCCCAGGTCCGCAATGCGATTCCCTTCTCAGTTTCAGTCTATACCCGCCCACCGTCGTTGTGGAGCCGGCGAATTCGCGCATAATCGCCCCCCTCTTCCAGCTCCCGTCATCCCTCATGGCCGCGCCCTCCGAAACCTGCAACATGGCCGTGTTCTGCGACTTCGAGAACGTCGCGCTGGGCGTGCGCGAGGCGAAGTACCCCAGCTTCGACATCAAGCTCGTGCTGGAGCGCCTGCTGCTCAAGGGCAGCATCGTGGTGCGCAAGGCGTACTGCGACTGGGACCGCTACAAGGAATTCAAGGCCGCGATGCACGAGGCCGCGTTCGAGCTGATCGAAATCCCGCACGTGCGCCAGTCCGGCAAGAACTCCGCCGACATCCGCATGGTCGTGGACGCCCTGGACCTGTGCTACACCAAGCCGCACGTCGATACCTTCGTGGTCATCAGCGGCGACTCGGACTTCTCCCCCCTGGTCGCCAAGCTGCGCGAGAACAACAAGCTGGTGATCGGCGTCGGCGTGAAGAATTCGACGTCCGACCTGCTGACCTCCGCCTGCGACGAGTTCATCTATTACGACGACCTGGTCCGCGTGGAAGACCAGAAGAAGAAGCGCCGCGCCCCCAAGGCCGCCAAGTCCGCCGACAAAACCGCCGCCCCCGCGCCCAAGCCGAACGAGGACGACCGCCGGCAGGAAGCCATCGACTTGGTCATGGAAACGATCGAGGCCCTGCAGGACGAGCGCGGCGAGCAGGAGCGCCTGTGGGGCTCGATGGTCAAGCAGGCCCTCAAGCGACGCCAGCCCGGCTTCCGCGAGAGCTATCACGGCTTCCGGACATTCGCGGAACTGTTGGAGGAGGCGCAGCAGCGGGGACTGGTGAAGCTGGACCACGATGCAAGGTCCGGCGGCTACGTGATCCAGTTGCGCGGCGAGTAGCGGAAGCAGGCGCGCGCAGCGCCGCCGTATCGAAGTCGCACGCTGCCCCACGGACTCGACGATTTCGCCCGGAGCGAAATCGGACGCCCGCAGGGTGGCCCCGAGCGCAGCGAGGGGCGCGGCTCATGGATGAGCCGCGCAACCACCGGGGTGGCGTATGTCCGACCCGCTCCCCTCGGCTCCAAACGACACGGCCCCGCTTTGCGGGGCCGTGTCGTTTGGAGCTGTTGGTAGGCGCGAATGGACTCGAACCATCGACCCCCACCATGTCAAGGTGGTGCTCTAACCAGCTGAGCTACGCGCCTACGGGTCGCTTAAGAGGCGCGGAGAATACCGGCGCGTGCCGCGCCGCGCAAGCCGTCAGGGCAAAGGACGCGGCTGCCCGCGCCGCCGGATATCCTGAACGCGTCTATTCCAGCAATGCGCATACCCGTGCATACCTGCGAAACCGGCACCTTCCGCTACCACGGCCACCGGCTCGGCTACGAGATTCACGGCTCCGGCCGCCGCGTCATCGTCCTGCTGCACGGCCTGCTGCTCGACGCCAATATCAACCGCGGCCTGGCGCACGCCTTCGCCGAGCAGGGCTACCGCGTCGTGCTGCTGGACCTGCTCGGCCACGGCACCAGCGAGAAGCCGGCCGACGCGGCGCTGCATCGCTTCGACCGCTACGCGCGCCAGGTGGTCGCCCTGCTCGATCACCTGGGCGTGGAGCGGGCGGTGGTCGGCGGGCTGTCGCTGGGCGCGGACGTGGCCTTGCAGGTCGCGACCATCGCGCCGGAGCGCGTCGCCGGCCTGATCGCGGAAATGCCGGTGATGGAGAACGCGACGCCGTTCGCGGCGCTGCTGTTCGTGCCGCTGCTGCTCGGCGTCCAGTTCGGCGGGCCGGTGGCGCGCCTCTACACCGGGCTGATGCGGCGCATCCCACGCCCGCGCAACGACCTGATTACGGGCGTGCTCAACACCCTGTCCACGCCGCCGGAGGCGATCGCGGCGGTGCTGCACGGCATCCTGGTTGGGCCGGTGGCGCCGGAGATCGAACAGCGCCGCGCCATTTCGGCGCCGACCCTGGTGATCGGCCACGAGCGCGACCTGCTGCACCCGTTCACCGACGCGGTGAATCTGGCGGAGCAGATCCCCGGCGCGAGCTTCCTGCAGGCCAACTCGATCCTGGAGCTGCGCACCAAGCCGGCCCGCCTTTTGCCGCACATCCTGGACTTCCTCGACGGCATCGACTTCGGGCGCGCGGCGCAACCGCGCCAGCGCGCCGGCGCCCAGCCGTAGCCTCTCAGACGGCCGGCTCGGCCGCCGCCGGCGCGTCCGGCTCCTCGCCGCGGCGCAGCGCGCCGTAGCGGGTCGCCAGGAAGTACGCCACCGGCAGCAGGCCGCCGAAGACGAAGATCAGCCCGCCGACGATGCGCGCCCAGGTCATGAGCTGAAACGCGGTGCCGCCAATGAAGGCTTCGGAGCGCGCGTACCACAGGCCATGCTCCATCGCGGCACGGAGCTGGTGGATGCCGGCCGGGAACAGGTCCAGCAGGCACATCAGCAGCAGGCCGAGGTTTAGCGAAATCACGGCGGAGGCGATCAGGCGCGCGTTCCAGCGGCGCTCGTCGACCAGGTAGCGGGCGCAGAAGAAGGCGATCGCCAGCGCCAGGTTGCCGTAGACGCCGAAGAACGCGGCGTGGCCGTGGTTCACCGTCAGGTAGGTGCCGTGCTCGTAGTAGTTGACGATCGGCAGGTTGATGATGAAGCCCATGGCACCGGCGCCGAAGAAGTTCCAGAAGTTGACCGCGAGCAGGAAGGCGAAGGCGACGGACTGGCTGAACTGCTGCGGCTGCGCGGGGGCGATCCCCTGCTGCGCCAGGGCCTGCGCCGGCAGGCGGCGGAACTGCCAGGCTTCCAGTGCCACCAGGATCAGCGGCACCACCTGCAGCGTGGAGAAGATGCCGCCGATCGCCAGCGCCGCCACCGGCTTGGCGTTCCAGTAGAAGTTGTGGCTGATGCCGAGCAGGCCGGAGCCGAGGAACAGCAGCGTGGCGAGGTAGACGATGCGGCTGGCGCCGGCGTGGCCGATGAAGCCCATCAGGTACATGCAGTAGGCCAGCGCGATGGTGGCGAACACCTCGAAGAACGCCTCCACCCACATGTGCACCACGGCCCAGCGCCAGTAGTCGGCGATGACGAAATTGGTCTCCGGCGTGGCGACGAAGCTGGCGCCGAACAGCAGCGTCACGCAGCCCACGCAGTAGACCAGCCACTTGGGCAGGAACCACGTGCGGTAGCGCCGCCAGACCGGCTGCACGCCGCGGAACAGGACCAGCCACCACAGGGCGAGCACGCCCATCAGCCCGTACTGCCAGACGCGGCCGATCTCGACGAACTCCCAGCCCTGGTTGCCGAGGCTGCGCCAGTGCGCGCCGAACACGCCCTGCGGGCCGAGGATCACGCCGGCGAGATTGCCGAGCACCACCAGGACGAAGACGGCGAACAGGCCGTTGACCAGCGCGAGCTGGTGCCGCGGCGCCTCCGGCGTCAGCGTCGACACCAGGAAGATCGAGCCGCCGACCCAGCAGGCCGTGACCCACAGCAGCGCCAGTTGCAGATGCGCGCCGCGCACCGCGGTCAGCGGCAGCCATTCGGACAGGTTCACGCCGAACAGGCGGTGCAGGCCCAGGAAGTTGTGCACCGTGAGGACTCCGGCCAGGACCTGGAGCGCGAACAGCAGGCCGGCGGCGACGAAGAACTTGTAGGTCGCGCGCTGAACCGGCGTCGGCACGAAGCGGCTCATCTGCGCCAGCGTGGTCGGCGCCGCCGCTCCCGGGCGCACCGCCCAGCCCGCCGTCTTGCCGAAGCGCCCGTGCAGGAACAGCACCGCGCCCAGCGCCAGCATCAGGCCGAGGGTGGACAGCACGCTCCACAGCATGACCGAGCCGGTCGGCCGGTTGCCGGCCTGCGGGTCGTGCGGCCAGTTGTGGGTGTAGCTGTAACCGCCGCCGTCGCGTTCGGCGCCGCAGACCCAGGCACCCCAGAAAAAGAACGCGCTGAGGGCGTCGATCTCCGCGTCGGGGATTTGCTTCAGTTGCGGGATCAGGTCCACCGCCGCAACGCGGAACTTGTGCCGGTAGTACGCGCGCAGCTCCCGCGCGGCGTGTGCCTGGCCGGCCGAAAGCCCGATCTGCGCGCTCCGCGCGTCGTAGCCGTTGCGCTTGATCTCGCGCTGCATGCGCACGCGCGCGGCGTCGCGCGCCGCCTCGTCGCCGCCGGCCTGTTGCGCGTAGAACGCTTCCATCGCCAGCGCCACCTGGTGCAGCGCCTCGGCGGTGAAATCGGGGCCGCGCCCGGAGCCGTCGCCGAACATGCTGCCGTAGGCCATCAGGGTGTGGCGCTGGAACGCTACCTGCCCTTGCACCACCTGCTGGCGCGAGAACACCGGCTCGCCGGCTGGACCGACGAAGTCCGCCATCGGCGGCGCGTCGGTGTAGGTGGCGCGGCCGACGAAGATCATGCCGGCGGCGCCGAACAGGAACACCAGCGCCAGCGGCCAGCGCCACTGTTCCGGATGCATGACGTAGCGCGTCCACAGACGCGACCAGAAGCCGCGGCGCGACGATCCGCGGGCGTTGCGGTCGGACATCGGAATCCACTCCCCCTTGACGGTCGGCTGGGCCGGCTGGCCTCGCAACGGGATGCCGGCTCCGGTGCGCGCCAATCTACCGTAGGCGGCGCCGTACCCAGGGATCAGGCCGCGACATTCATCGCTTGTGCCTTGAGCCGGCGGATTTCGTCGCGTTTCTTCGCCGCCAGCTCGAACTCCAGGTTCTGCGCCGCCTCGAACATCTCCTTCTCCAGCTTGGCGATGGCCTTGGCCAGCTTCTCCGGCGGCAGGCGGCCGTAGGCGGCCTCGGATTCGGCCACGCGCAGCACCTGGCGCTCGGTCAGCTCCTCGTAGCCGGCGTGCATGACGTCGGCCACGCGCTTGGCGATGCCCTTGGGGGTGATGCCGTGCGCCTTGTTGTACGCCTGCTGTTTGGCGCGGCGGCGGTCGGTCTCGTCCAGCGCGCGCTTCATCGAGTCGGTGACGCGGTCGGCGTAGAGGATGGCCTTGCCGTGCAGGTTGCGCGCGGCGCGGCCGATGGTCTGGATCAGCGAGCGGTCGGAGCGCAGGAAGCCTTCCTTGTCCGCGTCCAGGATCGCGACCAGCGAGACTTCGGGCAGGTCCAGGCCCTCGCGCAGCAGGTTGATGCCGACCAGTACGTCGAAGGCGCCCAGGCGCAGGTCGCGGATGATCTCGGCGCGCTCCACCGTGTCCACGTCGGAGTGCATGTAGCGCACCTTCACGCCGTGCTCACCGAGGTAATCGGTGAGGTCCTCGGCCATGCGCTTGGTCAGCGTCGTCACCAGCACGCGCTCCCGGCGCTCGACGCGAATGCGGATCTCGCCCAGCAGGTCGTCCACCTGGGTCGAGGCCGGGCGCACTTCGGTTGCGGGATCCACCAGGCCGGTCGGGCGCACGAGCTGCTCGGCGATCTGCGCCGACTTGTCCTTCTCGTACGGGCCGGGCGTGGCGGAGACGAAAATCGTCTGCGGCGCGATGCGCTCGAATTCGTCGAAGCGCAGCGGCCGGTTGTCCAGCGCCGAAGGCAGGCGGAAGCCGTACGCGACCAGCGTCTCCTTGCGCGAACGGTCGCCCTTGTACATCGCGCCGAGCTGCGGCACCGTGACGTGCGACTCGTCAATGACGATCAGCGCGTCCTTGGGCAGGTAGTCGAACAGGCAGGGCGGCGGCTCGCCGGCCTTGCGGCCGGACAGATACCGCGAGTAGTTCTCGATGCCGGAGCAGTAGCCCACCTCCTGGATCATCTCCAGGTCGAACATCGTGCGCTGCTCCAGGCGCTGCGCCTCCAGCAGCTTGTTCTCCTTGCGCAAGTATTCCAGCCGCTCGCGCAGCTCGTCCTTGATCCGGTCGAACACCGACAGCAGGCGCTCGCGCGGCGTCACGTAATGCGATTTCGGGAACAGCGTGTAGCGCGGCAGCTTGCGCCGGGCCTCGCCGGTCAGCGGGTCGAACAGCGTCAGCGAGTCGATCTCGTCGTCGAACAGCTCGACGCGGATCGCCTCGTCGTCCGACTCGGCCGGGTGGATGTCGATGACCTCGCCGCGCACGCGGTAGGTGCCGCGGGCCAGCTCGATGTCGTTGCGCGTGTACTGCATCTCGGTCAGGCGCCGCAGCAGCTCGCGCTGGTTCAGCGTCTCGCCCTTCACCAGGTGCAGCACCATCTGGAAGTACTGCTCCGGGTCGCCGAGACCGTAGATCGCGGACACCGAGGCCACCACGATGGCGTCGCGCCGCGTCATCACCGCCTTGGTCGCCGACAGGCGCATCTGCTCGATGTGCTCGTTGATCGAGCTGTCCTTCTCGATGTAGGTGTCGGTGGACGGGATGTACGCCTCGGGCTGGTAGTAGTCGTAGTACGAGACGAAGTACTCCACCGCGTTGTCCGGGAAAAACTCGCGGAACTCGCCGTAGAGTTGCGCCGCCAGCGTCTTGTTCGGCGCCAGCACCAGCGCCGGGCGCTGCAGGCGCGCGATGACGTTGGCGATGGTGAAGGTCTTGCCGGACCCGGTCACGCCCAGCAGCGTCTGGTGCGCGAGGCCGTCCTCCAGGCCCTGGGCGAGCTTGGCGATGGCCTCCGGCTGGTCGCCGGAAGGCTTCCAGTCCGCTTTCAGTTGAAACGCGCCATGCTCGGTCATAAGCGGAATAGGCTAGCGCATCGGCCGATGAAACGATGGGCGCGCGGTCCAAAACTTGAGTATCATCCCGCGCCGTTTTGCCCGTTCCCCAGCCGAGATTTCCAGTGGAACCGACCCTCGCCCTGCGCACCACGCGCATCAAGCCCTCCCCCACGCTCGCAGTCACCGCCAAGGCCGCGGAACTCAAGGCCCAGGGCATCGACGTGCTCTCCCTCGGCGCCGGCGAGCCCGACTTCGACACGCCGGAACACATCAAGGAAGCCGCCCGCAAGGCGATGGCCAGCGGCTTCACCAAGTACACCGCCGTCGGCGGCACTCCCGGCCTGAAGAAGGCCATCATCGAAAAGATGAAGCGCGACAACGGCTTGGAGTACAAGCCGAACCAGGTGCTGGTGTCCAACGGCGGCAAGCAGTCCTGCTACAACCTGTGCCAGGCGTTCCTCAACGCCACCGACGAGGTCATCATCCCGGCGCCGTACTGGGTCAGCTACCCGGACATGGTGCTGCTGGCCGACGCCACGCCTGTGATCCTGCCGACCACCGCCGCGACGCGCCTCAAGATCGCCCCGGAGCAGCTCGAGCGCGCCATCACCCCGCGCACGCGCATGATCTGGATCAACAGCCCGTCCAACCCCTCCGGCATGGCCTACACCAAGGACGAGCTGGCCGCGCTGGGCGCGGTGCTGCGCAAGCACCCGCAGATCCTGATCGCCACGGACGACATGTACGAAAAGATCCTGTGGACCGGCCAGCCGTTCGTGAACATCATCAACGTGTGCCCGGACCTGTACGAGCGCACCGTGGTGATCCACGCGGTCTCCAAGACCTACTCGATGACCGGCTGGCGCATCGGCTGGGCCTGCGGCCCGGCCAAGCTCATCACCGCGATGACCGACATCCAGTCGCAGTCCACGTCCAACCCGAATTCCATCGCCCAGGTGGCGGCGGAAGCCGCGCTGAACGGCGACCAGGCCTGCGTGGCCGAGATGGTCAAGGCGTTCAAGGCGCGCCACGACAAGCTGGTCGAGGGCCTGAACGGCATCCCCGGAGTCCAGTGCCTGCCGGGCGACGGCACGTTCTACGCGTTCCCGAGCTTCGAAGGCGTGATGCAGAAGCTGGGCTGCAAGAACGACCTGGAGCTGGCCGACACGATCCTGCAGAAGGCCCGCGTCGCCCTGGTCCCCGGCTCCGCCTTCGGCGCGCCCGGCTACATGCGGCTGTCGTTTGCGACCAGCGACAAGGTGCTGACGGAATCCGTTGCGCGCATCAAGGCCCTCGTCGCCTAAGGCCAATTGCAGCCGGCAGGGCGCGCCACTACAATGCGCGCCCTGCCACTGTTCCGCGATAGCTCAGTCGGTAGAGCAACTGACTGTTAATCAGTGGGTCCCTGGTTCGAGTCCAGGTCGCG
Source organism: Gammaproteobacteria bacterium (assembly GCA_016182805.1). Taxonomy (GTDB): domain Bacteria; phylum Pseudomonadota; class Gammaproteobacteria; order Nevskiales; family Nevskiaceae; genus JACPFV01. The sequence continues at coordinate 11,357 of JACPFV010000025.1, forward strand.
GAGCCACTTTTCAATAACTTAGGCCCTCTTCGGAGGGCCTTTGTCTAAAAAGTGGCGATCTGTCTAATATTTCGTACGCGAGAGTCCTACTCGCACACCGCCGCCGCAGTCCGCTTTTCCGCTTCTGCCCCCAGCGCGCGCTCACGGATTTCCATCAGCAACGGCACCACGTCCCGTTCGGTCCGGCCCTGCCAGGTCGGCTGGCACTTCGGCGCCAGGGCCGCCGGAGGTAGCGCGCAGGCGCCGAGCCAACTTGCTCTTGCAGTCGGCCAGCATGATCAACTCGCATTCGAACTCGGCCCCCTCATCCACGAGCCGCAGTTCGCCAGCGCGAACGCCGTCATTCCGCCGGCCCGCCTCCGTCAGATAGCGCAGCAGTTCGCGCTTGTAGTGGGTGTCCAGATTGCCTTCAAGTTGCTCGCCCTTCGTCTCCCACGCCAACAGCTTGCGTCGCTTGCCGGTGCCGCTGAGCGCGAACAGGAAGTCGGGATACACCTTGTGCCGCCGCCAGCCCTGCAAGCCATAGCCCACGCGCGCGACGTTCCGATGCCACCAGTTCAGCGTCTGCTCGCTGTCCAGGTAGCACGCGAACGCGGCCTCGTCGGGATTGAAGTCGGCGCTGTACATCGGCGCAAAGATGCTCTTTTCGGTGGGCCGGCCGTCCGGGCGCGTCAGTTGCGCGGCATTCGCCGCATGGGCTGTCGCCAACTCCCTTGGCATCTGCCAATTGCGTGCGTCTGCGCGAAGCTGAAAGCGGATTCGTCCAGCGAGGACCTCCTGCTTGAATCGCAGCTCCGCCAACCGGTCGCGCTCCGATGTCAGGTAGCGGCGCAGCTCGTCGAGCAGATATCCCGCGCGCCCATCAATCTGCTGCTGCGCCCATCCCCGCGCGCGCAAGGCCCCCAGCAGTTTTTCGACCAGCACATAGCCCAGCCAAGCATTCGACACGATGTCCGTAATCGCGCGAGTGGCAAAAACCGTATCGAAGCGACCGGCGACCGCCACCGCTTCTTGCTCCTCCGTTTCAATGAAGCGCTCGCCGCGGCCAAGGTGAACGGTCACACGCTGCCCTGTCACCGCCTGCACCTCCGGGGACAGCTTGGCCGCCAGCGCCTCGATGTCCACGACGCGCCAGTCCAGCCACTGGAGCAGATCGGCCTCGTAATCGAGCAGCCGCGGCTCAGCATCGGCCACCCAGTTCACCTGTGGCAGGTAGATGTCCAGCTTCTGAAATGAGTCGCGTCGGGACACGCGCCGTTTGCCGCCGTTGGCACCCGTACCCGATCCGGAAGCCTGCACGTAGCCGGCGAGGTCGCCAAGGCCATCTTCCTTGAGCCCCTTGGATATCGCCTCCACGACGTCGCGCGTGCTCGCGTGCAGTGCCAGAACGTACGACTCATCCAGCGCAGCGACGCCGGTCTTCGTCGCATGCGGCTGCCGCAAGATTCGTCCGACAAGCTGGGTCATGGCGCCTTCGGCGGTTTGCGCGGCAAGGCTGCACAGCACATAGGCGAATGGGCAGTCCCAGCCCTCCTGCAAGGCTTGCTTCGTGATGATGACCCGCACCCGGTTCACCGGAGACAGCAGGTTCAAGTTCTCCGGCTGCGAGAGGTCGTTCCGCTCCGCGGTCTTGATGGCGATGTCCTTCGCGTCGAAGCCCAAGGTCTCCAGATACTCCTTTGCGTCCAGCGCATGCACATGCTGGCCGTCGCGCTGATCCTTGCCCGTGCGCTCCACCTGCACCAGCAGAATCGGCCGGATGTAGCGATTGGCGTTTGCCAGCAACTTCTCCGCTTCGGCCTGCAAACTGTTGAGCCGTTCGACCGCCTTGCTCAGACACGAGCGCCAATCGTGGCCGGGATTGGTTTCGACCCGAATCGGCATCTTGACCATGCCCTCGCGGTCCAGGTCCGTGCCGCGCACGTCCACCAGCCAGTTGCTCTCTGCAGGCGGCGTCGCCGACAGCTCCAGCAGGAAGCTCGGATTGAAGCCCTCCAGCGTCCGCTGGGCGAGCGCGGAGTACGCCTTGTGGCCTTCGTCCATGATGACGACGGGCCGCACCAGCCGCATCACATTGCCCAGCGAATGTTTGACTTCCGCGCCGTAGTTCGCGGCGATTCCGTACACGTCCAGATTCGGCACGCGCGCTAGCAACGCCTGATGAGCGACCCAATCGCCTTCCGGCGGGAAAAAGCCGTGCACGTTGCCGCGGTCCTTGAACAACCGCAGCGACTCTTTTGTTTCCCGATTCGCCGACGCCAGCATCAGCAGCATGACGCAGAGGTGCTCGTCCACGTCCGCGCGCGTCAGCGGATCGTCCTTTTCCAGAATTTTGACTCGCCCTGCGCCGGCCCGATCCAGTCGCTGTCGAAAGGGATGGTCGCGATCGCGCAGCGCCTTCTGCGTCTGCGCATAGATCGCCTCGTTCGGCACGATCCACAGCACCAGCCCGTGATTGCGCTGCAGATACGCATTGACCACGCGCGCCGCGCACTCCGTCGCCAGCAGCGTCTTGCCGCCGCCGGTCGGAATCTTCAGGCAGAGGTTCGGCAAGGGCTCGCCCGCGCCGGTACTGCGCGCCGAATACGGCTGCGCCGCGCGGCTTGCCGGCAACGCGCCCTTCTGCTGCAGTGCGTCCCAAGCCTCCTTGCCGGCGTCCGGCAGCGGGAGGTGCAGGCTCACGTCCGGCTCCTGCGCATTGATGGCGCGCACCTTGTCCAGCTTTTGCTTGCCCCGCTTTAGCTCCGCCAGGTAGGCGTCGAACCTCTCCAGCACCCGAACTTGGTATTCCTTGAGTTCCATGACTCATTCGCCCTTTGGCGTGCGCTTGGACTTGCCCATCGCCTTGGTCCGCTTTCCCGCAAGCTTCTTGACCTGCTCGACCGCCTGCGCGAAATGCCGCTCGACCGCCGTAGGCTCGCCGGCCGTCAGCGTCTTGAACTTGGCGAATTCCTCGTCCGCCTTCGACATGGCCCGCTCATGCGAGATGCGGCCGGCATGAGTCAGGATGTCGCGCTCCGACAAGCGCAGGAAATCGTCGAGCTTGGCGATCCAGTCGTGCATCGACATGGGCCGCCGATTCATGGCCTGCAACTCGGCGAAATCCAGATACAGGGTGACGATGCGGTTCAGCGCGTCCAGCTCTTCCGCATTGAGGTAGTTCTTCGCGACCCGCACGTCGGCGCGCTGGATGCGCCCGCCATTGGCGGCTTCCTTCCAGGAGGTCAGGCCCATGTTCGGTGCGCCGGAATCGGCGCGCTGGGCGATGACTTCCGCCGCCGTATGTCCATGCGCCGCCCAGTGCATCTTGTTCTGCACGGTCTTGAAGAAGGTTTGCGTCACTTCGGCGTCGGGCGAGTAGTCCACGCTCGTCGCATAGATGTCCAGGACCTTGCGATAGAACAGCTTCTCCGACGAGCGGATGTCGCGGATGCGCGCGAGCAGCTCATCGAAGTAATCGCCGCCGCCGGCCTCCTTGAGCCGCTGGTCATCTAGCGCGAAGCCCTTGACCAGATACTCTTTCAACCGCAGCGTCGCCCACTGCCGGAACTGCGTGCCGCGCAGCGACCGCACGCGATAGCCCACGGACAGGATGACATCGAGGTTGTAGGCCTTCAGCTCGCGCCGGACTTCCCGGCCGCCCTCGGATCGAACTTGTAAGTAATGCTTACAAGTTGCCTCCTCGATCAGCTCCCCTTCCACATAGAGGGCCTTCAGGTGCTGCGTGATGTTCTGCGGCGTGGTTTGAAACAAGTCCGCCATCTGCGCCTGCGTCAACCAAGCCGTACCGCCTTCCAGGCGCACCTGAATCCGGGTTTGCGCGTCCTCGGTCTGATACAGCACCACTTCGGACTGCGGCGCTCCATGCTCGTCCGCCGGGCGATTCGGCTCGCTCATTCCATCAACCCTCGACCCGGAACAGCGCGAAGGGGAGCGGCGCGAACTCCACGCCCAGATCCAGCAGCCGCTTGTGTGGCACGAACTTAGCCGCCGCGAAGACCAGGTGCTTCTTTCCCGGCTTGGCCTTGGCGAAGTCCTCCGCCCGCGCCAGCGTCAAGGCCGCGGCCGGCGACTGCATGAACTCGCGCTCCGGCTTGTAGATCAGCCAGACGTGGTGCTGCGGGCTTTCGCCGAGATAACTCGCCGCCTCGGCGATGGATTTCGAGTCCAACGGGTGACCCGTCGCCGTGTGAAACAGCCATGCGCCTAGGCTGGTGTAGGCCGGCATCGCCTCCCCGGACAGGATTTTTTCGGGGTCGAAGGCCTCGCCCAGCGTGCAGTAGGTAAACCCGCCGCCAAGGCCGGGCATTCTTTCCTCGAAGGTTTTCTCGCCGGTAACAACCAGTTCGCCGTTCTCGACCTTCTTCGCAAGGCTGTCGAAGCGATGGCGCTCCAGGTTCTCAACGCTTGCCACCTGCTGGAGCAGGGTTTCGGCCTTGCGTAGCTGCGTCCAGGTCAGCTTTTCCCGCAGCAGCTCTGTCCTCTGTGTGCCGCTGAACGAGTAGCCGGCGGCGGCGCGGCGCACGCGCTCTGCGGTCAGGGTATCGGCGTAGTCCTCGCTCTCGACCAGGATGAACCGGCGATTGCCGCTGTCCTTTGTATTCTGGGCCAGCACCGCGTGCGCGGTAGTCCCCGAGCCAGCAAAAGAGTCCAGAACGATGGAGTCCTCGTCGGTCGCCAGTTCCAGAACACGCTGAATCAACGCGACCGGCTTGGGGGTAACGAATACGTCCTCGGAGTTCTTGAAGTCGAGGATGGAGACGACTTCTTTCTTGGCGTCCTGCGTATGCCCCACGTCGCTGTAGAACCAAAGCGTTTGTGGAACACGGCCGGGCTTTACGTCACGAAGAAATCTCTTTATGGCGGGAACATTGTTGCCATCTTCACCCCACCAAATTCGCTTGTCCGCATCCAAAGCAATGAGCTTCTCCTTCTTCACTCGCCAATATGTCCCAGGCGGCGGGGCCTTAATTACCCGACCTGAAGGGCAAGTGATGGAGTACGTTCCTTCGCTGTAGAAGTTGCGCGCTGACAGATCGCCCGGCTTCCACGGACCGCGTGGATCATTGTCCGGATTGTCGTATCGGGCTTCCATTTCTTCGGTCCGAGGAAGGAGATCGGGCCGCCAAATCGCTTTGCTCTTCGCATACACGATCAGGTAATCGTGGTCTTCCGAGAAGTGCTGCGCAGTGTTCTTGGGCGAGTAGTTTTTTTGCCAGATGCAGGTTGCAAGGAAGTTCTGTTCGCCGAAGATCTCGTTCAGTGCCGCGCGCGCGTGATGCACCTCGTTGTCGTCCAGGGTCATCCAGAAGCTGCCTCGCTCTGACAACAACTCGTGCAGCAGCTTCAGCCGCGGCCACATCAAGCACAGCCACTTGTCGTGGCGCAGCATGTCGTCCTTGTTGACCGGGTTGTTGCTGAGCCACTCCTTGAGGATGGGTGAGTTGACGTTGTCCTTGTAGCTCCAGCCCTCGTTGCCCGTGTTGTACGGGGGGTCGATAAAAATGCAGTCCACCCGGCCGGCGTAGCGCGGAATCAGGGCCTTGAGCGCATGCAGGTTGTCGCCGTGAATGATGAGGTTTTCATCCGCGCCCTCGCCCTTCAGCGACTTCCGGGCATCCGGCACTAGCGGCCGCACCGGCACGCTCAGATGATGGTTGTAAACGTATTCCTTGCCCGTGAATTGCAGTTCCGGCATATCTCGCCCGCTTGGTCGAATGGATGCGGCGGCCGATGCGTCGCGTTCTGTAGGAGTGCGCTCGCCGCTGCCGCATTGTGGGCCACAACGGCACGGGCATAAAGGTTTCCGCGGCCTCTTGTCCCGTCCGAAGGTAACGCGCGTTCCGGACGAAATCGTCGAGTCCAGGTCGCGGAGCCACTTAATTCAAGCCCCCGCACTCACTGGGGCTTTTATTTTGGCGGTTCCTGGAATTCCGTCCAGGCCTTGGAGGTATATACTTTATGTCATATACCACTTGGACGGCGTCGCCATGCCCACCAAAACCGCCAAGCTGTTCAGCAACGGCCGCAGCCAGGCGGTCCGCCTGCCCGCGGAGTTCCGCTTCGAGGGCGATGAGGTGTACATCCGCAAGGACGCCGTCACCGGGGACGTGATCCTGTCGGCCAAGGACGCGGGCGACTGGCAGGCGTTCTTTGCGGTTCGCGAGGATGTGCCGCCGGACTATCTCGCCGAGCGTCCCGGAAACGAGCCGTTGCAGCCGCGCGGCGAGCTTCGGGGCAGAAAGTGACCGCGCTTTTCATGCTGGATACGGATACGGCCAGCTATGTCTTGAAAGGCCAGTCGCGCCAACTTGACCGGCGGATCGTTTCGGTTCCGGTTCAACGGCTCTGCATTTCGGACGTAACCCGTGGAGAGCTTCTTTACGGGGTGCGCTTGAAGGACGGCGCCACAAGGCTGGCCAAGGTCGTCGACCAGTTCCTGCTGCGCGTCCGCAGCCTGCCCTGGGACGATGCCGCGGCGGACGCTTTCGGGTCGGTCGCGGCGAATCTGACGAAGATCGGGGCGACCATCGGCACCGCCGACGCAATGATTGCGGCTCACGCAATCGCCGTCGACGCCGTTCTGGTGACCAACAACACCCGCCATTTCGGGCGGGTGCCGGGCTTGCGGCTGGAAAACTGGACTCGGTAGCGGCGACTACGCGAACGGCTGCGCGCCGCCGGCGCCCGAAAGGCGGCGACCGCCCGCCTTATTTGAACTGCGCGTCGAACGGATCGAGATTCAGGCTGGGCGGCGCGATCGGCGGCAGGTCCACTTCATCGAGCACCGACTCGGTGACCTGGCCGCCGGCGATTTCCTGGAGCGCGAGGACGGTGGATTTGTGATCGTGCCAGGGCAGTTCGGACTGCGCGCCGCGCGCCAGTTGCCGGGCGCGCTTGGCGGCGATCCGGATCAGCGAGAACGGGCTGGTGACGCGCAGCAGGCAGTCTTCGGCGGTGACACGTGCCATTGGGGATACTCCGGACTATCACCGCAAGAGCACGGCAAAGCACTATACGCGCAAAAGGCGCGGCGCCGTGGCCGCGGCGTCGACGGACCGGCCAATCGGGATGCCGCTGGCCACGCCGGCGGACTTCAGCACCGGGCGGCGGCGGGCCGGTTCATCGTGCGGGGGTCCAGGTGCGGGTTGACCTGAACCGATCATCGCATGACCGGGGCGATGCCCGCCGCGCGGGTGCCGGTTACAGCGCCAGAGGCATTCCCTCGATGCCGACGAACTCGCCGCGGGCATTGACGGCTTCGACGTCGGTCAGGTGCAGGCCGGCGGTTTCGCCGCCGACCGCGAGGCTCCGATCGTCGAGAGGCTGGCTGCTGCTGCAACCCACCAGCAGCGCGGATGCAATCAGCGCGGCGCGCAGACCGTTGTGGCGGAAAACAAGGATCGCCAGCGCGAGCAAAGTCCAGATCGGCAGGATGGCGCCGTTCCCGCCGGCGTCCTCCACGGCACCGCCCTCCGCATAGGCGAGATTGGCCAAGGAGCCGGTCGCCGATGCCTGCCGCCGCCGCTCGTAGCCGGCCTGCACGGAAATGCGCTGGCCCGGCCGCAGCTCGATCTCCGGAAGCTCGAAGCGCGCGCGCCCCGCCGGCTCGGCAATCTCGACGGTCGCGGAACCCGCCTGGATGCCCACCGCGCTCACCTGGCGCGTGTCGTCAATCCGCAGCGTCAGCGCGCGCAGATAGAGGGATTCGGCGGACGTGTTGGTCAACAGGAACGCGCCGCTGCCGGCGGCATGCGCGCCGCCCGCCGTCGGCGCGGCATGCAGCGCCGACGGGACGCTCATCGTCCCCGCCGGCACCGTGCCCGGATCGTCGCGGCAGGGTTGATTGATCAGCGTGCCGCAGGCCGGGTAGTCCATCGGCGCCTTGGCGCCGGGCACGACCGGGATCGTGATGCGCGAAACGTATGGCGCGCCGACGTGCACCGTGTTGAGCGCCGGCGTCTGCACGATCTGGAGATTGCGGAAGCCGGTGTTGCCCAGCGGCGCCTCGATCGCGACGCGCAGCGCCGAGCCGGCGCGGAACACATGGCCGACGGCCCAGACTTCCACACTCAGCAGCGTCGGCTCGCCGGCCGCGAGCGGCACGGCATCGCTCTCCAGGTGCGTTTGGTAGGGGCGATTGGCGCGCGTCGGGCGGAGGTCCATCTTGCGGTGCGAGGCGCGCAGCCAGCCGCGCTGCACGAACAACTCCCGACCGTCCGAGCGAATCTCGGTGAGGCTGACCTGGACGTCGGTGTCGGCGGCGGTGGAGGACAGCCAGAGATCGGCGCGGACGGTGCCGAGGATTTCCAGGTCGTGCGCGAGCGGCGCGCTGGTGAAGACGGCGGCCCCGCCGGGCGGAACGGGAAGCTGGTAGGTCTGGTTCTCCTGCTGGGCGGCCAGCGCCGAGGTCATGCTGGGCGCGGGCAAGGGATAGACGTAGTCGACGGCGCCGGATTCCTGCGGCCGCTGCGGCTCCAGCGTTCCCGCGGGCGTCAGATACAGCTCGGCCAGCCGCGTCGGCGCCGGCCAGCGCGGATGCGCCGTCACCCAGCGATGCGAGCCGTCGTAGCCGGTCTCGTGCAGGATGTGCACGCGCGGATGCCGCTCGAAGCCGTTGTCCACGCCCTTGACGAAGTGCAGCAGGAAGGCCTCGGCTTCGTCGACGACGAACTTCGCACCTAGGCCAAAACCGTGGGCGCCGTTGCCGTAGATCATCCACGTCTTTTCCGGCAGCAACTGCTCGTAGTCCACGGTGACGCGGCTGCCGAGCTGCTCGTCCTGCCAGGCGTGGGTGACCAGCATCGGGATGTCGATGTCCAGCAGCGAGCCTTCCGGAACCAGGCGCGTGTAAAAGAAGTGGTCCGCCCAAGCGTTGCGCTGGCCTTCGACGAAGACGATACGGTCCGGCCGGTTCTGACCGGCGATGGCCGTCGGGCAGCGCGTGTTGCCGGCGGCCATCTCGTCGTCGATGTACTGATGGCCGTCCTTCTGGATGCCGGTCCAGGCTCCGGCGAAACTCTGGTTGAAGATGCCGCCGGGATAGGCGACGTCGCGGTAGAGGTCCGTGATCGCCGACCAGGGCATGGCCGCGACCAGCGACGGCGGCCGCGAGGGCGCGACCATCATTTGCGCGATCGCGGGGAACGACAGGCCCACCATCGCGACCTTGCCGTTGGACCAGGACTGTCGCGCCGCCCACTCGATCACGGCGTAGCCGTCGGCGACCCACTGCTGCTCGAACAGGTCGAAGTCGCCCTCGGAGCACCCAGTGCCGCGCAGGTTCACGCCCAGGATGGCGAAGCCTTTTTCCAGCAAGCGCGGCGCGATCAGCACCATGCCGTTGTCGTTCGGGCTGGAGCCGGCGCCGTAGCCCTGGTATTGCAGCAGCACCGGGAACGGCCCTTCGCCGTCCGGAAGCTGCACCGAGTAGCGCAGGCCGACGCCGTCGCTCATCTCAATGTAACCGCGCTGCACCGGCGGCAGCGCCTGGGCCAGCGCCGGCACGACCAGCAGCAGGGCGGCACACAGCCGCCCGATCCAGGCTCGTGAAAGTCCTCTCATCGCACGTCTCGTTATGGGTGATGCGTGATTCACCCTACCGGCGGCGTGGGCTCTCGGCTTGAATGCAGCGGCTGCGTGTCCGGACCGCCGCAGACCTCCAGACGGACGATCTGGCGATTTGCCAGCAGCGAAGGCGTGACCGAGAAATAGCTCTTGAACGCGCGTGTCAGATGGGCCGAGTCGGCAAAGCCCATGGCGTACGCAACCTCAGTCAACGAACGGTCGGCGCCGAACAGCTCAGCGGCCTTGCGCATCTTCATCGCCAGCAGGTAACTCTTGATCGAGACGCCCAACTCGCGCGTGAACAAGTGCGTGAGCCGGCTCGGCGACAAGCCGGCCAGCGCCGCCAATTCGGGCAGGTGCGGGCGCGTAGGCAGGTGCTCGCGTAGCCAGGCGGCGACGGTGGCGATGCGGCCGTCCACCGGCTCGAGCGCGGCGGCCGCGGGAAACAGCGCTTCCAGAATCCGCTCCGACAGCGTGTGCGCCTGCGCGCAGTCCTGCGGCTTGGCAATCGCCTCGGCGATCTCCCGGCGCATCTCGGGACCGAGGCGCTCGCCCACGTCGAGCACCGGGCCCGACGCCAGGCACTCCTGCCGCAGACAGCGACACAGGCGGTGAACCGGATCGAGGTTGAAGCTGTAGAAGCCCTGCTCCGCCGCGACCGAGCGGCGCACGTTCGGGGCAATGACGAACGCGCGCCCCTTGCGCGCGACACCGGCCTGCGTCACCGCCAGATCGCCCCAGCCGCCGACGAGGATCGCGATGGCGGGCCGGCTGGTCTCGCCGCCGACGTGCACGGGCGAGGTCCAGATGAAGCGGTCGGTCCAGAAGCGCAGCGTGGCCGGCGTCATGGCGCGCGCTTCAGCCGCGATCCGCCGGATCGCCGCCGCCCAGGTGCCGCGCCCAGCGCTCCGACCAGGCGCCGAGCGGCGTCATGGCGTAGCCGCCCTCGCCGCTTTCGATGAGCTGCGCCTCTCGCAGCTCGGCCAGGCGGGCGTTGAGGGAGGTCGGCGAAACCTCGTCGCAGCGCACTTGCAACGCGCGGAAGGTGAGCGGTCCGGGCCGCAGCTCCCAGAGGATGCGCAGCGTCCAGCGCCGGCCGAGCAGGTCGAGCAAGGCCGTCGGCGGGCGGTCTTGGAGCCGCGTACTGGAACTCCGGGCTTGGCGATTCCCATCGGACTCCTGGCGCTACGGAACATGTAGTGACCGTCTTCGAGAAGCTACACAAATGGTAGCGCCCCAGGAAATGTCGATGTCCACCACCCCGACCGCACCGTGGTGCGCAGTCGGCGCAACCTGGCCAGGATGGCCGCCGGCAACCTGCTGGATCGCGGCCGCATCGAACGCCGCGCCCGCGAACTCGTGATCCTGCGCGCGCTGCGGCGCCGAGTACGATTGATGCGTGCGTGTCGCCGCGCGGGTGCCTGTGCCGCCGGAGCCTATGGCGCCGCCATTTCCTGCGGCAGCACGCTGGGAAAATCCGCTCAGGGCAGGAATCGCCCGCCCACTTCGGGGACAATGCGCGGCAATTCGAGAGGTCGCGCTGCGATGATGATCCGGACGATTCTGGCTTTTTCCATTGCCGCCGGTATTGCCGGCTGCGGCGCGTCGGCGCCGGATTCGGCACGGGCGGCAGCCGCCCCGGCGCAGCCGTCGTCGGCCGACGACGGCATCCGCACGATTCCGGACCCTGCCTGCGCCGACGCCTATGGCGGCACCACCGGGCTGTTCCAGCGGCCGGTAGACCCTGGCGTTTCCAACGCCGCGCAAGGCGGAACAGCCGTCAGCGCCGAAGTCGCTGCGACGTTGCCGCGGGTGATCCACCTGCGCGGGCCGCGCGACAGCTACACGGCGGACTACTACTTCGCGACGCGCGACGGCCACATCTACATCACGGCCAACCGCGAGCCGACCGGCACCGACGAGCCGTGGCGCCAGATGAGCCTGCCGAGCTGCCTGGACGGAAATGTCACGGAAATCTCGGCGGACGGCCGCGTGCTGCTTGCGCTGGACGAGGGCCGCTGGGTCTATACGCTGGACCTCGAAGTCGTCGCCGCCGGCTCGGCCGGCTGGACGCGGCGCTGGGGCCCCTTCTTCTGGACCGATTTCGGCATCCCCATGCCGTCCGACGTAACGGCCTGGGCGACGTCGGAGCTGACGCCGGAAGTGGACGGCACCTTCACCGACCGCGCCGGCAACGAGCAGGTACCGGCCGGCATCCTGACCGTCTATCTGCTGCGCGGCGACGGGCAGCACATCACCTACATCGATCCCTGGCTGCCGAGCGACGAGAGTCGCGAGGTCTGCGGACCGGAGCGCAACACGCTGCGGCCGGCCGGGCTCTCCGGCAGCGGCTCGACCGTCATGGTCGTCACGCGCGAGGGCGACATCTACACGCGGCTGTACGAGTTCGACGTGTCCGGCGCGAACACGGTCTTCCTCGATTACGCCTGGGAGGACCAGCGCGGCGCGGCCGACCCGCCGATCCAGTTGCCGGCGCCTGACTGGGTCCGGCATCCGCGCATTCCGGGCCGCCACACCGACCGCCTCAGCCTGCGCAAGCTGTCGCCGGGCACGCAGCACCGCGTCATGCGCGTCGAGGGTCGGGACGCCCAGGGCCACACCGGCTATTGGCAGAAAGACCTCGCCGACCGCGAAGCCTCGGACTGGGCCTTCGTCGCGACCGGCGAGGCGCTGCAGGGCCGCAGCCTGCCGCTGCCGGCGCCGTACCGCGATCCGCCCGAAGACTATGCCTACGCCGGCACGATCGAGGGCTGGAAGGCGGAGCTTCTCGACTTCAACCCGTACTGCTCGCCGGCGACGCTGCGCCTGCATATCGGTCAATCCGGGCCGCTCGAACTGATCCTGCATACGACGGACGGCCTGCGCCAGGAGCGCCGTGCCCGCGGGCTCGACGGCTATCCGCACAATTACCGCAGCGCGGTCGAAGTGCCGGCGGAAATCTGGGCGCGACGCGGGCAACTGGCCCCGGAGGCACAGGCGTTCCTGCAAAAGCATTTCACGGCCAGCCGCTTCCTCGACGGTCCGCTGATGGCGACGCAGTCGCGGCTCCAGCTTCAGGCGCCGTGCTGGACCCTGCGGCGCGATGCGGCGGTTGCGGACGAAATGCTGCCCGCCGTGCCGCCGGACATGGGCCAGGTGGTGGCCGAGCTGACCAACGCGCAGGAAGAAGGGCGCAATCCCCAAACCTGCCCATGGCAGTGACGGCCTCCCCACCCCTGCGTCGCGCGCAAGCCCGGTTCGCGGCCGAGGCGCTGGCGACGATCTTCACGCTCAAGCAGCCGGCCGACGCCGTGCTGGACGAACTGTTCCGCGCGAACCGGCAGATGGGCGCCAGGGATCGGCGCCTGGTCGGCGATCTGGTGTACGGCGTGTTGCGCGACCTGCGGCGCTTGCAGTCGCGCGCCGGCGGCACGCAGGACCCGGCGCAGTTGTGCAGCGAGTTCCTCGCCGCCGAACATGGGATGACGCCGGACGCGCTCGCCGCCATCGGCTTGCCGCCGGCCCGTCAGGCGACAGGCGACGACGCGCTGCCGCCGGACGTTCGGGCCAACCTGCCGGATTGGCTGTTCGCCTCTCTGAGCCACCGGCACGAGCAGGCTGAAATCGAGGCGCTTGCGCAGGCCCTGCGCCGGCCGGCCCCGGTGGACCTGCGCGTGAACACGCTGCGGGCCACGCGCGAGGCCGCTGTCGCCGCCTTGGCCGAGGATGGCATTGCGGCCGCGCCAACGCCGCTGTCGCCCGTCGGCCTGCGCCTGCCCAAGCGCGGTCCCTTGCAAAACACGCAGGCGTTCCGCCTGGGTTGGGTCGAGCCGCAGGATGAGGGCAGCCAGCTTCTGGCCTTGCTGCTGGGTGTGAAGCCGGGCGAGACCGTGGTGGATTTCTGCGCCGGCGGCGGCGGCAAGACGCTGGCGCTGGCCGCACAGATGCAGAATCGCGGCACGCTGCACGCCTTCGACATTTCGCGCGCGCGCCTTCGAAAGCTGCAACCGCGGGTGGAGCGCGCCGGCATCGCCATCGTCCGGCCTCTTGCCCTGCGCGACGAGCAGGACGCCGCACTGGCGGCGCTGGCGGGAACGGCCGATGCGGTGCTGGTGGACGCCCCCTGCTCCGGCAGCGGCACGCTGCGGCGCAATCCCGAACTCGCGCTACGCCCGGTGGACCTGGCGCAGCTCCAGGCCCGCCAGCTCGCCATCCTTGGCGCGGCGGCACGCTTGGTACGACCGGGCGGCCGTCTCCTGTATGCAACGTGCAGCCTCGCCACCGAAGAGAACGAGGACGTGGTGAAGAGCTTTCTTTCGACAAACCCCGGCTTCGCCGAGGCCGATGCCGGCGAGGCGCTACGCGCGCAAGGCGTTCCGTACGAGGGCGCGCGGCTCAAGCTGCTGCCGCACAAACACGGCACGGACGGCTTCTTCGCCGCGCTGCTCGTGTGCAAGGCCGGATCGAAGGGGCTTGACGACACACGCATAATGGTCGGGTGACGACTCCCTTGAAGTTTTTTGCCGCCGCCCCCAAGGGCGTGGAACCCCTGCTGGCCGACGAGCTGCGCGGCTTCGGCGCCGCCGAGGTCAAGGAGACCGTCGGCGGCGTGCACTTCGCCGGCGAACTGGCGCTGGCCTACCGCGCCTGCCTGTGGTCGCGGCTCGCCAGCCGCGTGCTGCTGCCGCTCAAGGAATTCCCGCTGGCGGACGCGGACGGCTTGTACAAGGCCGCGCGCGAGATCGACTGGCCGGACCTGTTCGCGGTGGACCGGACCTTCGCGGTGGAAGTGGCCGGCCGCTCGCAGGCGGTCACGCACACGCACTACGCCGGCCTGCGCGTGAAGGACGCCATCGCCGACCGCTTCCGCCGCCTGTCCGGCGCGCGGCCGGACGTGAACACCGACGCGCCGGACATCCGCATCCACCTGCACCTGCACGGCGACAAGGCGACGCTGAGCCTGGACCTGGCGGGCGACAGCCTGCACCGGCGCGGCTACCGCCAGGCCGGCGCCAACGCGCCGCTCAAGGAAAATCTCGCGGCAGCCCTCCTGGTCCGCGCCGGCTGGCCCGAAATCGCGGCCCAGGGCGGCGCGCTGCCCGACCCCATGTGCGGCTCCGGCACGCTGGTGCTGGAGGCGGCGCTGATGGCAGCCGGCATCGCGCCCGGCCTGCTGCGGCCGCGCTACGGCTTCGAGGCCTGGAACGACCACAAGCCCAAGCTGTGGAAAGAGCTGCTGGAAGAAGCCCGCGCGGGCAAGGACGCGGGACTGGCGCGGCTGCCGCCGCTGGCCGGCCGCGACATCGACGGCCGCGCGCTGCACGCCGCGCGCGACAACGCCCGGCGCGCGGGGCTGGAGAGGCACATCCAGTGGACGCAGGGCGATCTGTCCGAGGCGCGGCCGCTGGGCGAAAAGCCGGGCCTGGTCATCGCCAACCCGCCGTACGGCGAGCGCCTGGGCGCCGAGGCCGAGGTCATCAAGCTGCACAGCCTGCTCGGCGCGACGCTCAAGCAGCACTTCGGCGGCTGGCGCGCGGCGGTGTTCACCGGCCGGCCCGACCTGGGCGAGCGCATCGGCCTGCGAGCGGAGAAGATGTATTCGCTCTACAACGGCCCGCTGCCGTGCAAGCTGCTGGTGTTCCAGGTGCCGGCCGCCGAACAGGCGACGGCGACCGGCGGCGGCGACTTCGCCAACCGCCTGCAGAAGAACCTCAAGCACCTGTCCAAGTGGGCAAGGCGCAACGAGATCGCCTGTTACCGCCTGTACGACGCCGACCTGCCGGACTATGCGGTCGCGGTCGACCTGTACGAGAGCCGCGAGCGGCACGTGCACGTGCAGGAGTACGCGGCGCCCAAGACGATTGACCCGGTCAAGGCCGAGAAGCGCCTGCGCGAGGCGCTGTCCGCGATCCAGCAGGCGCTGGAAGTCCCCGCCGCGCGCATTCACTACAAGCTGCGCAAGCCGCAGCGCGGCAGCGCACAGTACGAGAAGCACGGCGAGGACGGCCGCCTGCACGAGGTCGCCGAGCACGGCTGCCGCCTGCTGGTGAACTTCGAGGACTATCTCGACACCGGCCTGTTCCTGGACCACCGGCCGCTGCGGCTGCGCATCCAGCGGGAGGCGCGCGGCAAGCGCTTTCTCAACCTGTTCTGCTACACCGGCAGCGCCAGCGCGCACGCCGCCCGCGGCGGCGCGGCGCAGACCGTGTCGGTGGACCTGTCCAACACCTATTTGGACTGGGCACAGCGCAATCTCGCGCTCAACGGCGCGCGGGCGGAGTTGTTCGAGCGCCCTCCGCCGGCCGGCTCCGAAGCGCCGGGCGCGAGTGCCGGCGGCAGGATTCGGATGGGTTCGCCGGCCCGCCTCCCGCCTCACGCGCTGCTGCGCGCGGACTGCCTCGAGTGGCTGCGCGAACAGGCGCAGGCACGCAACGCCGCGAGGTTCGACCTGATCCTGCTCGACCCGCCGACCTTCTCCAACTCCAAGCGCATGGACGAGACGCTGGACATCCAGCGCGACCACGCCGAACTGATCCGCCACTGTGCCGCGCTGCTGGCGCCGGGCGGCACGCTTTACTTCTCCACCAACCGGCGCGGCTTCAAGCTGGACGAGGCGGCGCTGGCGGGCCTGGAGGTCAAGGACATCACGGCGCAGACCGTGGACGAAGACTTCCGCCGGCCGCCGCCGCCGCACCGCTGCTGGCGCATCGGCCGCGCCGAGGCCGCGGCGCCATAAGACCTTCATGAGCGCCGGCTAGGTTGGCGCGGAAAGACAGCCGCGCCCCGATGGCGTATCTTTCGGGAAAATTATGAACCGCCTGTCACTTTGGGAGAGTGAACATGAGCCGCCGCAAGAACCGTCAACCGCCCTTCAACCAGGGACGCCGCCGCTTCATGCAGGGCGTCGCCGCCGCCACCGGCGCCTTGGCGCTGGGCGGCTGCGACACGCGCAGCCAGGCCGACGCGCTGGCCGAAGCCGCGGCCGCCCTGCCCAAGCCGGAGGATTCGGGCATCGACTTCATCGTGCAGGTGATGATGGAGAACCGCTCCTTCGATCACATGCTCGGCTGGGTGCCAGGCTCCGACGGCATCCAGGCCGGCCTCAAGTTCAAGAACGTGGAAGGCCAGATGATCGACACCTTCCACCTGGCGGCGGACCCGGCGTACGGCTACCAGGGCTGCGGCTGGGCCGATCCGAACCACAGTTATGAAGCCGGCCGCGTTCACTTGAACGACGGGCGGATGGACGGCTGGCTGCTGACCGACGACACCGCCGGCAATCCCGCCGACAAGTTCCCGGTCGGGTATTACCTGGAAAAGGACGTGCCGTTCTACGCCGGCGCCGCCAGGCACTTCACGATCTGCGACCGCTACTTCCACGGCATCCTGTCGCAGACCTTCCCCAACCGCATGTACATCCATGCGGGCACGACCGACCGCACCACCAACACGCTGCCCTGGGCGCAGCAGGCGCCGTCGACGCTGGAAACCATCTGGGACCGCCTCGCCGCCAAGGGCGTCAGCGGCCGCAACTACTTCCACGACCTGCCGACGCCGGGGCTGTGGGGCGACAAGTACAAGGGCATCCTGGCGCCGTTCCACCAGTTCCTCGCCGACGCCGAGCTGGGCCGCCTGCCGGCGGTGTCGTACATCGACCCGTTCTTCGGCGCCTCGGTGGGCGAAAGCCCGCTGGGCGTCTCGCGCGACGACCACCCGCAGGCCGACATCCGCGACGGCCAGGTGCTGCTGGCGCAGATCTACGACGCCCTGCGCAACGGCCCCAACTGGGACCGCACGCTGATGATCGTGACCTACGACGAGTGGGGCGGTTTCTTCGACCATGTGGTGCCGCCGGTCGGGCCGGTGTCGGCGGACGAGGCCAAGTTCAACGACGGCCGCCTCGGCTTCCGCACGCCCTGCGCGATCCTCGGCCCGCGCGCGCGGCGCGGCCACGTCAGCAACATCCAGTTCGACCCGAACTCGGTCATCAACCTTATCGCCTGGCGCTTCGGCCTGGACCCGCTGTCGGTGCGCGCCAACTGGTCGAACAACATGGCGCTGGCGCTGGACTTCGCCAATGCGCCGAACGCCGACGCGCCGGACTTCGCCGTCCCGCAAGGCCCCTTCGGCGGCCCCTGCGACGAGGCGCTGCCGGTCGGCATGGCGCCGTCCGGCCGGCCGCTGCACGCCAGCTACGTCGAGCACCGCGCGGGCTGGAACGACTACGCGCAGTTCTGCCGGCGCTACGGCCTGATTTAACCGGCGCCCACGCGGCGCAGGAAGCCGACGCTGGCGCGCCAGAAGTCGCGCGCGGCCTGGCGCCACCAGCGCAGCGCGTGAAAGGCGTGGATCTCGTCCTGGAAGTAGTGGCCGGTGAACGGCAGCGCGTGGCGCGCGCAGGCCTCCTCCAGGCGCCGCACGTCGGCGTGGCAGATGTCGGCCGTGCCGACCGCGGAGAACACCTCCGGGAACTCCCGCAGCGGCGCGCCGCATTCCTCCAGGACGCGGATCGGGTCGGCCATCAACGTGGTCGCGGTGGGCTGCGCGCCGTCGGTGCCCAGGTAGATGCGCGCGATGTCCTGGGTCAGCCGCACCGCCCAGTAGCCGGCGCCCGGATGCAGCGCGTGGCGCAGCGGGTTGGACACCTGCAGGTACGGCGTGATCGGCATGACGCCGAGCGGGCGCAGGCGCGACTCGAACACCTCGCGCGCGTACGGCTCCGGCCGCTTGTACGCGGTGGCGATGGCGACGCCCAGCGCCAGGTTGGCGCCGGCCGACTCGCCGGCCAGCACGATGCGCTCCGGATCGCCGCCGTGGCGGTGGGCATTGGCCGCCACCCATCGGAAGGCCTGGCAGGCGTCCTCGACCGCGGCCGGGAAACGGTAATGGGGCGCCAGCCGGTAGTTGATGTTGAACACCAGGTAGCCGGCATGCTGGGCGTTGAGCAGGGCGATGCCGGCGTGCGTGTCCTTGGAGCACAGCGTGAAGGCGCCGCCGTGCATGTAGATCAGCACCGGCAGCGGGCGCGGCGCCAGGCGCGGGCGATAGACGTCCACGCGATGCGCCACCGGATGCGGGCCGTACGCCAGATCGCGGATCACCTCCACCTGCGCGCGCGCCGCGCGGATGTCGGAGGTGTAGTGGCTGACCCGCGCCGCGACCGAGAAGACGCCGTGGAACGCGCGCCGCCGCCAACGCTCGGCGGCGGCGAGTCCGGGGTCGTCCACCGCGACGGCCATCAGCGGCCCCCGCGGCATGCGGTACAGGTCTGCATGCGCGGCCTCCTTGCTGTCGGCTTAGACCGGCCGCGCGCGCCAACGATCCCGGCCGCTGCCGGGAGGCGGAACTACGTCTTGGGCAGCGTGACGCCCTTCTGCCCCATGTACTTGCCGCCGCGGTCCTTGTACGAGGTCTCGCAGATCTCGTCCGACTCCAGGAACAGCATCTGCGCCACGCCCTCGTTGGCGTAGATCTTCGCCGGCAGCGGCGTGGTGTTGGAGAACTCCAGCGTCACGTGCCCTTCCCATTCCGGCTCCAGCGGCGTGACGTTGACGATGATGCCGCAGCGCGCGTACGTGCTCTTGCCCAGGCAGATCGTCAGCACCTTTCGCGGGATGCGGAAGAACTCGACCGTGCGCGCCAGCGCGAAGGAGTTGGGCGGGATCACGCAGCACTCGCCCTTGAAGTCGACGAAGCTCTTGGAGTCGAACGCCTTGGGGTCGACGATGGTGGAGTTGATGTTGGTGAAGATCTTGAATTCGTCGGCACAGCGCACGTCGTAGCCGTAGCTCGACACGCCGTAGCTGACGATCCTGCCGCCGCCGTTCTGGCGCACCTGGCGGGCCTCGAAGGGCTCGATCATGCCGTGCTTCTCGGCCATCTCGCGGATCCAGCGGTCGGACTTGATGCTCATTGTTGTCAGTCTTCAGTGATTTCGATGGTGGGGAACGCGCCCTCCGGCACGCCGTACGCCAGCCGCGCCGCGGCCTTGCGCGCGATGTCGCGGTAGCGCCGCGCGATATCGGAGTCCGGCTCGGCGATCACGGTCGGGCGCCCGCCGTCGGACTGCTCGCGGATGCGGATATCCAGCGGCAACTGGCCCAGCAGCTCGACGTGGTACTGCCCGGCCATGCGCGCGCCGCCGCCCTCGCCGAAGATGTTCTCGCGGTGGCCGCAGTTGGAGCACACGTGGTAGCTCATGTTCTCGACGACGCCGAGCACGCTCACCTCGACGCGGCGGAACATCTGCAAGCCCTTGCGTGCGTCGAGCAGGGCGATGTCCTGCGGCGTGGTGACGATTACCGCGCCGGACACCGGGATGCGCTGCGACAGCGAAAGCTGGACGTCGCCGGTACCCGGCGGCAGGTCGACCACCAGGTAGTCCAGGTCCTTCCAGCGCGTCTCCGACAGGAGCTGCGCCAGCGCCTGCGTCACCATCGGCCCGCGCCAGATCATCGGCTGCTCCTCGTCGATGAGGAAGCCGATGCTCATCGCCTGGATGCCGTGGGCGATGACCGGGTCCATGATCTTGCCGTCCTGCGAGGTCGGCCGCTCGGTCGAGCCGAGCATGCGCGGCTGCGACGGCCCGTAGATATCCGCGTCCAGGATGCCGACCCGCGCCCCTTCCAGGTGCAGCGCCAGCGCCAGGTTCGCCGCGACGGTGGACTTGCCGACGCCGCCCTTGCCGCTCGCCACCGCGATGATGTTGCGGATCTGCGGCAGCGGCTGGAGGTTCTTCTGCACGGCGTGGGACTTGATCGCCCAGCCGACGGTGACGTCGCAGTCGAGGCCAAGGCGGCTCTTGACTGCGCCACTCACCGCAGCGGCGAGCCGGTCGCGGTCGCCGGCGGCCGGGAAGCCCAGCTCCAGCTCGACCTTGGCGCGGCCGTGCTCGATTTCCGCCGACTTCACCGCGCCGGCGCCCGCCAGGCCGCGTCCGATCAGCGGATCGACGTAGGAATCCAGGGCGGCATGCAGTTCCGTGCGAGTGGTCATTCGGGGATCCGAAGCAGGCAGGGGCGGAATTCTAGCTCAGTGCACCGGCTCCGGAACCGCGCCCGGACGTCCTTTTCGGAACAGCAGGACCAGCGGGATCATCGCCAGCCCCGCAACGCCGAGCAGGCGGAAGTCGTCCATGAAGCTCAGCAGAGAGGCCTGCTTTTGCAGCAGGCCGTACAGCAGGCCCTGCGCCGCCGCGGGATCGCCGAGCTGCTGCGCCAGCGCCTGCTGCGCGGCGCCGAAGTTGGGATCGAGCGGCGAGAAGCGGTCCACCATGTGCGCCTGGTGCTCCTGCGCGCCGCGCGCCAGCAGCGTCGTGAGCAGCGAGATGCCCACGCTGCCGCCGATGTTGCGCGACAGGTTGATGAGCGCCGAGGCGTTGCCGCTCTCCTCCGGCGGCGAGTTCATGTAGGCGACAGCGTTGATCGGGATGAACAGGAACGCCATGCCGAAGGTCTGGAACACGCGCGCGACCATCAGCGAGTGGTAGTCCACGCTCAGGTCGAACGCGGTCATGTAGAACATCGAGGCCGACACCACCGCCAGCCCGAACGCGATCAGGCGGCGCGGGTCCGTGCGCGACACCAGCGCGCCGACAATCGGCATCAGCACCATGATGCATACGCCGCCGGGCGAGATGACCATGCCGGCCTGCGTCGGCGAATAGCCGAGCAGGCTCTGCGTCATCAGCGGCAGCAGCACCGTGCTGCCGAGCAGCACGAAGCCGAGCATGAACATCATCGCCATGCCGGTGGCGAAATTGCGGTCGCGCATCAAGCGCAGGTTGACCACCGGGTGGCTGTGGCGCCATTCCCAGAACAGCGCCGCGACCAGCGCGGTCGCGCTCATCACCGACAGCCACAGGATCAGGCCGGACTCGAACCAGTCCTCCTGCTGGCCCTTGTCGAGCACGATCTGCAATGCGCCCAGGCACAGCGCGATCAGCGCGAAGCCCGGATAGTCCACGCGGAAGCCCGATCCGAGCGTGCGCCGGCGCGCGGCGACCAGGCCGTCCGGGTCGCGGATCAGCAGGCGCGACAGCGCCACCAGCACGATGCCGACCGGCACGTTGATGAGAAACACCCAGTGCCAGCTCAGGTTGTCGGTGATCCAGCCGCCCAGCGTGGGGCCGATCGCCGGCGCCGCGACCACCGACATGCCGTAGATCGCGAACGCCATCGGGCGCCGCTCCGGCGGGAACGCGTCGGCCAGGATCGCCTGCGACACCGGCTGCAGCGCGCCGCCGCCCAGGCCTTGCAGCACGCGGAATGCGATCAGCCACGGCAGCGACGGCGCCAGGCCGCACAGCAGCGAGCTGATCGTGAACAGGATGATGGAGAGAATGTAGAAGCGCCGGCGCCCGAGCAGCATGGAGAACCAGCCGCTCATCGGCAGCACGATGGCATTGGCCACGAGGTAGGAGGTCAGCACCCAGGTGGACTCCTCCTCGCCCGCCGACAGCGAGCCGGCGATGTTGCGCAGCGACACGTTGGCGATGGAGATGTCCAGCACCTCCATGAACGCCGCCAAGCCCACGACCACCGCCACCAGGAAGGGATTGACCCCCTGGCGCACGCCGTTGGCGCTGCCGCCGCGCGACGCCGTCATCGCCCGCTAGCGCGCGCTGGCCACGGCCTGCGGCGCGCCGCCCACGTCCACGCGCGGCACCGCCGACATGCCCGGCACCAGCCGGTGCGCGTCGTCCGGCGGCGCGTCGAACACCAGCTTCACCGGCACGCGCTGCACCACCTTGACGAAGTTGCCGGTCGCGTTCTCCGGCGGCAGCAGGCTGAACACGGAGCCGGTGCCGGACTGGAAGCTGTCCACGTGGCCGGCGAAGACGACGCCCGGATAGGCGTCCACGCGGATGCCGACCGGCTGGCCCGGCTTGATCCGGCCGAGCTGGGTTTCCTTGAAGTTGGCCACGACCCAGGGGCGGTCGCCGACGATCGCCAGCAGCGCGGCGCCGACCTGCACCTGCGTGCCGGCCTGCACATTCTTCTTCGTGACCTTGCCGTCGCGCGGCGCGACGATGCGCGTGTACGACAGGTTGAGCCGCGCCTGCTCCAGCGCCGCCCGCGCCTGCGCCACCTCGGCCGCGCGGCTGGCGACGACGGTCTCCTTCAGCGCGACCTGGCGCGGCGCGGTCTGCGCGTCGCGCAGACGGCTCTGTGCCTCGTCCACGCGCGCCTCCAGCGAGCGGGCGCTGGCCTCGGCCTGGTCCAGCAGCTGGCGCGAGATCTCGTCCTTCCGGTACAGCGCCGCATAGCGCACGGCGTCGGCGCCGGCGCGCGCGGCCTCGGCCTGCGCGGAGCGCAGCGCGGCCTCCGCCTGCGCGACGCCGGCCGCCGCGCGCTCGCGCGTCAGCGCCAGGTCGGCGCGCGCCGCGTCCAGCGCCGCCTGCGCGGCGTCGAGGTTGGCCTGCGCCTGGTCCAGGCGCGCCTGGTAATCCGCCGGGTCCAGCTCCAGCAGCACGTCGCCGGCCCGGACCGCCTGGTTGTCGGCGACGTGCACCGCGACCACCGTGCCGGGGATCTTGGGGCCGATCGCCACGATGTCGGCCTGGATGAACGCGTCGTCCGTGGTTTCGACATTGCGTCCCTGCCACCAGACGCCGAGTCCCGCCGCAGCCGCCAGCACGGCGATCCCGCCGAGCGCCAGACGGCGGCCTCTGCCGCCGCCCTTCTCCACCGGGATTTCCATGGTCGGCTTCTCCTGTGCACTCATTTCGATGCTCCACCGCTTGCCGCCGGTTCCGGCGCCGCCGCGGGCGCCGCCAGCCGGAACTCGCGCACCGCGCCCTGTGCGGCCGCCAGATCGGCGCGGGCGACATGGAGCGCGGCGAGCGCGTCCACGTAGCCCGCGCGGGCGCGCGCCAGGGACGCCTGCGCCTCCACGACTTCCACGTTGCCGGTCACGCCCTGCGCGAAGCGGTCGCGCGCCAGCTCCAGTTCGCGCTCGGCCAGCTCGCGCGTGGCCTGCGCCGCGCGCACCTGCTCGGCCGAGCTGCCGGCCTGGACCAGCGCCAGCCGCACGTCCTGCTCGACCTGCGCCAGCGCGTCGTCGCGCCGCACGCGCACCTCGTCGAGCCGCGCCTGCGCCGCGGCCTCGCCCGCCTCGATCGCGCCGCCGCTGAGGATCGGCAGCGACAGCCGCGCGCCGAGCAGGTAGGTGTATTCGTCGTTGCGCGCCGGCGAGTTCGCGCTTTCGCCGTAGTCGGCGAATAGGGCCACGGTCGGCCAGCGCCGCGCCCGCGCGGCCCGCGCCTCCAGCTCGGCCTGGCGCAGGCGTGCGGCCAGCGCGGCCAGCTCCGGGCGCCGCTCGCGCGCGCGGCGCAGGGCCGCATCGGCGTCGGGCAGGACTTCCTCGTCGAAGCGCAGGTCGTCGGCCAGGTCCAGTTCGCGGTCCAGCGGCAGCTCGGCCGCCCGGCGCAGGTCGATCAGCGCCGCGCTCAACGTCGCCTGAGCCCGTGCGAGCGCGAAGCGGTCCTGCGCCAGTGCGGTCCGCGCGCGCGCCACATCCACGCCGGACGCGACGCCGGCCTTGTGCCGGTCTTCGGCCAGTCCGTACAGCTCTTCCGCGACGCGCAGGTCGGTCTCCGCCGCGACGAGCGCCTGGCGGTCGCGCAGCACCGCGATGTAGGCCAGCGCCGCGCGCGCAGCCGCCTGCTCGCGCGCCGCCGCGGCCTGCGCCTGCGCGTACTCGGGGCCGAGCGCGGCGCCGCGCGCGGCCAGGATCGCGCTGTAGTCGAACACCGTCTGCGACAGGCGCAGGCGCGCGTCGAAGGTGTCGAACGGCCCGACCCGCGTGGGCGCGCCCGGAAACTCGATGCCCTGCGCCTTGAGGTTGGTCGTGCGGCGGGTCTGGGAGACGTCGGCCGAGAGCTGCGGCCGCAGGGCGGCGCGCACCGCGTCTTCGTTCGCCGCGGCCTGCGCGACGCCCTGGCCGGCCAGGCGCACGGCGGCACCGGCCGCCTGCGCGCGCTGCATCGCCTGCTCCAGCGTCAGGCGCAGCGGCTCCTCGGCATGGGCCGCAGCCGCCGGAAGCGCGACCGCGAAGGCAAGCGCGGCGCGGCGCATCATCGGGCCTCCGGCGCGACCAGGCGCATCAGCAGCCGGCGCAGCGTGTCCTGCTCCTGTGCCGTCAGCGGCGCCAGGAACGCGCGCTCGGCATCGAGCGCCGCCGGGCCGAGCCTTTCGATCCAGCGGGTACCCTTGGCGGTGACGTTGAGGGCGTTGGCGCGGCGGTCGCGCGGGTCGGCCGCGCGCCGCACGAACCCGGCCGCCTCCAGCTCGTCCACCATCTTCATCACGGTGGTGCGGTCCAGCCGCATCGCGTCCGCGACCTCGGTCTGGCGCATGGCGCCGCGGCGGGACAGCAGGACCAGGATGCCGAAGTGACGGATCGACAGGCCGTCCTCCCCGGTCAGCCGGTTCAGGCGCGCGGCCAGCTCCTGCTTGGCCTTGGCCAGCACGAAGCCCAGGTGCTGGCACAGCTCCGGGGGCAAGGGCTGGCGCGGCACCGAGGGGTCCAGGGCCAGGGCATCGTCGCAGTCGAGGCCGCGCCGGCCGGCGAAACGTTTATCAGTTGCCATGATAATCAGTATCACTGATTATCCGCCATGCTGTCAATCTCGCCGCGGAACGTGGGACTGCCGGAGACCCGCGCGGGCGGGCGCGCCGCTTCAGCGGCGGATTTCGGCCGAGCGCAGCACCATCATCTTGCGCACCTGCATGTCGCGCAGGGTGTGCGGGATGCCGCCGACGCCGTGGCCGGAGGCGCGCAGGCCGGCGAAGGGCATCCAGTCCACCCGGAACGCGGTGTGGTCGTTGACCATCACCGCGGAGGCGTCCAGGCGCCGGTAGCAGCGCAGAGCGGTGTCGATCGAGCGCGTGAACGCCGCCGCCTGGAACGCGACCGGCAGGCTGTTGGCCTGGGCGATGGCGCGGTCCATATCGTCGTACGTGTAAACGCAGACCACCGGGCCGAAGATTTCCTGGGTGGAGACCTCCGCGTCCGCCGGCGGGTCGAGCAGCACGGTCGGGGCGAAGCAGGTGTCGGACAGGCGCCTGCCGCCGCAGACGAGCTTGCCGCCGCCGGCCACCGCGCGGCCGATCCAGTCCTCCAGGCGCCGCACCTCGGCCGGGTCGATCATCGGCCCCACCTCGGTGTCGGCCAGGGTCGGCTCGCCGACGCGCAGCCTGCCGGCGGCGGCCGCGATCTGGCCGGCCAGCTCGGCGGCGATCGCGCGATCGGCAAAGATGCGCTGTACCGAAACGCACACCTGCCCGGCGTGATAGAAGCCGCCCTTGGTCAGCAGCGGCACCGCCTGCGCCAGGTCGGCGTCGGCCGCGACGATCACCGGCGCGGCGCCGCCGTGCTCCAGGGCGCAGCGCGCGCCCGGCGCCAGCTTGCCGCGCAGCTCCCAGCCGACCTTGGCGCTGCCGATGAAGCTGAGGAACGCGACGCGCGCGTCGGTCGCCATGCGCGTCGCCAGCTCGTTGCCTTGCGGGATCACCGGCAGGCACCACTCGGGCGGCAGGCCGGCCTCGCGCAGGATTTCCACGAAGCGCAGGCAGGACAGCGGCGTGGCCTTGGCCGGCTTGACCAGCACCGGGCAGCCGGCGGCGACCGCCGGGCCGACCTGGTGGGCGATCAGGTTCAAGGGATGATTGAACGCGCTGACCGCGACGACCACGCCGATCGGCTCGGTCTGGGTGAACGCCATGCGATTGGCGGACGAGGCCGTCACCGCCATCGGGATCACCTCGCCGGCGTCGGTGCGCAGCGTTTCCACGCAAATCTTCAGGGAATCCATCGCGCGCGCGACTTCCACACGCGAATCCAGCAGCGGCTTGCCGCCCTCGCGCGCCGCTTCCAGCGCCAGCCATTCGGCGCGCTCCTTCATCAGCGCGGCGGCTTTTTCCAGGATCTCGATGCGCCGCGCCGCCGGCAGCCAGGCGTCGCGGTCGCGGAACAGGCGGTAGGCGGTCGCCAGCGCGTGCTCGACGGCGGCCTCGTCCGCGGTCGCGGCCGAGCCGATCGGCCGGCGGTCGTAGGGGGCGTGGACCGTGACGGGATCGGAGCGCGACACGGCGCCCGGGATCAGGAGCCCATAACGATGCTGCGTCGCGTCGCTCATTTCCGCCTCGTTCTTTTTTAGGACAGGCCGCGGCCGCACTCTATCCGCCGGTTTGCGCGGGCGCCAACCCGCCACGGCAAGTACGGATGGCATAATTCGCGGCCTTTCTCCGAAAGTCGCGTCATGTCCCGCACGATCTTCGTCACCAACGCCCTGCCCTACGCGAACGGGCCCATCCACCTGGGCCATCTGGTCGGCTACATCCAGGCCGACATCTGGGTGCGCTTCCAGCGCATGCAGGGGCATACGGTGCACTACGTCTGCGCCGACGACGCGCACGGCACGCCGATCATGCTCGCCGCCGAGAAGGTCGGCGTCGCGCCGGAGAAGTTCATCGCCAGCATCCAGGACGAGCACGAGCGCGACTTCAAGGGCTTCTTCGTCGAGTTCGACAACTACCACACCACGCACTCGGCCGAGAACAAGGAGCTGGCGGAGCTGTTCTACGCGCGCCTGAAGCAGGGCGGCCATGTCGCGACGCGGCAGATCGAGCAGTACTACGATCCGGTCAAGCGGATGTTCCTGCCGGACCGCTACATCAAGGGCGAGTGCCCCAAGTGCGGCGCCGCCGACCAGTACGGCGATTCCTGCGAGAACTGCGCCTCCACCTACGCGCCGACCGACCTGAAGAACCCGCGCTCGGTGGTCTCGGGCGCGACGCCGGTGCTCAAGCCCTCGGAGCACTACTTCTTCCGCCTATCCAATTTCGCCGACGTCTTGCAGCAGTGGCTGGGCGAGGCGCAGTTGCACAGCTCGGTGCGCAACAAGCTCAGGGAATGGCTGGACGCGGGCCTGAAAGACTGGGACATTTCGCGCGACGCGCCGTACTTCGGCTTCGAGATCCCGGACGCGCCCGGCAAGTACTTCTACGTCTGGCTGGACGCGCCGATCGGCTACTTCGCCAGCCTGCTCGACTACTGCAAGAGCAGCGACCTGGACTTCGAGGCGATCCTGGCGCAGTCCGAGATGTGGCATTTCATCGGCAAGGACATCGTCAACTTCCACGGCCTGTTCTGGCCGGCGATGCTGCACGGCGCCGGCTACCGCACGCCGGCGGCGCTGTCCGTGAACGGCTATCTCACGGTCAACGGCGCCAAGATGTCGAAGTCGCGCGGCACCTTCATCCGCGCCGAGACCTATCTCAAGCACCTGAACCCGGAATACCTGCGTTACTACTACGCGGCCAAGCTGGCGGACGGCCCCGAAGACCTGGACCTGAACCTGGACGACTTCGTCGCGCGCATCAATTCCGATCTGGTCGGCAAATACGTGAACATCGCCAGCCGCTGCGCCGGGTTCATCGAGAAGCAGTTCGATGGCAAGCTCGCCGGCCGGCTGCACGACGAGGCGATCCACCGGCGCTTCGTCGCCGCCGCCGCGGACATCGGCGCCAGCTACGGCCGCCGCGATTACGCCGCGGCGCTGCGCGCCGTGATGGCGCTGGCCGACGAGGCCAACGTCGCGATCCAGGCGCTGGCGCCCTGGGCCATGGCCAAGGACCCGGCCAGGCGCGAGCAACTGCACCTGGTCTGCACCACTTTCCTGAACCTGTTCCGGCTGCTGACCGTGTACCTGAAGCCGGTGCTGCCGCGGCTGGCGCAGCAGGCCGAGCAGTTTCTCAACCTGCCGGCGCAGGGCTGGAGCAGCGTGCACAAGCCGCTGCTGGACCACGCCATCCGCCCGTACCAGCCGCTGCTCACGCGCGCCGATCCGGCGGCGGTGAAGGCGATGGTGGCGGAGTCGACGGAGGACATGAAGGCGGCGGTACCGGCCGCTATCGCGGCCGCCCCCTCTCCCCACAAATCCGCCGGGAGCGGATTTGGACGCGCCGAAGGCGACCCCGTAGGGGCCGGCGCCAGGGACGGCGCCGGTAAACCCTCTCCCACGAGGGGAGAGGGAGAAAAAGCAGCAGCGGCCGCTGGCGAAATCGGCATCGACGACTTTGGCAAAGTCGAGCTGCGCATCGCGCGCATCGAAAACGCCGAGCACGTCGAAGGCGCGGACAAGCTGGTCAAGCTGACGCTGGACCTGGGCGCGCTGGGCAGGCGGCAGGTGTTCGCCGGCATCAAGTCGGCGTATGCGCCGGAGTCGCTGGTCGGCCGCCTGACCGTGGTGGTCGCCAACCTGGCGCCGCGCAAGATGCGCTTCGGCGTTTCGGAAGGCATGGTGCTGGCGGCCAGCCACGGCGACGGCAAGCCGTTCCTGCTGGCGCCCGACTCCGGGGCGGAGCCGGGAATGCGCGTCAAATAACTCCCCCGAACGGACGAGCGCGCGACATTGCATACGCCGATATCGCACCGCATCATTCCCGCGCAATGAGCGACTACCTGCTGATCCTGGTCGGCGCCGTCCTGGTGCACAACTTCGTGCTGGTCCAGTTCCTGGGGCTGTGCCCGTTCATGGGCACGTCGAAGAAGGTGCAGACCTCGGTCGGCCTGGCGCTGGCCACGACCTTCGTGCTGACGCTGTCCTCGGCCTTCACCTACGTCATCAACGAGTGGCTGCTGGCGCCGGCGGGACTCGAATATCTGCGGACGATCGCCTTCATCCTCGCCATCGCCGGCGTGGTGCAGTTCGTCGAGATGGCGATCCAGAAGACCAGCCCGGTCCTCTACCAGGTGCTGGGCCTGTACCTGCCGCTCATCACGACCAACTGCATCGTGCTCGCGGTCGCGCTGCTCAACGTGCGCGAGCCGCAGGGCTTCCTGGGCGCGACGCTCAACGGCTTCGGCGCCGGGCTCGGCTTCTCGCTGGTGCTGCTGCTGTTCGCCGGCATCCGCGAGCGGCTGGCGGTGGCGGACATCCCGGCGCCGTTCAAGGGCGCACCGATCGCTCTGATTACGGCCGGCATCATGTCGCTGGCCTTCATGGGCTTCGCGGGCCTCGACTGACCCGATGATCGCCGCCGTCGCCATCCTCGGCCTGCTGGCCGCCGTATTCGGGGTCGTGCTCGGCTGGTCGGCGGTACGCTTCAAGGTGGAAGGCGATCCGCTGGTCGAGAAGATCGACAAGATCCTGCCGCAGCCGCAGTGCGGCCAGTGCGGCTTCCCCGGCTGCAAGCCGTACGCCACCGCCATCGCCAAGGGCGAGGCCGACATCAACCAGTGCCCGCCCGGCGGCGAGGAAGGCATCCAGAAGCTGGCCGAGCTGCTCGGCCGCGACCCCAAGCCGCTCAACCCGGACAACGGCGTCGCCAAGGCCGTGCCGACGGTGGCGGCGATCGACGAGAACGTCTGCATCGGCTGCACGCTGTGCATCCAGGCCTGCCCGGTGGACGCCATCGTCGGCGCCAACAAGCTGATGCACACCGTGATCGCCGACGAGTGCACCGGCTGCGAGCTGTGCGTCCCGCCCTGCCCGGTGGACTGCATCTCCATGGAACCGGTCAAGGACACGCTCAAGACCTGGAAGTGGCCGGAACCGGCGCGAGCCGCGGCATGAACACTCCACCGAGAATTTACGGGTTCCGGGGCGGCCTGCACCTGCCCGGGCACAAGGAGGAGTCCACCCGCACGCCGATCCGGCCCGCGCCCGTGCCGCCGGTACTGGTGCTGCCGCTGCAACAGCACATCGGGGCGCCGGCCAAGCCGGTGGTGAAGGTCGGCGACCGCGTGCTGCGTGGCCAGACCGTCGCCGCCGCCGAGGGCTACGTTTCCGCGTACATCCACGCCAGCAGCTCCGGCACCGTGGCGGCGATCGAGGACCGCCCCATCGCGCATCCCTCCGGCCTGTCCGGCCCCTGCCTGGCGATCCGCACCGACGGGCTGGACGAAGCGTTGGCGCAACCCGAATGGGAGCCCTGCGCGGACTGCACCAAGCTCGATCCGGCGGAGCTGCGGGCGCGCGTGCGCCGCGCCGGCATCGTCGGCCTGGGCGGCGCGGCGTTTCCGTCCTTCATCAAGCTCAATCCGGGCCGGCCGGTGGACACGCTGGTGATAAACGGCGCGGAATGCGAGCCGTACATCACCTGCGACCAGTTGCTGATGGCCGAGCGCGCGGACGAGATCGTCGCCGGCGCGCGCGCGATCCTGCACGCGGTCGGCGCGCAGCGCTGCCTGTTCGGCGTGGAGGACAACAAGCCGGATGCGATCGGCGCCCTGCGCGCGGCGGCGCAGGCCGATCCGCGCATCGAGATCGCGGTGGTGCCGACGCGCTACCCGCAGGGCGGCGAGAAGCAGCTGATCCAGGCGCTCACCGGGCGCGAAGTGCCCAGCGTCGGCCTGCCGCTGGACATCGGCATCGTCTGCCACAACCCCGGCACCGCGCGCGCGGTGTGGCGCGCGATCCGCTACGCCGAGCCGCT
This sequence comes from Gammaproteobacteria bacterium, assembly GCA_016182805.1. Taxonomy (GTDB): domain Bacteria; phylum Pseudomonadota; class Gammaproteobacteria; order Nevskiales; family Nevskiaceae; genus JACPFV01. The sequence continues at coordinate 42,367 of JACPFV010000025.1, forward strand.
GACCGCGCGCGTCGTCACCGTGACCGGCGGCGGCATCCGCGCGCCGCAGAACTTCGAGGCGCGCATCGGCACGCCGATCGCGTTCCTGATCGAGCAGGCGGGCGGCACCGTGGGCGAAACCGCAGCGCCGATCATGGGCGGCCCGATGATGGGCTTCTCCCTGCGCTCCACCGACGTGCCGATGGTCAAGGCCACCAACTGCGTGCTGGTGCTGCCGCGCGCGGAGGTGCGCGACCCGGCGCCGGCGATGCCCTGCATCCGCTGCGGCGCCTGCGTGGAGGTCTGCCCGATCGGCCTGTTGCCGCAGCAGCTCTACTGGTTCGCGCGCGGGCGCGAATTCGAGAAGGCCGAGGCCCATCACCTGTTCGACTGCATCGAATGCGGCTGCTGCGCGCAGGTCTGCCCCAGCCACATCCCGCTGGTGCAGTACTACCGCTACGCCAAGACCGAGATCTGGGCCGAGGAGCGCGAGAAGCGCAAGGCCGACGAGGCGCGCGAACGCTTCGAGGCGCGCCAGGCGCGGCTGGAGCGCGAGGAACGGGCGAAGGAGGAGGCGCGGCGCAAGAAGAAGGAGGCGCTGGCGGCGAGGACCGCGGCTCCCAAGAGCGTTCCCGCTCCCCTTGTGGGAGAGGGACAGGGAGAGGGGGCGGCGGCACCCCCTACCCCTAACCCCCTCCCACAAGGGGAGGGGGAAGCCCGATGAACGTGAAATCGTCCCCGCACCTCGCCGTGCAGCCGACCGTCGCGCAGGTCATGCGCGACGTGCTGCTGGCGCTGATTCCCGGCGTCGCGGCCTATGTGCTGTTCTTCGGCCCCGGCGTACTGCTCAACCTGGCGCTCGCCGCGGCAAGCTGCCTGGCCTTCGAGGCGGCGGCGCTGCGCCTGCGCGGCAAGCCGCTGCGACCGTTTCTCGGCGACCTCAGCGCGCTGCTCACCGGCGCGCTGCTCGCCCTGGCGCTGCCGCCGGGCGCGCCCTGGTGGCTGGTCGCGACCGGCTGTTTCTTCGCCATGGTGCTGGGCAAGCACCTGTTCGGCGGGCTGGGCTACAACCCGTTCAACCCGGCGATGGTCGGCTTCGTGGTGCTGCTGATCTCGTTTCCGCTGGAAATGACGCGCTGGCCGGGGCCGCAGCCCTTGTGGGACGCGGCGACCGACGCCCTCAGCTCGGCGACGCCGCTGGACCACGTGCGCACCCAGCTCGGCCTCGGCCGCACACTGGCGGAGATCGGCGGCGACGCGCCGCTGGGCTGGCTGGCCGGGCGCGGCTGGGAATGGGTGAGCCTGGGCTATCTCGCCGGCGGCCTGTGGCTGCTGGCGCGCCGGACGATCCGCTGGCAGATCCCGGCCGGCGTGCTGGGCGGGCTGTTCCTGACCGCGCTGGCGTTCTGGGCGGCGGACGGCGACCGCTACGCCTCGCCGCCGTTCCACCTGCTGTCCGGCGCGGCGATGCTGGGCGCGTTCTTCATCGCCACCGACCCGGTCACGGCTGCGACGACGCCGCGCGGGCGCCTGCTCTACGGGCTGGGCATCGGCGTGCTGACCTACGCGATCCGCACCTGGGGCAACTACCCGGATGCGATCGCCTTCGCCGTGCTGCTGCTCAACATCTGCGCACCGACCATCGACCGGTACACGCAGCCGCGCGTCTACGGCCACCGGCCGCGGCAGGAACCGTGAACGAAGCGGCCCGCGCCATGCTCCAGTCCGCGCGCGTGCTGACCGCGTTCGCGCTCGCCGCCGGCCCCCTGCTGGCCGGCGCCTACCCCGCCACGCGCGACGACATCGCGCGTGCGGAGAAGCAGCGCCTGGTCTCGCAGCTCAACGCGCTGGTGCCGGCTCCGCTCTACGACAACGACCTCATCGCCGACGTGCGCACGGTGCGGGCGCCCGACCGCCTCGGCCGGCCGGCGAGCCTGGTCTACCGTGCGCGCAAGGCCGGCCGGCCGGTCGCGGCGATCTTCGAGGCGACGGCGCCGGACGGCTACAGCGGGCCGATCCGCCTGCTGGTCGGGGTCAAGGCGGACGGCAGCGTCGCCGGCGTGCGCGTGATCGCGCACAAGGAAACGCCCGGCCTGGGCGACAGGATCGACCTGAACATCTCCGACTGGATCCTGAGGTTCGCCGGCAAGTCCCTGACCGCGCCGGACCCCGCCCGCTGGGCGGTGAAGAAGGACGGCGGCGTCTTCGACCAGTTTTCCGGCGCGACTGTCACGCCGCGCGCCGTCGTCAAGTCGGTGAAGAACGCGCTGCTGTACTTCGAGCAGAACCGCGACGCGCTGTTCGCGCCCGACGCCGCCACCGCCACGCCATGACCATGACGCCCTACGCCAAGATCGCCCGCGACGGCCTGTGGAACAACAATCCCGGTTTCGTGCAGCTGCTGGGCCTGTGCCCGCTGCTGGCGACCAGCAGCAACGTGGTCAACGGCCTGTCGCTGGGGCTGGCCACGCTGTTCGTGCTGACCTGCTCGAACGCGGCGGTGTCGGCGATCCGCGCCTACACCCGGCCGGAGATCCGCATCCCGATCTACGTCATGGCGATCGCGGCGCTGGTGACGGTGGTCGAGCTGTTCATGAACGCCTATCTGCACGGGCTGTACGAGATCCTCGGCATCTTCCTGCCGATCATCACCACCAACTGCGTCCTCATCGGCCGCGCCGAGGCTTTCGCCGCGAAGAACCCGCTGCCGCGCGCCGCCTTCGACGGCTTGATGATGGGCCTGGGCTTCACGCTGGCGCTGGCGACTTTGGGCGGGCTGCGCGAAGTGCTGGCGCAGGGCACGCTGGGCAGCGGCGCGCACCTGCTGCTGGGCGAGCCCTTCCGCGGCGCGCATCTGACGGTGATCCCCGAGTACCGCGGCCTGCTGCTGGCGGCGCTGCCACCCGGCGCCTTCATCGGCCTGGGCCTGCTGGTCGCGCTCAAGAACAGCATCGACGCCCGCCTGAAGGCGCGTGCGCTGCAGGCGCAGCCGATAGCGCAATCGTCGCCGCAGGCGATATGATCCGGCGCGTGTTTCCGAGGGCGACTCCATGCACCGCGTGCTTGTCTTGACGGCTGGACTGATCGCGGCGCCGTTCGCCAGGGCCGCCACCGAGGGCGACATCCGGCAAGCTTTTTCCAAAGCAATGCAGCCCGTGCCGTTTGCGGTGCACTACGGCAGCTGCGGCCGAGCGCCCGCCGCGATCGAATACCAGGAAGACTCCCTCGCCGGCCTGGGTTTTGCCGCGCTCGGAGCGGCCGCCGGCGCCCTGGTCGAGAGTGAAGCAAGCTCCGCACGCTGCGACGGCAACGTGGACGCCGGACAGATTCCGGAGATTCGCGTTTACAACGACGGTTCGCGCCAGGTCGAATGAACCCCGCCAAGCGGCGCGCGATCTACGCGCGCCTGCAAGCGGGCAACCCGCATCCCACCACCGAGCTGCGCTACCGGACGCCGTTCGAGCTGCTGGTCGCGGTGGTGCTGTCCGCGCAGGCGACGGACGTGGGCGTCAACAAGGCCACCGCCAGGCTGTTCCCGGTCGCGAACACGCCCGAAGCGATCCTCAAGCTCGGCGAAAGCGGCCTCAAGGAATACGTCAAGACCATCGGCCTGTTCAACGGCAAGGCCCGGAACATCCTGGCGCTGTCGCGCATCCTGGTCGACCGGCACGGCGGCCAGGTGCCGCGGTCGCGTGGGGCCCTGGAGGCGCTGCCCGGCGTCGGCCGCAAGACCGCAAACGTGGTGCTGAACACCGCCTTCGGGGAGCCGACCATCGCGGTCGACACGCATATCTTCCGCGTCGCCAACCGCACCGGCCTGGCGCCCGGCAAGACCGTGCGCGAGGTCGAGGACAAGCTGGTGAAGTCAACGCCGGACGAGTTCAAGAAGGACGCGCACCACTGGCTGATCCTGCACGGCCGCTACGTGTGCAAGGCGCGCCGGCCGGAGTGCGGCCGCTGTCCGATCTACGATCTCTGCGAGTTCAAGTCCAAGACCGCCTGAGGCGGCCGCCGGCTCACAGGTCGAGCGCGGTGGAAATTTCCGTCTGCGAGGGCGCGATGCCGATCCAGTACCGGCCGACCGCCTGCGCGAACGATTCGAATCGTCCGGTGTGCGAGCCGAGTTCGTTCGCCAGCACCGCGCCGTTGTCGAGGACGTAGCGGGCTCCGTCCGGCGCCGCGACCAGCACGGAGACGTGGCAGCTGTCGCCGGCCTGCACGTAGCGCGGGCAGGAGTACACCCTCTCCGCCCGGTAGTCCCGGTAGGACGCCAGCTGCCGGACGACCTCGGCCGCGTGCTCCTCGCAATCGGCGCGCGCGGGCAAGGCGTCCAGCACCTGGCGGTTGAGCGCGCCCAGGAATCCCTCAACGCCGAAATTGACGGTCGCGCAGTGCTGCACGGCCCGCGGCGTCACGCCGCCGAACAGGCAGGGATTGCCGGACGGCGCGGCGCCGCCGCGGTAGGCGAGCTGCTCTTCCTCCGTGGGCTCCAGGCCGGCGCACGCCGACATCAGGGGCACGAGCGCCGTAACCGCCAGCAATCGGAAGGATCGGGGATGCATGTCCATTGCTCCGCACTAGGTTGTCCGAATCCTAGGCGGGCCGTGCGGCGTGCGGCGGATCATCACGTGTTTTTGTCTATGGGGAGACGAACCCATGGTGTCGAATCCCGCACGGTTCCGGCGCGCGCCGGCCCGCGCGGCGCGACGAGCGGCAGACGAACGGCGCGCCCGGCTACACTTACGCACCCTTTGCCACTGCCGTTCACCATGACCGACACAGCCTCAGAACTCGAACTGTTCCGCGACAACGTCCGGCGCTTCCTGGAAGAAAACGTCCAGCCGCATTACGACCAGTGGGAGAAAGCCGGCATCACGCCGCGCAAGCTCTGGAACCGGCTCGGCGAGGCGGGACTGCTGTGCGTCGACGCGCCGGCCGAGTACGGCGGCATCGGCGCGCCGTTCGAGTTTTCCTGCGTGGGGCTGGAGGAAGTCGGCCGCATGGGCTTCGGCGCGCTGGCGGCGAACCTCGCGGTGCATTCCGACATCGTGTGCCCGTACATCGCGCACCTGGGCACCGAGGAGCAGAAGAAGAAATACATCCCCAAGCTGGTGTCCGGCGAAATGGTCGGTGCCATCGCCATGACCGAGCCGGGCGCGGGCTCCGACCTGCAGGGCATCAAGACCGCCGCCACGCCGGACGGCAGCGGCTATCGCATCAACGGCCAGAAGACCTTCATCACCAACGGCCAGCACGCCGACGTGATCGTCACGTTCACCAAGACCGATCCGAAGGCCGGCGCCAAGGGCACGACGCTGTTCCTGATCGAGGCGGCGATGCCGGGCTTTGCGCGCGGCCGCAACCTGGACAAGATCGGCCAGCACTGCGGCGACACTTCCGAGCTGTTCTTCAGCGACGTGCGCGTGCCCGCCTCCGCGATCCTCGGCCGCCCCGGCAACGGCTTCGGCCACCTGATCGACGAGCTGCCGCGCGAGCGCCTGACGCTGGCGGTGCACGCCGTCACCAGCGCCGAGGGCGCGCTGGCGCTGACGCTGGACTACGTGCGCAACCGCAAGGCCTTCGGCCAGCCCATCGCCGGCTTCCAGAACACGCGCTTCGAGCTGGCCGCGATCAAGACCGACATCGAGGTGACGAAGGCCTTCACCAAGCACTGCGCCGCGCTGTACGCGCAGGGCAAGCTGGACGTGCCGACCGCCGCGATGGTCAAGCTGGCGACGACGGAGATGCAGTTCCGCGTCGCCGACCGCTGCCTGCAATTGTTCGGCGGCTACGGCTACATGACCGAGTACCCGATCTCGCGCTTCTTTGCCGACGCGCGCGTGCAGCGCATCTACGGCGGCACCTCCGAGATCATGAAGGAAGTGATCGCGCGCTCGCTGGTCGGGAGATAGCTCCCGCCGGCTTATTCCACTTCGCCGTAGCCGCCCTGGCTGCGGCGAACCTGGAAGCCGGCGTCCTGCAAGTCGGCAATGATCTGGTGCGCATGGGCTTCGTCCTGCGCTTCCACCAGCATTTCCAGCGTCGCCTGCTTGGCGTGGATGCCGCCGAGGCGCTCGTGGTGCACCTGGATGATGTTGCCGCCGGACTCGCCGACGCGACCGGCGACGCGCGCCAGGAATCCGGGGCGGTCCTCGATGTCGATGGACAGGCTGATGAGCCGCGATTCGTGCACCAGCTGGCGCATCAGCACCGAGGCCAGCAGGCGCGTGTCGATGTTGCCGCCGCTGATGACCAGGCCGACCTTGCGCCCGGCGAACTTCGCCGGGTCGGAAAGCAGCGCCGCCAGCCCGGCGGCGCCGGCGCCCTCGGGCACGACCTTCTCGACGTTGACCAGCAGGCCGATCGCGCGCTCGATCGCCGGCTCCTCCACGCGCACCAGCTCGTCGACCAGCGCGCGGATCACCGCCAGCGTCTGCCGGCCGATGTACTTGACCGCGATGCCTTCGGCGATGGTCGGGCCGCCTTTGACCAGGTTCAGGTCGCCCTGGATCGCCGCGTACGCGGAGGGATAGCCCGCGGATTCGACGCCGACGATGCGGATGTCCGGCTTGAGCGCCTTGGCCGTCACAGCGATTCCCGCGATCAGGCCGCCGCCGCCGACCGGCACGACCAGCGTGTCGAGCGCCGGCGCGTCCTCCAGCATCTCCAGCGCGATGGTGCCCTGGCCGGCGATGACCAGCGGATCGTCGAAGGGGTGGACCAGCGTCATGCCGCGCTTGCCGACCAGCTCTTCCTCCAGGAAGGCCTGCGCGTCCGCCAGGGTCTCGCCGTGCAGGATCACTTCGCCGCCCAGCTCGCGCGTGTTCTTGACCTTGGTGAACGGGGTGTTCTTGGGCATCACGATGACGCTCTTGATGCCCAGGCGCGTCGCGTGGTAAGCCACGCCCTGCGCGTGGTTGCCGGCCGACATGGCGCAGACGCCGGCCTTGCGCTCGGCCTCGGTGAGCTTCGCCAGCTTGTTGAGCGCGCCGCGCTCCTTGAACGAGGCGGTGAACTGGAAGTTCTCGAACTTGATCCAGACGTCGGTGCCGGTCAGCTTGGACAGCACGCGCGAGCGCGTGCAGGGCGTGCGCACGATCTGCCCGGCCAGCGTGCGGGCGGCATCCTGGATGTCTTCGAATCGGACCGGCAGTTGCGTCATTTTCATTTCCCACCCTGGCGGCGCGTACTGTGCACCTCGCCGCCGCGAAACTGGACCGTGCGGACGGCGCCGCCGTCACGGTAGGTCCATCGTTCCCACACCACCCCGTCGCGCTCCTCGCGCGTGATTTCCGCCGGCTCGCCCCAGGCGCTGCGCACGTCGCCGGCGTCCATGCCTTTCACGACCTTGCCGGCGATGCGCGCATGCCGCAGCGCCTCGTCGCGCTCCTTGCGCGCGCGGTGCGCCTCGGCCCACTCGGCATCGGCACGGTCGCGCGCCTGACGTTCGCGCTCGATGCGCCGGTCGTACTCGCGCGCCCGCTCGCGCTCGTCCTGACCGCGCGGCACCACCGTCGGCGCGGGCAAAGCCTGCGGCGGCGCGCCGGCCGCGCACGGCCGGTCGGTATACGTCACCTTTCCCTGGGATTCGCAGCGATACACCTCGGCGCTTGCCGAGGTCGAGATCGACAGCAGCAATGCGACGATACGGCCGGCGCCGGCCATGGCGTTCTCCTCCCTTGTTCTTATCGCGGCGCATTATAAGGGCGCGAGACCGGTATAATTCGCGATTCGTTTTCGCCCCCCTGTTGCGACTCCATGAGCCAGTACGTCTACACCATGATCCGGTGCGGCAAGATCGTGCCGCCCAAGCGCGAGATCCTGCGCGACATCTCCCTGTCCTTCTTCCCCGGCGCCAAGATCGGCGTGCTCGGCTACAACGGCGCGGGCAAGTCCACGCTGCTGCGCATCATGGCCGGCGTGGACAAGGAGTTCGTCGGCGAGGCGCGGCCGATGCCGGGCCTCAAGGTCGGCTACCTGCCGCAGGAGCCCAGGCTCGACCCGGCCAAGACCGTGCGCGGCAACATCGAAGAAGCGCTGGCCGACATCACCTCGGTGCAGGCGGAGCTGGAGAAGATCTACGCCGCCTACGCCGAGCCCGACGCCGACTTCGACAAGCTGTCCGCGAAGCAGCAGGAACTGGAAGCCCGGATGGCGGCGATGGACGGCCACAACCTCGAAGTGATCCTGGACAAGGCCGCCGAGGCGCTGAACCTGCCGCCCTGGGACGCCGACGTGAGCAAGCTGTCCGGCGGCGAGCGCCGCCGCGTTGCGCTGTGCCGCCTGCTGCTGTCCAAGCCGGACATGCTGCTGCTGGACGAGCCGACCAACCACCTCGACGCGGAATCCGTCGCCTGGCTGGAGAAGTACCTGCACGACTTCCCCGGCACGGTCATCGCCGTGACCCACGACCGCTACTTCCTGGACAACGTCGCCGGCTGGATCCTGGAGCTGGACCGCGGCCACGGCATCCCCTGGCAGGGCAATTACTCGTCCTGGCTGGAGCAGAAGGAGAAGCGCCTGGAGCAGGAGCAGCAGGCCGAGGACGCGCACACCAAGGCGATGAAGGAAGAGCTGGAGTGGGTGCGCAAGAACCCCAAGGGCCGCCAGGCCAAGAGCAAGGCGCGCGTGAAGGCCTTCGAGGAACTGGCCTCCACCGAGTTCCAGAAGCGCGCCGAAACCAAGGAACTCTACGTTCCGCCCGGACCGCGCCTGGGCGATGTGGTGATCGAGGTCGAGGACCTCAAGAAGCAGTACGGCGACCGCGTGCTGTACCAGGGCGTGAACTTCACCGTGCCGCGCGGCGGCATCGTCGGCATCGTCGGCGCCAACGGCATGGGCAAGACCACGCTGTTTCGCATGCTGACCGGCCAGGAAAAGCCGGATGGCGGCGAGATCAGGATCGGCGAGACGGTGAAGTTCGCCTACGTGGACCAGTCGCGCGATTCGCTCAACGGCGACAACACGGTTTTCAAGGAGATTTCCGGCGGCAACGACATCATCCGCGCCGGCTCCTACGAGATGCCGGCGCGCGCCTATATCGGCCGCTTCAACTTCAAGGGCGAAGGCCAGCAGAAGCGCGTCAAGGATCTGTCCGGCGGCGAACGCAACCGCGTGCACCTGGCCAAGCTGCTGATGAGCGGCGGCAACGTGCTGCTGCTGGACGAGCCGACCAACGATCTCGACGTCGAAACCCTGCGCGCGCTGGAAGAGGCGCTGCTCGACTTCCCCGGCTGCGTGCTGGTGATCTCGCACGACCGCTGGTTCCTCGACCGCATCGCCACCCACATCCTCGCCTTCGAGGACACCGGCGAGGTGGTGTGGCACGAGGGCAACTACCGCGAATACGAAGACGACTTCCGCCGCCGCACCGGCAGCGAGCCGGGCGTGAACCGGCGTGCGCGGCACAAGAAGCTGGCGTAAATGCGCGCACGCAAGGGCGGCCGTTCCGCGTCCCGGCCCCGCAAGACGGGACGGGCGGCGGACACCGCCCTCGCCTACCGCTGGCGCAACGGCCGGCTGGAGCCAATCGCCGCGCCGCACCGGGTGCGGCTGGACGATCTGCTGCACGTCGAGCGCCAGAAGGAGGCGCTGGTCGCCAATACGCGCCAGTTCGTGCAGGGGCTGCCGGCCAACCACGCCCTGCTGACCGGAGCGCGCGGCACCGGCAAGTCCTCGCTGGTCAAGGCCTTGCTGACCGAGTTCGCGGATCGGGGGCTGCGGCTGGTCGAGGTGGCGCCGCACGATCTGCACCAGCTCTACGACATCGTGCGGCCGCTGCGCGGCAGCAAGCGGCGCTTCGTGCTGTACGTGGACGACTTCTCCGTCGCCGCCAACGATCCGGGGCTGTCGGCGCTGAAAGCGGCGCTGGACGGCGACATCGAGGCGCCGCCGGACAACGTGCTGATCTACGCCACCTCCAACCGCCGGCACCTGATGCCGGAGATGAAGAAGGACAACGAGGAATACCACTGGGTGGACGGCGAGCTGCACCCCGGCGAGTCCACCGAGGAAAAGATCTCGCTGTCCGAGCGCTTCGGCCTGTGGCTGTCGTTCCCGCCGTTCGGCCAGGAGCAGTTCCTGGACATGGTGCGGCACCACCTGGCCCGGCTGGGTGGCCCTTCGCTTACCGACGAAACCGCCAAGCTGGCGCTGCGCTGGGCGCTCCAGCGCGCCTCGCGCAGCGGTCGCGTGGCGCAGCAGTTCGCGCGCGAGCTGGCCGGGCGCGCCGGCGCCGGGCCGGCGATCTGAAGGCCGATCCGGCCCCAATTTCCGGCGGTTCAGGCTAGAATTCGCGCCCAGAGGAGAGAGCGCGCGACCGGCCCGAGTCGCGGCTAACCACAACCCATACCAAGAGAAGTTCCGGGCGCAGGGGCAAACAGGGAGTTTTTGGGTGATGACGTCTCTCCGGCAGGCGCTGTTGGGCGCCGCATTGGTGGTTTCTTCTTCCGCGCACGCGATGACCTTCGAGCTGGAATACGGCGAAGGCGTCGCCGGCGTGCTCAATTCGACGGTCACGGTCGGCGCCGCCTGGCGCATGCAGGACCGCGCGGCCGACCTGGTCGGCAAAAGCAACCTAAATCCCGGCGTCTGCGCCGGCGCGCTGCAGGGCTGCCAGGGCGTGTTCCGCGACCAGACCGCGCCCGCCCTGGCGCTGGTGAACGCGCCGGGCCAGTACACGGTCAACGCCGACGACGGCAACCTGAACTACGACAAGGGCGACCTCGTCCAGGGGGTGGCCAAGATCACCCAGGACCTGACCCTGAACTACGGCGACTACCAGCTGTTCACGCGCTGGCTGTTCTTCTACGACGCGGTCAACAACAACTTCCGCGAATACCACCCGAACCGCGTGACGGCGGACAACGCCGACAGCGTGGGCTATGGGCCGGGCGAGCGCGATTTCATCCAGGGGCCGGCGGCGCCGATCCTGCAGCAGCTCTACTTCCCGGACTCGACCATCTACGGCCCCGGCGGCGTGGTGCGCAACAAGCGCCGCAACGGCAAGGTGCTGGAGCAGGCGGGCACCGACTTCCAGTTGCTGGAGCTGTACGTGAGCAGCGAGCTGCCGCTGCCCGGCGACCGCTCGCTGACCTGGAAGGTCGGCCGCCAGACGGTGAACTGGGGCGAAAGCACGCTGCTGGTGATCAACAGCGTGAACCAGGCCAACCCGGTCAACGCCAACAACCTGTTCCGCGTCGGCTTCCAGCTCGAGGAAGTGTTCACGCCGGTCGGCATGCTGTACGGCAGCACCGAGGTACTGCCCGGCTGGACCATGGAAGCGTACTACCAGTTCGAGTGGCTGCCGCTGGAAATGCCGGCGCCGGGCACCTACATGTCCTTCCTCGACATCGGCACCGACGATGCCGTCGACTCCGTGGCCGTCCAGTTCGGCGGCGGGCCGGAGGACCCGGACCGCGTCGCGCATCCGCAGAACAACCCCCTGGCCCTCATCGCCGGCTCGCGCACGCAGATCGAGCGCCTGCCGGACAACGAGGCCAGCGACGGCGGCCAGTACGGCCTGTCGCTGAAGTACTACGCGGAGAATCTCGGCAACGGCACCGAGTTCGGCTTCTACTTCATGAACTACCACTCCAAGCTGCCGTACGCGAGCTTCTACGCCACCGAGGCGAGCTGCCTGCGCCGCGAGAGCGCGCACGGCGTGGACGTGACCAGCGCCGACGAGTTCCTGTCGACCTGCGACGACCTGCCGCTGAACCGCATCCTGGCCGGCGACGACCCGCGCCTGGCTGCCGACAGTATCGCTCCGCTGGACACGGCCAGGATCCAGCTCGAGTACCCGGAGAACATCAAGATGCTCGGCGTCAGTTTCAACACGACGCTGGGCGACTTCTCCCTGCAGGGCGAGATCGCGTACCGCCCGGACGCCCCCTTGCAGGTGGACAGCGAGGACCTGGCCTTCGCCGCGTTCGGCCCCACGCTGTCGCGCTGCCACAACCGCAACCTCAACGGCACCGGCTGCAGCGGCTCGTCCAGCGGCATCGGCATCGACGGCCAGAGCTACGGCCCCAGCGACTTCCTCGACGCCGACGGCAACAATCCCTTCAAGGACACCTTCGACGCCGGCGTGATCGGCACGCCGGTGCCGCTGCCCGGCGGCGCCACCGGCGCGGTGCTGGGCCACATTCCCGGCTCGGCGCGCTCCTTCCCCAGCTTTGTCATTCCGTACCGCTACGGTGCGGACGCGATCGGCGAGAACGCGCCCTGCGCGCGCGGCCTTTCCACGCGCGAATACAACTCCAGCCTGGACTGCTACATCCGCGGCTGGGAGTACTTCGACACGATCCAGTACAACCTCGGCGGCACTTACGTTCTGGGCGCCAGCGACAACCCGATCGGCGCCGACCAGATCATCCTGGTGGGCGAGCTGTGCGCGACCCACGTACCGGACCTGCCGTCGCTGGACCGGTTGCAGATCGACGCCGCCGGTACCTTCCTGCATGCCAGCGCCGGCGCCGACGGCAGCGGGGCGGACGGCTCGCGCCAGGCCTGCTCGACCAACCCGTCCTGCCACGTCGGCGCGGACGGCGGGCGCTTCAACCCGCATCAGCAGGACCTCGACGCCTTCGCCGACAAGTTCTCCTGGGGCTACCGCGTGATCGGCATCATCAAGTACGAAAGCGTGCTGCCCGGCATCAGCGTGCAGCCCTTCATCGTCTGGTCGCACGACGTGCACGGCACGGCGCCGGGACCGGCCGAGAACTTCATCGAGGGCCGCAAGCAGGTGCTGCTGAACGTCGAGACCCGCTACAAGGACGCGCTGTCGTTCACGGCCGGCTACGGTTGGTTCACCGGCGCCGGCGAGCGCAACCTCTACCGCGACCGCGACTTCCTCCAGACCTACGTCAAGTACCAGTTCTAACGGTCCGCGGATGCGACAAGGCCCGCGGAAGCGGGCCTTGTCGTTTATGGCGCTCGTCCCCGGCGGAGCCGGGGCGCGTTCATTTGTGCGTCTTCAACAGCGCCGCCACCTTGTCCACATACGCCTTCATCGCGGCGTCGGACTTGGCGCCCTTGATCTTGGCCCAGGCGTCGTACTTGGCGCGGCCGACCATGTCGAGCATGCCGGGACGGTCGCCCTTGACGTCGCCTTCCGTGGCCTGCTTGAACTGGGCGTACAGGAACAGCATGTCCTCGTTGCTCGGGCGCTTGGTCAGCGTCTTGACGTCCTTCTGGGCCTGTTCGAAGGCGCTCTTCATGTCGGCCATGAGTTCTCCCGTTCTCGTATTGGCAGGAGCCAGCGTTATACCAGCGGCGCGGTCGGCGCTCAAATCTTGCTGGCGAAGAAGCGCGGGCCGCCGCCGTTGAGCGGCCACGCGATGCCCAGCTCCAGGTCGAGGTCGACGAAGGCCTGCACGCGCACGCGGATGCCGAAGCCGGCGCCGACCAGCACGCGGTCGAAGTTGAAGTCGCCGGGCTCGACGAACGCGTTGCCGGCGTCCACCAGGAGCATCGAGCGGATGGAATTGCGGAACAGGGGCCGCAGATGCTCCACGCTCACCACGTACGCGAAATCGCCCTGCGCCGACTCCGGCTCGAACCCGCGCAGCGTGCCGGCGCCGCCCAGCTTGAACGCCTCCTCGCCGGGCGGCCCGCCGTGGCGGGCACCCACCGTGGCGCCGACTTGCACGGTCTGGTGCGGGGTATCGCCGACCGGGTAGTAGCCGTTGTAGTCCAGGTTCCAGGACACGTGGTGGTAGTCGGAGGCCCATGCCTCCGACGACGCCTCCACGCGCGCGCCGAAGCGGTGGCCCTCGTCGCTGTAGACCTTGTAGCGCAGATCCCGATAGCCGAGCACGCCGACCGGGCCGGTGGCCTTGCCGTAAGCGGGCGGCGCCTGCGGGCCGCTGGTGTACTGGTTGCGGTATTGCAGGCCGCCGCCGACCGTCCAACCCTGGCTGCCCGGCTCGTCCGACAGCCGGCGCGTGAGCGTGAAGCCGAGCAGGTTGAATGCCTCGTCGTAGCGCTCCGGCTCGATCACCGGGGAATCGATGTGCCCCGCCGTCAGGTTGAGGGTGTAGGGCGAGTCGGCCAGGTACGGCAGCGACGCACCGAAGAAATACCGGGTGGCCAGTCCCCGCTGCTCCTCGTCGGCCGATCCTTCGGAGGACTTGCGGCGCTCCCAGTAGCCGGTGAGGGTGTCGTTGAGGCCGCCGACGTTGTTCCAGCGTATCTGGGCGCCGAAGCCGTAGCCGCCGTCGCTGCTGGCGCTGACGCGCGGCACCGGCAGCACGTAGATCTTTTCGCGCACCGCGATGCGCAGCCGCACCCCGCCCTCCACCGGCTCGGTCTCGACACGCGCCGAGCGGAACAGGCCGAGGTCCAGGATGTTCTGCCGGCTGCGCTCGATCTTTCCGGGATCGGCCGGATCGCCCACGCGCACCAGCAGCTCGCGCCGCAACACCTTGGTCTGCGTGATCTTGTTGCCCTGAAAAACGATTTCGCGGACCGTCGGATATTCCGTCGCCGCGGGACCGCCCTCCTGCGCCGCCGCGGCGGCGGCCGCCAGGGCCAGGACCAGTCCGGCGAGGGCCCGACCCATCAGCGCTCGAGCGTGACGAAGCTGAACGCGCAGGCGTGGCGCTCGTCGGCCGGATGCTCGTGCCGCGCGGTTTCGCGCCACTGGCGGCGTTCCAGCGCCGGGAACCAGGCGTCGCCGTCGAAGCGGCCGTGCACCTCGGTCAGATGGATGCGGCGCGCGGCGGGCAGCAGCTGGCGATAGACCTCGCCGCCACCGATCACCATCAGCTCGCCGCCCCGCTCGCGGTGGGCGCGCAGCGCGGCGTCGGCCGACGCGAACGTGCGGCAGCCGTCCGCGCGGAACGCCGGATCGCGCGTCAGCACCCAGTTCTCCCGCTGCGGCAGCGGGCGTCCCAGGGAGTCCCAGGTCTTGCGGCCCATCAGCACGGTCTTCCCGAGAGTCAGCGCCTTGAAGTGTTTGAGGTCGTCCGGCAGGCGCCAGGGCAGCCCCCCGGCGCGGCCGATCAGCCCCCGTTCGTCCATCGCGACCACCAGGCCGACGATCGCGTCCGCCGTTGTCATCGTCCGCAACTACGACCGGGGCGGGCCGCCGGCGTTCCGTGCCGGTGGGGCCGGGGCGCGATCCGCCTCACACCGCCACCGGCGCCTTGATGTGGGGATGCGCGTCGTACCCCACCAGCTCGAAGTCCTGGTAGCGGAAGCCGAACAGGTCCTTCACCGCGGGATTGACGACCATCCGCGGCAGCGGACGCGGCTCGCGCGACAGTTGCAGGCGCGCCTGCTCCAGGTGGTTGGCGTAGAGATGGCAGTCGCCGCCGGTCCAGACGAAGTCGCCGGGCGCGAGGTCGCAGACCTGCGCCACCATCATCGTCAGCAGCGCGTACGAAGCGATGTTGAACGGCACGCCCAGGAAAATGTCGGCGCTGCGCTGGTAGAGCTGGCACGACAGCTTGCCGTCGCAGACGTGGAACTGGAACAGCGCGTGGCACGGCGCCAGCGCCATCTTGTCCAGCTCGCCGACGTTCCAGGCCGACACGATGTGGCGGCGCGAGTCGGGATTGCCGCGGATCTGGTCGAGCAGCAGCTGCATCTGGTCGATGGTGCGGCCGTCCGCCGCCTGCCAGCGGCGCCACTGCTTGCCGTAGACCGGGCCCAGCTCGCCGTCGGCATCCGCCCATTCGTCCCAGATCGAGACGCCGTTTTCCTTGAGGTAGCGGATGTTGGTCTCGCCCTTCAGGAACCACAGCAGCTCGTGGACGATCGACTTCAGGTGCAGCTTCTTGGTCGTGACCAGCGGAAAGCCGTCGGCCAGGTTGAAGCGCATCTGGTGGCCGAACACCGACAGCGTGCCGGTGCCGGTGCGGTCGGCCTTGGCCGCGCCGTTCGCCAGGACATGGCGCATCAAGTCGAGGTATTGCTTCACTTGGAACTCGCGACTCGCGACTCCGGAACCGGGGCTTTGATATAGGCGATCCCCATCATGAGACCGCCGGCAAGTAGCATCGGCAGGCTCAGCACCTGGCCCATCGTCACCCAACCCCAGGCCAGGTAGCCGATGTGCGCGTCCGGCCGCCGCACGAACTCGACCGCGATGCGGAACAGCGCGTACAGCGCCAGGAACAGGCCGGACGCCGCCATGCGCGGCCGCGGCTTGCGCGCGAACCACCACAGGATGGCGAGCATCGCCAGGCCTTCCAGGCCGGCCTCGTACAGCATGCTGGGGTGGCGCGGCTCGGAGCCGGCGCGGGGAAACACCATGCCCCAGGGCAGATCGGTCGGCTTGCCCCACAGCTCGCCGTTGATGAAGTTGCCGATGCGCCCGGTGAACAACCCGACCGGCACCAGCGGCGCGGCGAAATCCGCGATCTCGAACATGTGCAGCTTGTGGTGGTACGCGAACAGGACGTATGCGACGATCACGCCGAGCAGGCCGCCATGGAAGGACATGCCGCCCTCCCACATGCGCACGATCACCAGCGGGTCGGCCAGGAAGCCGCTCAGGTTGTAGAACAGCGTGTAGCCGATGCGGCCGCCGAGGATCACGCCCAGCACCACATAGAACAGCAGGTCGGCGACGCGATCCTTGGGCCAGGCGACGTGCGGCTGCGCCGCGCGCCTTACGCCCAGCCACCAGGCGCCCCAGAAACCGAGCAGGTACATGAGACCGTACCAGTGCACGGCCAGCGGCCCGAGGCGGATCGCGACGGGATCGAAATCGGGATGGATGAGCATGATGGTGGCGAATTCTACCCAGTTGCGCGTTCAGGAACGATTCAGGCGCCATGCGGATGATGAGCGCAGGCCCCCCAGCGTTCCCGGTGAGTCATGAAACGGATTCTGCTTGCGCTCGGACTGTGCGTCGGCCTGGGCTTCGCGGCCCCCGCCCCCGCCGATTCGCGCTCCGACGTCTACGTCGAGGTCTATCCCAGCCCGTACTGGAGCTTCGGCTGGCACGAGTCCCAGTGGCACCGCGGGTATCGCCCGCACTGGCACGGCGGCCCGCCGTGGT
Source organism: Gammaproteobacteria bacterium (assembly GCA_016182805.1). Classification (GTDB taxonomy): domain Bacteria; phylum Pseudomonadota; class Gammaproteobacteria; order Nevskiales; family Nevskiaceae; genus JACPFV01. Next base: position 59,357 of record JACPFV010000025.1, read on the forward strand.
GCGCGCATCACCGCGTCCACCATTTTCACGACCACGGCCACCGCGGCCACCGCGGCGGCCACTACCGGGGCCACCGCGACCGCTGGGACGGGAACGATTAGCCCGCGAGCACGCGGCAGTAAAGCGCCTTGAGGTAGCGCGTTTCGGGGATGGCGGGGTGCACCGGGTGGTCCGGCCCCTGCCCGCCCTTCTCCAGGATTTGCAGGCGCCGGCCGAGCGCGCGCGACTCTCGCAGCAGGATGCGTTGCAGCGCGTCCTCCTCCAAGTGATGGGAGCAGGAGCAGGACACCAGCACGCCGTCCGGCGCCAGCAGCTCCATCGCCAGGCGGTTCAGGCGCGCGTAGTGCTCCAGGCCGGCGTCGAGATCCTTGCGCCGCTTAATCAACGCCGGCGGGTCCACCACGACGACGTCGAAGCTGCGGCCTTCCTGGCGCAGCGCCTTGAGCATGTCCACCGCCTCGCCCTTGCGCGTCTCCAGGGCGTAGCCGTTGCGCTGGGCATTGCGCGCCGCCGTGTCCAGCGCCGGCTGCGAGCTATCCACGCACAGCGCGCTCGACGCGCCCTGGCTCAGCGCACGCACCGCCCAGGCGCCGACGTAGCTGAATACGTCCAGCACGCTGCGGCCGGAGACGTAGCGCGCCAGGCGGTCGCGGTTGTCGTGCTGGTCGTAGAACCAGCCGGTCTTCTGGCCGGTGCGGATTGGCGCCTCGAAGCGCGCTCCGCCTTCCACCACCTCGGCGGCCTCCGGCACCTCGCCGACCGCTTCGGTGTAGTCGGGCAGGCCCTCGGTCTGGCGCATCGCCAGTTCATTGGAGAACCAGATGCCGCGCGGCTTGAGGACTCGTTGCAGCGCCTCGGCAATCATCGGCTTGAGTCGTTCCATGCCGGCGGTGCCGAGCTGCACCACCAGAATGTCGCCGTAGCGGTCCACGACCAGGCCCGGCAGGCCATCGGCCTCGCCGTAGACCAGGCGGTAGTACGGCCCGGCGTACAGCCGCGCGCGCAGCGCCAGCGCCGCCTCGATGCGGCGCCTGAACCAGTCGGCCGCGATCTGCGCGTCGGCGTCGCCGGACAGCAGCCGCGCCGCCAGCAGCGTGCCCGGATTGACGTAGCCCTGCCCCAGCGGCTTGCCGCGGCTGTCCACGACGCGGCACAGCGCGCCGGGCTCGAACGCGGTCAGCGGCGTCGCCTGCGTGTCCACCTCGTTGGAGTAAATCCACAGGTGGCCGGCGCGCAGGCGGCGGTCTTCGCCCTTCTTGAGTTGCAGGGATTTCACGTGACGTTCAGGCCGGGTCGTAGCGGAATTCGTGCTTGAAGCGCGCGCGGAACGACTCCGGCGTGACCTTGTGGTTCTGCGTGCCGGGGCGCTCGATCTTGATCGCGCCCATCAGCGAGGCGACGCGGCCGGCGGTGTCCCACTCCATGCCCTGGGAGATGCCGTAGAGCAGGCCGCCGCGGTAGGCGTCGCCGCAGCCGGTCGGGTCGGCCAGCGACTCCGCCTTGGCGCAGGGAATCTCGTGCAGCTTGCCCTTGGCGTGGATGTGCGAGCCCTGCGCGCCGCGCGTGACGATCAGCGCGTCGACGCGCTGGGCAATCTCGCCCAGCGTCCAGCCGGTGCGCGCCATCAGCATCTCCGACTCGTAGTCGTTGACCGCGACGTAGCTGGCCAGCTCGATGAACTGCTTCAGCTCGTCGCCGCCGAACATCGGCAGGCCCTGGCCGGGATCGAATACGAACGGGATGCCGGCCTCCGCGAACTCGCGCGCGTGCAGCAGCATGCCGTCGCGCCCGTCCGGCGACACCGAGCCGAGCGTGATGCCCTTGTTCGGGATGGCCTGGGTGTGCGCGAAGTTCATCGCGCCGGGGTGGAAGGCGGTGATCTGGTTGTCGTCGAGGTCGGTGACGATGTAGGCCTGCGCGGTGAAGCTGTCCGGCACCTCCTTGAGATGCGTGCGGACGATGCCCTTGCCGTCCATCCACGCCGCGTACGGCGCGAAGTCCTTGCCCACCGTGCCCATCGGCAGCGCCGAGCCGCCGAGCATGCTGAGGTTGTAGGCGATGTTGCCGGCGCAGCCGCCGAACTCCCGGCGCATCTGCGGCACCAGGAAGGCCACGTTCAGGATGTGCACCTTGTCCGGCAGGATTTCATTCTTGAAATGGCCGGGAAACACCATGATCGTGTCGTAGGCCAGCGAACCGCAGATCAAAACCGACATTTTTCCTATCCTTCCTTATCCGAACAGCACCAGGCCCCAGATCGCCGGAACCTGAACCAATGAAAGATGCACGGCCGCGGAACCCAGGTCCTTGGCGCGCCCGGAGAGCACATGATGCTCCTTGCCGATGCGGTCGACGACCACCTCGATGCCGGTGTTGAGCAGCTCCGTGATCAGGACCACGAACAGCGACAGGACCAGCAGCGCCCGCTCGATGCCGGATTGCCCCAGGTACACCGCCGCCGGCACCAGGGCCAGGCACAGCATCGCCTCGATGCGGAACGCCTCCTCTTCCTTCAGCGCCCAGCCCAGGCCCCAGTACGACACCCGCGTGGCCCGCACCAGGCGGGCAACCCCCCGAATCCCATCCGCCATGACTCCCCCGATGTCCTAAGCCGCCGGCTTCCAGGCCACATCCAGTTGGCGCGCCGCGCGCACGTCGTCCAGGCGGCGCACCGGCATCTTGTACGGCGCGCCCTTCACGAATGCGATGTCCTTCTTCGCCTCGTTCCAGATGGAGACCAGCGCCTCGACGAAGGCGTCCAGCGTCTCCCTGTCCTCGGTCTCGGTCGGCTCGATCAGCAGGCACTCCGGCACCAGCAGCGGGAAGTAGATCGTCGGCGCGTGGAACCCGTAGTCGAGCAGGCGCTTGGCGACGTCGGTCGCGGTCAGCTCGATCTCCTGCTTCTGCTTCTTGAGCGTGACGATGAACTCGTGGCTGGCGCGGCGCCTGGGGAAGGCCAGATCGTAGCCCTGGTCGCGCAGGCGCGCCGCCAGGTAGTTGGCATTGAGCGTGGCGAACTCGGCGACGCGGTGCATGCCCTCGCGGCCCAGCATGCGCGCGTACACGTACGCGCGCAGCAGCACGCCGGCGTTGCCCATGAAGGCGGACAGGCGGCCGATGGTCTGCGGCAGGTCGCGCTCGTCCAGCCAGCGGTACTGGTCGCCGGTCTTGCCGACCAGCGGGATCGGCATGAACGGCAGCAGGCGCTTGGACACGCCCACCGCGCCCGCCCCGGGACCGCCGCCGCCGTGCGGCGTCGAGAAGGTCTTGTGCAGGTTCATGTGGATGACGTCGAAGCCCATGTCGCCGGGCCGGACCTGGCCCAGGATCGCGTTCAGGTTGGCGCCGTCGTAGTACAGCAGGCCGCCGGCCTGGTGCACGATCTCGGCGATCTCCTTGATGCGCCGCTCGAACACGCCCAGCGTGGACGGGTTGGTCAGCATGATGCCGGCGGTCTGTGGGCCGACCGCGGCCTTGAGCGCCGAGAGGTCGACGTCGCCGTCGGCATTGGTCGGGATCTCGCGCGCGGTGTAGCCCAGCATGGTCGCCGTGGCCGGGTTGGTGCCGTGCGCGGCATCCGGCACCAGGATCTCGGTGCGGGCGTCGTCGTTGCGCGCGCGATGGTAGGCGCGGATCATCGCCACGCCGGCGAACTCGCCCTGCGCGCCGGCCATCGGCGTCAGCGACACGCCGGCCATGCCGGTCACGGCCTTGAGCATCTCCTGCAAATCGTACATGCAGGCGAGGAAGCCCTGGCTGTGCGCCTCCGGCGCCAGCGGATGGCGCGCCAGGAACTCCGGCAGCATCGCCAGCGAATTGCAGGCGCGCGGGTTGTACTTCATCGTGCACGAGCCCAGCGGGTAGAAGTGCGTGTCGATGGAGAAATTCCGCTGCGACAGGCGCGTGTAGTGGCGTACCGCCTGCATTTCCGACACCTCCGGCAGCCGCGGCCTGTCCTTGCGGCGCAGGCTCTCCGGGATGCCGGACGTGTCGACCGCGTTGCCGGGGTTCTGCGCGTGGGCGACGCGGCCGGGGCGGGAGATTTCGAAGATCAGCTTTTCGGTCATGGATCGGTCTCGATCAGGCGGCCGCGGCCTGGGCCAGCAGGCGGCGCAGCGCGTCCGCGTAGCGCGCGATGTCGGCCGCGGACTTGGTTTCCGTGGCGCATACCAGCAGGGCGTGCCCCAGCTCCGGGTAATGGCGCGACAGGTCGAAACCGCCGACGATGCCCTGGTCGGCCAGGCGCGCCAGTACCGGCGCCACCGGGCGGTCCAGCTTGAGCACCGCCTCGTGGAAGCGGGCGCCGCGGAACGCGGCGGTCACGCCGGGGATCTGCGTCAGCGCTCCGGTCAGCGCCTTCAGGTTGGCCATGCAGGCCGAAGCGACCTTGGCCAGCCCCTCCGGCCCCAGCAGCGACATGTAAATGGTCGCCGCCGTCACCAGCAGGCCCTGGTTGGTGCAGATGTTGGACGTGGCCTTGGCACGGCGGATGTGCTGCTCGCGCGCCTGCAAGGTGAGCGCGTAGCCGGGCTTGCCTTCCAGGTCCACGGTGCGGCCCACGATGCGGCCCGGCATCTGCCGCGCGAATTCCTTCTTGGCGCACAGGAAGCCGAAGTACGGGCCACCGGAGGACAGCGGCGCCCCCAGCGGCTGGCCTTCGCCAACGACGATGTCCGCGCCGGTCTTGCCCCACTGCCCCGGCGCCTTGAGCAGGGCCAGCGAGGTGGGGTTGACCACGGCCACGACGAGAGCGCCCTGCGCGTGCGCCCAGTCGGTGATCGCGTCCACGTCCTCCAGCACGCCGAAGAAGTTGGGCTGCTGGATCACCACCGCGGTGAGGTCCAGGCCCTCGTACGGCTTGAGCGATTCCGCCAGCGTGCGGCCTTCGGTCGGGCAATAGCCCAGCGCCGCCTGGCGGATGCCCTGCGCGTGGGTCGTGGCGTTGACCGCCTCGACGTAGAACGGGTGCACCGTGCGCGGCACCAGCACGCGCCCCGACTTGTTCCTGGGGTTGGCGCGCAGCGCCATCAGCAGCGCCTCGCCCAGCGCCGAGGCGCCGTCGTACATGGACGCGTTCGACACGTCCATGCCGGTGAGGCTGGTCATCATCGTCTGGTATTCGTACAGCAGCTGCAGCGTGCCCTGGCTCGCCTCGGCCTGGTACGGCGTGTAGGCGGTGTAGAACTCGCCGCGCGTCACGATCTGCCAGACCGCCGCGGGGATGTGGTGCTCGTAGGCGCCGGCGCCGATGAAGTTGAGCGGCAGGCCGTCGGCCTGCGCGCGCTCGTGCATCAGGCGCGAGATTTCCATCTCGGACAGGCCGTCCGGCACGTCCTTGAGCTTGCCGCAGCGCAGCGCCGCGGGGATCTCGTCGAACAGGGCATCGACGCTCGGCGCGCCGACGGCGCCGAGCATCTCCTTGACGTCGGTTTCGGTGTGGGGAATGAAAGGCATGGGCGACCCCGCGATTACTTCAGCTCGTCGAGAACCTTCTGATAGCCCGCCGCGTCGAGCAGCGCATCCACGTCCTTGGGATTGGCCGGCTTGAGCTTGAACATCCAGCCGGCGCCGTACGGGTCCTGGTTCAGCGTCTCGGGCGCATCGGCCAGCTTGGCGTTGCCTTCCAGCACCTCGCCGGCGATCGGCGAATACACGTCGGAGGCGGCCTTGACCGACTCGACCACGGCGCAGGCCTCGTTCGCGGCGACCTTGCGGCCGGCCTTGGGCACGTCGACGAACACCAGGTCGCCCAGGGCGCCCTGCGCGTGGTCGGTGATGCCGATCAGCACGGTGCCGTCGGGCAGCTTCTTGGCCCACTCGTGGGACTTCACGTACCGCAGCTCGGCGGGAATCTTGCTCATGTGTCTCTCTCCAGGGATCGGGTCAAACCAGAATCTTTCCGTTGCGCACGAAGGGCGGCTTCACCAGCCGCACCGGCAGCCATTGGCCGCGGATCTCGACTTCGCAGGCGCCGTCGGCGTTCGCCGGCACGCGCGCCAGCGCGATGGACTGCTTCAGCGTCGGCGCGAAGCTGCCGCTGGTGGTCTCGCCCTGGGCGCCGTTGGCGAATCGCACTTTCATGTGCGCGCGCAGCACGCCGCGCCCTTCCAGCACCAGGCCGACCTGCTTGCGCGGGGGGGCGGCGCGCTGGGCCTCCAGCACCTTGCGGCCGATGAAGTCGCGCTCCGCCGGCTCCCAGCACACGGTCCAGGCCAGGCCGCATTCCAGCGGGCCGACCGTCTCGTCCATGTCCTGGCCGTAGAGGTTCATGCCGGCCTCCAGGCGCAGCGTGTCGCGCGCGCCCAGGCCGCAGGGCTTGACGCCGTCGGCCAGCAGGCGCTTCCACAGCGCGGCCAGCTCCGCATGCGGCAGGATCAGCTCGAAGCCATCCTCGCCGGTGTAGCCGGTGCGCCCGACGAACCAGGTGCCGTCGCCGGCGGCCTGGAACGGCGTCAGCCCCATCGCCGGCTCCAGCAGTCCGCGCGGCAGGTTCTTGTACACCGCGTTGCGCGCCTGCGGACCCTGCACCGCCAGGATGCCCAGATCCTCGCGGCGCCGCACTTCCACGCCGAACGCGCCCGCGTGACCGCGAATCCAGGCCAGGTCCTTGTCCACCGTGCCGGCGTTCACCACCAGGCGGAAGTGGTCCTCGCGCAGGAAGTAGACGATGAGATCGTCGATGACGCCGGCCTGTTCGTTGAGCATGCAGGTGTACAGCGCCTTGCCGGGCAGCCGCAGCCTGGCGACGTCGTTGGCGACCAGCCCGCGCAGGAACTCGCGCGTGCGCGCGCCGTGCAGGTCCACCGCCGCCATGTGGGCGACGTCGAACATGCCGGCGCCGCCGCGGACGGCGTGGTGCTCCTCGATCTGCGACTGGTACTGGATGGGCATGTGCCAGCCGGCAAAGTCCACCAGCTTGGCGCCGAGCCGTTCGTGCTCGGCATGCAGGGCTGTCTGTTTCAAGCTCGGTTCTCCAAAAGAAAAAGGCGGCGAGCGCACCCGCGCTCGCCGCCCCTCTGTCCCTTGAACCTGAGAGTTTGGACGGCGTACGCCGTCCTGCCCCTTCGGTGGCCCCGCGCCGGCGGGACGCTCTCCAGAGTTTCGTGACGCTGCGCTCCGTGGTACCTGAGCGATTCCGGGCGGATTTGCGCCTTCGGTGCCGTCCGGTCGTGACCGGACAGTCTCTCGCGCAGCGGGGCGCCATGATACCCGCTGCCCCCGTCCAGGCGCCATACGACAGCTCGGAACGAGGCGCCTGTCGAAAAAACATCCCTGTCGTTGGACGGCAACAGGCTTGAGAGTATATTGGCGCTCCGCTTCGGGCTGTTGTTGTGACGCCCAGCACGGATTGTTTGGGGGCTCCGATGCAGATCCGTCTCGCTGTACGTTCCCTTCTCGGCTTGATCGCGGTGCTGGCATGGAGTTATTCGCCGGCCGGCCTCGCCCAAGGGCGGCAGGGGTCGACCCCGCCGCTGCCCGAAACGACGGGCGCGCAAACCCGCCGTCCGCCGCCGGTGCAGAAGCCCACGCCCCCGCCGGAAGTCGAGCAGGTGACGCAGAAATCCCCGGTTTCGGCGCCGGAAAAGCGCATCCTGGTGCGCGGCTTCACGTTCCAAGGCGTGACGCTGTTCGACCCGCGCGAGCTGGAACCGGTGGTCCGCCCGTACATCAACCGCGAGCTGACGCTGCTCGAAATCTACGAGGCGGCGGACCGTGTGGCGGACTTCTATGTCGCGCACGGCTACACGCTGGCCACGGTCGCGCCGCCGGCGCAAAAAATCTCCGACGGCGTGGTGAAGCTGCAAGTTATCGAGGGCCGCATCGGCGCGGTCTCGGTCGAGGGCGCGGAGCGCTACTCGCCGGAGCGCATCAAGGACTACCTGGGTGCGCTGGCCGCCGGCCGCATCTACCGCACCGGCGAGCTGGAGGACGGCCTCTACCGCGTCAACCGCATGCCCGGCCTGTTCGCCAAGGCGGTGCTGGCGCCGGGCCAGCAGTACGGCACCAGCGACCTGACGATCAAGACCTCCGAGCGCTTCCTCGGCACCAGCCTGGTGGTCGACAACTTCGGCCGCGACAACCTGGGCGAGATGCGCACCTCCGCCAGCCTCACCGTGAACAACCCGCTGCGCATCGCCGACCAGGTGCAGGTGCTGGGCCTGGTTTCGCAGGGCGGCCTGCTGAAGTACGGCTTCCTCGGCTACAGCACGCTGCTGATGCGCGGCCAGTTGCGCGCCAGCGCCTCTTACGGCGGCGCCGACTTCGAAGTGGGCGACGTGGACTTCACCGGCGAAAACCGCAACACGCGCGCCGGATTGGAGTACCTGATTCGCGGCGACAAGGAGACGGAGATGTCCCTGTCGTTCGGCGTCAGCCGCACGGTCGCCAATGCCGACGCCGCCGGCGCCGCCACTTCAGAGACCGAGATCACGATTTTCGAGTTCGGGGGCCTCTATTCTCACACCTACCCGAATTTCGCCGTAACTCAGTACCTCGTCACTCTGGCTACGGATTTTCGCGGCTCGGAGTCGAAACCGGACCCGATCAGCGGGAGCGCAACACAGCAGCACCAGCCGCTGCGCGTGGAGTTGGACTTGCAGATGCTGTATCCGCTGATGGATCGCCTGGAAGGTTTCGTACATATCAATGGCGTGTATTCGCCGGAAAGCCTCCCGCCGTCTTCGGTGTTCTCCGTCGGCGGGCCGCAGACCGTGCGCGGCTTCGTCGCCTCGCGCCTGAGCGGCGACCAGGGCGCCTACGAGTCGCTGGGGCTGCGCACCGGCGGCCGCCTTGGCCGCGCGCAGGTGTTCGGCCGCGTGTTCTACGACGCCGGCTTCGTCCGCCGCGAGGCGGACGGCAGCCGCGACGGCCTCAGCAGCGTGGGCTTGGGCGCGGACCTCACCCTCGACGTCACCGAGCGCTACAAGCTCAACGCCAAGCTGGACCTGTCGTTCCCGACGCACGATCCCATAACCGCAACGGATCAGGAAGACGAGGACGCCCGCCTGTTCGGCACGGTGTCACTGAGCTACTAGGGGTTTGCCATGGATCATCCCAACCTCGCACCGCTTATCCGCCTCCTCGCCGCCCGCCGCTTCTGGTGGGCGGCGCCGTTTCTGGCTCCCGGCCTGGCCGCCGCCAACCCTACCGGCGCGGACGTGGTGTCCGGCTCGATCGACCTGTCCACACCCGACGCCAGCACGCTGCGCATCGACCAGGGCAGCCACTCGGCGGCGATCGACTGGCAGAGCTTCTCGATCCAGAGCGACGAGTACGTCATCTTCAACCAGCCGAGCGCGTCCTCGGTCGTCCTCAACCGCGTGGTCGGCGGCTCGCCGTCCGAGATCTTCGGTTCGCTCACGGCCAACGGCCGCGTGTTCCTCATCAATCCGCAGGGCATCCTGTTCGCGCCGGGCGCGCGGGTGGACGTGGGCGCGCTGACCGCGTCCACGCTGGACATCTCCAACGAGGACTTCCAGGCCGGCCGCTACCTGTTCAGCGGCGCCAGCACCGCCGGCGTCGCCAACGCCGGCCGGATCGCCGCCGGCCCCGGCGGCTTTGTCGTGATGCTGGGCGATCACGTGTCGAACACCGGCCTGATCCAGGCGCAGCTCGGCAGCGTCGTGCTCGCCTCCGGCAGCGCGGTCACGCTGGACCTGGCCGGCGACGGCCTCATCAGCTACGCGATCGACGAGGCCGCGATCTCCGACCGGGCCGGCGTCGAGAACCTGGGCCAGATCGTCGCCGACGGCGGCCGTGTGGTGATGGCCGCCCGCGTCGCGCGCAGCCTGGCCGCGACGGTGGTCAACAACGAAGGGCTGGTGCGCGCGCAGTCCATCGTCGAGGGCGAGAACGGCGAGATCGTCCTGACCGGCAGCGGCGGCGACGTGGTCAACGCCGGCACGCTGGACGTCTCCGGCACCGCCGCGGCGCCGGACGCCGGCAAGGTCCGCGTAACCGGCGACCGCGACGTCACGCTCGCCTCCGGCTCGCGCATCCTGGCGGTCCCCGCCGCCGGCGGCGAAGGCGGCGACGTGCGCGCCGTCGCCGGCGGGCGGCTGAGCTACGAGAAGGGCGCGCAGATTTCGGTCGGCACGGCGCTCACCCGCGGCGGCTACGTGGAACTGTCCGGCGGCAGCATCCGCGTGCGCGACATCGTCGGCCTCGGCCGCGGCGGCACCCTGCTGCTCGACCCCTCGTTCGTCACCATCGGCTACGGCGGCGACATCGACGACTCCACGCTCGAAGCCCAGATCCAGAACACCCCGGTCGGCGGGCGCGTTATCGTCGCGGCCACGCACGAGGTGCGCGTGCTCGACCTCGCCAGCGACCTCGACGGCCGCGACGGCCGCGCCAGCTACGGCGGCGGGCTGCTGCTGGGCATCGGCAACGTGTCGTACGGCGGCAACTTCGTCCGCGGCTCCGGCGTCGGCGCCGGCTACGGCAACATCGTCTTCGACGACACCAGCGACGGCATCCTGGTGGAAGGCGACCTCGAGCTGGCCGCCGGCAGCGGCTACGGCGGCATCGTGGCCGGCCACCTCGACGCGGGCGAGGACCTCAAGCTGGTGGCGGCCGGCAGCATCCGGACGCAGGCGCTGCACGCCGGGCAGAGCATCAAGGTCCTGGCGAACAACCAGGACCTCTCCGGCCCGGCGGCGGACACGATCACCATAAACGGCGACGTCACCGCCGACAATTCCTTCGTCCAGCTCGCCGCGCCCGGCGACATCAACGTCTACGGCGACATCGCCGGCGCCCTGTCCGACTCCGGCGGCGAGCTGCTGGCGGCGGTGGACGTCGACGGCGGGCGCAGCGTCCACGTGACCGGCAGCGTGTCCGGCGACAGCGTCAGCTTCTGCGCCGGCACCAGCTATTGCGGCAACGCCTCGGCGCAGCCCGAGGCGCAGGACATCGCCATCGGCGGCAACGTCACCGTCACCAGCCCGGACCGCGGCGCCTACTTCGCCGCCAACGCCCGCGGCAACGTGGCGATCGGCGGCGACATCCTCGTCGCCGGCCAGGGCCCGTCCGGCCCGTCGATCGCGGCCGGCGCGAGCATCGAGATCACGACCCGGACCGGCGACATCGAACTCGGCACGAGTCCCGGCTACGGCGGCAATGTCACGCTGATCGCCAGCCAGGGCACGGCGCGCCTGGACCTGCACGCCGGCTCGGACTACGGTTCGACCGGCAACCTCACGGTGTTCGGCACCGTCGGCGCCACCGGCGGCGGCGGCACCTTCTCGTACGGCTTCGGCCTGGCGCAGCTCGACGCCGACAGGCACACCGTCGAGATGAACCTTTCGGCGCGCGAAAACCTGCACGTCTACGGCGACCTGACGGGCAGCGCCGTGCCGGTGTCGATCTCGCGCGACGTGCACCTCGATCCCGCCGGCCCCGACTTCCTCGACAGCTTCGCCTCCAACGTCGAGAGCAACATCGTCGCCAACGTCGCCGGCTACGGCGTCACGCTGGGCAACGTCAGCCTGACCGGCACCGGCGGCGCGGAAATCACGATCCGCGGCGTAGCGCAGGTCCGGACCGGCGCGGTCTCGGTGCATGCGAATGCCGCACAGGTCAACTCGTACGGCGCGTTCTACGCCGGCAACGACGGCGCGCCCAGCTTCGGCAGTCACTACTTTGCCGGCCACGGCGGCGATGCGGAGATCGAAATCCTCACCTCCGCCGGCGGCCCGTCGTACGCCAGCCCATCTCCGGGCGGCGAGATCGTCACCGGCCCGCTCACCGCCACCGGCCCGGAAGCCGAGGTGCGGATCGACGGCGGCCGCGTCACCGTGGGCGACGACGGCGGCGGCAGCGCGGTCACGGTGTCCGCCAGCGGGACGCAGGCCAGCGCCTACGGCTCGAAAGACGGCGTGCCGTTCGGCTTCGAGGTCGACTCCGGCCCCGGCGAGCTGGAGATCGCCGCGGCGGACAGCGTCGCGGTGCTCGGCCGGATCTACGTTTCCGGCATCGGCGGCCGCGGCGACGAGGGTTGGCACAGCGACGGCGCGCGGGTGGACATCCGGACGCGCACCGGCGACATCGTGCTCGGCAGTGCCGAGCGGCCCGGCGACGTCACGCTCAACGCCACCGGCGGCAACGCCGACCTCGCGCTCAGCGCCGGCCTCGATTTCACCGGCGCGAGCTATGCCGACGTGATGGTGTACGGCGGCATCACCGCCGCCGGCGGCGGCGGCGAGCGCGAGGGCTCGTTCATCCCCGACGGCGCAACGGTGGACCTGTACGCGCGCGGCAACGTCGCCGTGACCGGCGACATGAACGCCTCGGCGACGCCGCAGACGGTGTCCATCGAAAGCTCGTTCGCCAACGAATCGTCCTACGGCTCCAGCGCCGGCGCCGGGTTCGGCGCCCACGCGCATATCCGCGTCGAGGCCGGCGGCAACGCGACGCTCGGCAACGCCGCCGTGACCGCCACCGGCGATGCCCACGTGCATGTGTACGCAAAGGACATCCTGATCGGCGCGATCAACGTCTACGCCAACCCGGCGACGTTGGACCGGTCCAGTTTCTTCAGCTCGGCCGGCGGCCTCGACAGCCGCTTCACCGAGCACGAGGAGTTCGGCGAGGCGCGGGTGGACCTGGGCAGCGCCTATCGGCCGGCCGGGCACGTGCAAAGCGGGAATATCGACGCGCGCGGCCCGCAGGCGTTCGTGTCGGTGGCCGCCGACTCGGCCGATCTGGGCGCCGGAAACGGTACCGCGATCTACGTCGCCGGCAACGGCGGCATCGCCGACGGGAGCAGCTCCTCGAACGGCGACACGCACGACTTCGAGTCCCGGCTGGGCATCGGTAGCCTCGCCGTCGCCACCTACGGCGACGTGAGCGTGTACGGCAGCATCGGCGTTTCCGGTTTCGGCGACACCACCGTCGGCGGCGGCGAGAGCGACCGCGCGGTCGCCGCGGAGAACGTCGTCATCGGGCGGGGCGATGCCCTGCCGGTCGGCGCCAGCGCAATAATCGCGACCACGGCCGGCAACATCGCCCTCCAGAGCGTGACGGTGACGGCCTACAGCGGCGCGGCCGTACTCGACGCCGCGGCGGGCGGCCGCAGCGGCGGCAGCCCGGCGGACCTCAACATCGACGGCACGGTGTACGTCTCCGGCGGCGGCGGCTCGCTGGACAGCTTCACCGGCCGGCTCCCGGACGACATCGAGCTGCCGCTGGCGGCATCGGTCCGGCTCGCCGCCGGCCGCGACGTGACGGTCGAAGGCGGGATTTCGGTCAACGCCGCCCCGGTGCAGCTTTCGCGCAACGTCGACAGCTCCAGCGCCGGCGGCGACTTCGAGCGCCGCACCGGCACCGGCTCCGGCGCCCGCGCCGAGTTCGACGTCGAAGCGGGCCACGCGATCGCGCTGCGCGGCCCGGTGTCCGTCGTCGCCACCGGCGAGGCCGACGTCCATGTCCGCGCTCCGGTCGCCGTGGACGTGGGCCAGATCGCGGTCACGGCCTACCACGCGCACTTCAGCTCCGACAGCTCGGCGCAATTCACGGAACGCGACCAGTACGGCGGGGTCATCGCCGTTCACACCACCGAACAGCACGCGACCGGCAGCGGCGGTAACGCCGAGGTCGAGATCGCCGGCTCCAACGGCAGCTACGGCCAGTACGGCGGCTACGGCGGCGGCCTGGCGGGCAGCGTGGTCCGCACCGGTCTCATCACGGTCAACGGGCCGGAAAGCGAGATCGAACTGCGCGGCGGCACCGTCATCGTCGACGGCGGCGGCACCGCGCTTATCGTGATCGGCGCCGGCGGGATGGTCGACGGCTACGGCAGCAGCGACGGCCGCGCCTTCGAGTTTCGCGAGTCCGACGGCCAGGCCGCGATCCGGATCCTGGCGTATGGCGACGCCGACGTCGTCGGCAGCATCTACGCCCAGGGGCGCGGCCACGACGAGCATTTCGACAGCCGTTCCTCCGCGGCGCGCAGCGCCGACGCGTATGGCGACTTCGACTCCGGCGTCGCCGCCGCGGTCGGCATCTTCACGCAGACCGGCGACATCACCGTCGGGACGCCGACCTACGGCTCCGGCCACATCACCGCCACGGCCGGCAGCGGCGCGGCGGCCGTCCGGCTCGGCGCCGGCGGGTATTTCGACAGCTATTCGGGCGAGTTCGTCGCCAACGCCGGCGATGCGGACATCGCCGTCTACGGCACCATCGCGGTTTCCGGCGGCAACGGCACCCGCACCGACTTCTCCGGCGAACTGCCCAGCGACGTCGAGCTGCCGATGGAGGCGCAGGTCGCGCTGATCGCGGGCGGCAACGTGACTGTCGCCGGCACTGTGCGGGCCAATGCCGGCGGCGTGCACCTGACGCGCGAGCGGCACTACACCGGCAGCGGCGCGTACGCCGGCGATTTCGCGGACAGCTACGCCGACGGCAGGGGCGCCGCCGCCGAGATCGTAATCCGCGCGGGTGGCGCGGTCGATGTCGGCCTGCTTCAGGCGGCGACGCAGGGCGACGCCGAAGTGGTGGTGCGCGGCACCACCGAGATCCGGGTCGGCGGCGTCGACGTGGAGGCCGGCCTCGCCAACCTCACCTCGTACGGCTCATTCGCCTCCGGCTCTTCCCACGGCAACTTTTACGTGACCGGCGCCGGCGGCCACGCCCGCGTCGACATCGCCGGGTCCAGCGGCGCGTACGGCGACTACGGCGGCGGCGCGCTGCCGGGCAGCCGCATCGTCGCCGGCCGCATCGTCGCCGTCGGCCCCGGCGCCGAGATCGAACTGCGCGCCGGCGAGGTCGTCGTGGACGACCCGGCGCTGGCCCTGTACGCGGTCGGCACCGGCGGCGGCCAGGTCTCCGGCAACGGCAGCAGCAACGGCGTGGAGTTCGACTTCGAGGCGACCGAAGCCGGCCGCGGCCAAATCGAGGTGCAGGCCTACGGCGATGTCGCGATCCACGGAGCGGTGCAGGCGCAGGGCCGCGGGCGCGACCACGAGTCCGGCAGCGGTCCGGTCGACCTGGCGGCCGATGGCGCATCCGACCGACGCACCGCGGACGTATCCATCACCACCCGGCACGGCGACATCACGGTCGGCTCCCCCGACGCCTTCGGTTCGGTCGTCGCCAGCGCCTCCAGCGGCGAGGCGCGCGTTCTGCTCGGCGCCGGCGGCAACTTCGATCCGTTCTACGGCGACTTCGTCGCGACGGACGCCGGCGCGGACGTCGCCGTCTATGGCGGCATCGCGGTTTCCGGCGGCGGCGGAACGATCGACAACTACCCCGGCGTGCTGCCGGACAACGTGGACTTCCCGCTCGCGGCGCAGGCCGACCTCGCCGCCGGCGGCGACGTCCGGGTCGCCCAGGGCATCGCCGCGACGGCGTACCGGGTCGAGCTGTCGCGGCAGTCGTCCTCCGCCGGCGACGGCACCTTCTACAACAACACCGCGTTCGGCCACGGCGCGCGCGCGCAGGTGGACATCGTCGCCGGCCACGACGTGCAAGTGGGCGGCACGATCACCGTCAGCGGTGCGGGCGAGGCGCGCCTGCACGTGCGCGCGCCGAGCGTCATCGACATCGGCGCGGTAAACGTTACCGCCGCGGAGGCGCAGCTCACGTCCTACGGCTCGTTCGACAACGGCACGAGCTACGGCCAGCACTTCGCGACCGGCCACGGCGGCGAGGCGCTGGTCGACATTGCCGGCTCCAGCGCGGACTACGGCGGCTACGGCGAGGCCTTGGTTCCCACCAGCATCGTTCACACCGGCCCGATCGCCGCGGTCGGCCCCGAGGCCCGGATCGACCTGCGCGGCGGCACCGTACGCCTGGACGCGGACGGCGGCCTGGCGCTGTACGCCGTCGGCACCGGCGGCTCAATTTCGGGCTACGGCAGCGACAACGGCAGCGCGTTCAGCTTCACCGAGCGCCAGGGCCAGGGCGGCGTCCGCGTCCAGGCGTACGGCGACGCCACGGTAATCGGCTCGATCCAAGCCCAGGGCGTGGGCCGCGGCCTCGGCTTCGGCGACGACCGGGACGGCAACGAGTTCGGCGCCTCGGACGCGGCGCTGGTCGGCGTCATCACCCAGGCCGGCCACATCACGATCGGCCGGTCCGAATACGGCTCCGGCCACATCACGGCGCTCGGGTCGGGCGGCGCGGCGCGCGTGGCGCTCGGCGCCGGCGGCCACCTGGACTCGTACTCCGGCGCGTTCGTCGCGGACGACGCGGCATCCGACATCGTCATCAACGGCGGGATCGTCGTCACCGGCGGCGGCGGTACCATCGCGGGCTACACCGGCCGCCTGCCGGATGGCATCAAGTTCCCGCTCGACGCCCGGCTCGACCTCGCGGCGGGCCACAACGTGACCGTGGCCGGCGACATCGGCGTGCACGCCAACCCCGCCGCACTGCTGCGCGATTCCGCCGGCAGCTTCGCCACCGGCTCCGGCGCGCACGCCGAGGCGAACATCCAGGCCGGCTATGGGGCCAGCCTGGGCAACGTCTCGGTCGGCGCCACCGGCGACGCCCAGCTCAACATCCGCGCTCCGGTCTTCATCCAGGCCGGCGCGCTGACCGCGGCCGCGGCACCGGCCCATTTCAACTCGTTCGGCTCCTACGCCAACTACGAGGCGGGCGGCCAGCCGCAGGCGTACGGCATGGGCGGCACGGCGAGCATCCGCGTCGCCGGCGCCGACAGCTTCGGCACGCTGAATTCCGCCAGCCTGATCCAGACCGGCCCGGTCGCGGCAACCGGACCGGAGGCCGACGTCAACTTCCGCGGCGGCACGGTCAGCATCGGCAACCCCGGCGGATATGCGATCCAGGCGGTCGCCACCGGCGCCCAGGTTTACGGCGACGGCACTTCGGACGGTGCGCCGATCCACTTCGACGAGAAGCGCGGCCAGGCGCGGGTCATGATCGACGCGGACCACGACGTCGCCGTCACCGGCGCCGTTTACCTGTCCGGCGTCGCCAACGGCGAAGGCGTTGCCAGCGCCGAGGCCGCCCGCCTCTACGTCGAGGCGGGAACGGGCGACATCACCATCGGCGAGGCCGGAATCTCGGGCGCGACCCTGATCGCGACCGGCGGCGACGCGACCTTCGTGGCCGCCGCCGCGCAGAACATCGAGGTCCACGGCGCTTCGGTCACGGCGGGCGACGGGCACTCGGCTCTGGCGTTGTTCTCGGCCGGCGGCAGCATCGATGCCGGCGACATCGTCGTCGGAGCTTCCGGTTCGGCGAGCGCGCGCCTGTTCGCCGGCGCGGACATCGTGAGCGGGCTCGTTTACGTGACCGCCATCGGCGGCGACGCCGGCGTCCTGATGTCGGCCGGCGGCAGCATCGCCACCGGCAACATCGACGTTTTCGCGGCCGGCGCGTCCGCCTCCGCTTCCGCGGACCTGTTCGCCGGCGCCAGCATCGCCACCGGCAACGTGGCGATCACGGCCGGCAGCTCGTCCGCCTCGGCCGAGTTCTCGGCGAACACCGGCGATATCGGCACCGGCAACGTCACCGTCGTTTCCGTTGAATCGGAGGCGTCGGTCGACTTCTACGCCGGCGGCAACATCGCCGTGGCCGACCTCTACGTACAGGGCACCGGCGCCAGCGCCAGCTTCACCGCCGGCGCCGACATCACGACCGGCACGGTGTCCGTCCTGGGCGTGAGCAACTCGGCCTCCGCCAGCTTCGACGCCGGCGGCGATATCGCCACCGGCGACGTGACCGTCTCGGGCCACGGCGAGACCTTCGTCGACTTCTTCGCCGAAGGCAACATCACCGCCGGGAACCTGAACGTGTCGGCGTTCGGATCGTCCGCCTCGGTGGATCTGTCGGCCGGCGGCTACGTCCACACCTCCAACGTTACCGTCACCGCGTCAGGCTCCTCGGCCGATCTCGACGTGAGCGCCGGCGCCGACATCCAGACCGGCGCGATCTACGTGGCCGGTACGTCCGCCGATGCCAGCTTCAGTGCCGGCTCCACCATCACCACCGGCAGCATCACGATCACCGGCAGCGGCGACGACGCCTACCTGCGGGTAGCGGCGTACGGCGACATCGCCGTGGCCGACGTGACCGTCAAGAGCTTCGGCGGCAGCTTCGCTTCGGCCGACTTCGTGTCCGCCTACGGCAACATCGTCACCGGCACGGTCAGCGTGGATCCGCCCGGGCACGCCGCGCTGGGCATGGACGCGGCGTTCGGCGACATCACGATGGACGCCGTCTCCGTCAACGGCGGCACCCGCGGCGCGCGGATCGTCGCGGGCGGCGCGTTCACGGTAAGCGGCAGCGTGGACCTGGGTTCCGCCAGCGCCTATGCAACGTCCATCTCACTGGGCGCCGGCCAGGTGCCGGTGAGCGTCGTCGGGTCCGCCCTGCATGCGGGCACCATCCAGATCGCCGGCGGCTCGGTCGACCTGAGCGACACGCGGATGAGCGGCCAGGACGGCTCGGCGGCGACCGGCGTCGCGATCGACGGCGCCGCCGTGAACCTGGGCGGCGCAAGCGCGGATGCCGGGACGATCGACGTCACCGCGTCCGGCTTCGTCGACGTGTCCGACGCGGGCCTGAATGCCGGCACCGACCTGACCATCACCGCCGGCAGCATCGGCGGATCGTACGCGTCGCTCGCGGCCGGCTCGGATATCGCGATCGTCGCGACGGGCGGTGGAATTAGCCTTACCGACACGAGCGCCACCGCCGGCGGCGCGCTGGCCCTGGATGCGGCGGGCGGCCTCCGCTACTCCGGCTCGGCCACCGCCGGCAGCTTCCTGGGCAGCGCCGGCTCGCACGCCGATTTATCCAACGCGTCCATCACGACGACATCCGGCGCGCTCACGCTTGATGCTGTCGGCGCGGTCCTGCTCAACGACGCCTCGCTGTTCGCCGCCACCGATGTGACGGTCGCCGGCGGCAGCATCCAGGTGTTTGGCGCTCACGTCACCGCCGACGCCGGCGCGCTGTCCCTCAGCGGCACCGCCGTCACCGGCTCCGGCTTCACCGCCGACGCCGGCGCCGACCTGACCGTCACCGCCTCGGCCGGCCCCATCAGCCTGCCCAGCGCCGACCTCGACGTCGGCGGCGCCCTGACCCTCGACGCCGCCTCCGGCCTGACCCTGTCCGGCTACGCCGACGCCGCCAGCTTCTTCGGCAGCGCCGGCTCCGGCGCGAATCTGGCCAACGCCATCATCACCGCCGCCACCGGCCCGCTGACCCTCGTCGCCAGCGGCGGCGTCACGCTGGACGGCGCCGCACTCACGGCCAGCGCAGGAAACCTGGAAGTGAGCGGCACGAGCATTTTCGGCAATGGCCTCGCCGCAACGTATGACACGCTGGCCCGCTTCGAGTCGCAGAGCGGCGGCATCTCGCTTTCCAACGGGTCCATCCAGGATGCCGGCTCGCCGGCCGACGGCACCGTCGAGCTGCTCGCCGCCCAGGACCTCGTTCTCACGGACTTCAACGTCTACGGCGGCACCATCGTGCTGGACGCCGGCGGCAGCATCGTGCTCGACCCGCTGACGCTCGACGCCGCCGATTCGCTCACGGTCGCGGCGGAATACGGCAGCGTCATCGCCAGCGCCGCCACGCTGCGCGCGGCGACGATCGACGTGAGCGCGGGCGACGACATCCAGCTGGATTCCACCTCGCGGGTCGACGGCGGCGTCTCGACGTTCGACGCCGGCGACATGCTGATCTTCGGGGCGCAGGCCGACGGCGCGAGCTTCACCGCCACCGCCGGCGGCGCGGCCGATCTTTCCGGCGCGGCCGTCGCCGCGGATGCCATCACCGTGACGGCCGCAGGCGGCATCACCCTGACCGGTGCCAGCCTGGTCGGCGACACGCTGACGGTGTCCGGCACGTCGTATTCGCTGAGCGACGCGACGCTGCGCGCGCTGGCCGGCGACCTGGCATTGACCGGCACGAGCATCACCGGCACCGGCACGGCGCTGTTCGCCTTCGGCACCCTCGCCCTGACCGCCGACACGATCGCCCTGACGGGCGGCGGCGAACTGGAGGGCGGCGCGGTCGGATTCGCGGCCTCCGCCTTGATCGACCTGACCGGCTCCACGCTCATCGGCGGCACCGGCGCGGCGCCCTTCGGCGCGAACGGCGACGTGCAGGCCGCCATCGGCGAGCTGCCGGCCGGCGTCCGGCCCGGGTCTCCGGTGCCCAACGTGGCGATCTCGGCGCCGACCGTGTTGCTCGGGTCGCTCGCCCTGTCGGGCGACTACCTGTTCATCAAGAGCAATGCGCTGAGCTACGGCGGCAGCATTGCCGCTCCGTCGAACCTGCTGGTGCACTACCAGACGTTCACGCCCAACGCGAGCATCGGCATCGAGCAGAACGCCGGCAGCTCACGCACCGTGAACTACGGCGTGGACGAGCACTTCAACGTGTTCCCGGGCACGACGTTCGTGTTCGGGGATGAGGCCTCGGACAGCCAGCTGTTCGTCGGCGAAGCGGGACCGGTGGGAGTCGGGCAGCGCGCGACCAACTTCGTGTTCCTCAGCAGCCACCCGGACAACCTGCACGGCACCGGCAACGTCCAGACGGAGGGCGTGGTACGCGTCCTGACGGCGTTCGTCGCGCCGCCGCCCGACCCGTCGACGAATCCGGACCAGGTCGACAACGGCCTGGCATCCGAGGATTTCACCACGCCGGAAGGTTACAACTCCGACGTCGACTCGACGCCGACGGAGTATCAGGAGTACGAGGCG
This sequence comes from Gammaproteobacteria bacterium, assembly GCA_016182805.1. Classification (GTDB taxonomy): domain Bacteria; phylum Pseudomonadota; class Gammaproteobacteria; order Nevskiales; family Nevskiaceae; genus JACPFV01. The sequence goes on from JACPFV010000025.1 coordinate 80,041, forward strand.
CACGAGGCCGAGCCGGAGCCGGAACCCGAACCGGAGCCGGATTCCGAGCAAGCGGCCGAAGGCGAGGAAACCGCCTCAGGCGAAACGCAGGAAGAAGAAGAAGAGGAGGAGGAGGACGAGGAAGAAGCCGCCGCCGAGGAAGTCACCGAGGAGGAAGCCGGCGACGTCGAAGAGCGGACCGGTTCGGAAGTCGCACAGGAGTGCCGCTAATGAACAAGCCGATGAAGACCCTGGCCGGCGCCATCCTGTTCCTGCTGAGCCCGTTGGGCCTCGCCGCGCCGCAGCCTGCCGGCGAGGTCACGCTGCTCACCGGCCGCGGCACGGCGGTATCGCCGGACGGCGTCGTGCGCGACCTCGCCAAGGGCGCCCCGGTGTATTCCGGCGAGATGGTGAACACGGGGGTCAACAGCTACCTCAACATGCAGTTCACCGACGGCGGCCTGGTGTTGTTGCGGCCGAACTCGCGCTTCCAGATCCAGGACTACAGCTACCGGTCGGCGCCGCTGACGCTGCCCTCGGCGGCGCCGGCGAGGAAGAGCGGCGCCGCGTCCGGCGCGCCGGCGGCGGCTTCGCCGGCGGAAGGACGCGCGCTGTTCCGCCTCCTGAAAGGCGGCTTCCGCACCGTCACCGGCCTGATCGGCAAGGGCAACCCGGACGACTACCGGGTCTCGGCCGGCGTCGCCACCCTGGGCATCCGCGGCACGGATTACTTCGTGTACCTGTGCGATGCGGCCTGCGCCGCCGACCCGGTGGTCGCCGCCAACGCGGGCGCGGGCGCGGGCGCCGGCGGCGTCCTGGTCGGCGTGATCCGCGGCACCGTGTTCACCGCCAACGAAGCCGGCCAGCAGATCGACGTGGGCGAGGATCAGCACGTGCTGACCCTGCCGGACGGCACCCAGGTGGAGCTGCCGTTCGCGCCCAGGTTCGTGCGCGTGGACCCGATTCCCAACCCGGAGAGCTGCGCGCGATAGCGCCGGGGTCCGCGGCGACACCGCGGCCGTGGACTCGGTCCCGCCACCCCAAACCGGACGGCAGCGCCCGCCGGCGGCCTGACGGCCGGCCGGGCCGCTGCCGTACGCTGCGGCCCGGTGTACCATTCCGACCCGACCCCGGGCGGCCGCCGCGGCCGCCCGTTTCCGATCCCACCGAGCCTCCGCGCGCCCGCGGAGCACGACGCACCATGGCCGGCACGCCGCAGAACCCGACCCGAACGATGCCGACGCGCTCCGCGGCGGCGCCCACCCGCGGCGGCGCCATGGGCGCGGCGATGGTGGCGCTGTATCTGCCCGCCTACGTATTCCTGGACTGGGTCAGCTACGTGCACCCGGTCCTGCCGCTCGGCATCACGCCGTGGAATCCGCCGCCGGGCCTCAGCATCTTTCTGCTGCTGCGCGCGGGCGTCCGCTACTGGCCGGCGCTGTTCGTGGCGGCGGTGGCGGCGGACGTCGTGGTGCGCGGGGCTCCGGGGCAGTTTCCCGCGCTGCTGGCCGCGGCCGGCATCATCACCGCGCCGTATACGCTCGCGACCCTGATCCTGCTGCGCGCGGCGCGCATCCGGCCGAGCCTGGACACGGCGCGCGACCTCGGCCTGTTCCTGGTCGTGATCGTGCCGACCACGCTGGCCGTCGCCGCCCTGTATGTCGGCCTGCACACGCTGGCCGGCATGGTGCCGGCGCGGGATTTCGCCGCCAATGCGTTCCGTTACTGGGTCGGCGACCTGAACGGCATCCTGGTGCTGGTGCCGGCGCTGATGGCGCATGCCGCGCCGGCGTCGTGGCGGCGCGCGGCGTTCTCGCGGCGCATGCTGCTGGAATGCGCCGCGCAGCTGCTGGGCATCGCGGTCGCGCTGTGGGCGGTGTTCGCGGCGGTCGAGAACTACGAGTTCAAGTTCTTCTCGCTGCTGTTCCTGCCGCTGGTCTGGGTTGCGGCCCGCTGGGGGCTGTCCGGCGCCACGCTGGCGCTGGCGGCGATCCAGCTCGGCCTCATCCTGATCGTCCAGACCGGCAGCTACCACGCGGCGACCTTCGTGCAGCTGCAATTCCTGATGCTGGCCCTATGCGTGGCCGGCCTGGTGCTGGGCGCGGTGGTGACGCAGCGCAAGCAGGTCGAGGCGAGCCTGCGCGAGAAGCAGGCGGCGCTCAACCGCGCGCTGCAATTCGCCGCCGCCGGCGAAATGACCTCGGCCATGGCGCACGAGCTGAACCAGCCGATCGCGGCGCTCTCCAATTACCTGGGCGCGTGCCAGTTGCTCGCGCAGGCGCCGGGCGAAAACCGCGCCCTGCTCGACCGGACCATGGCCAAGGCGGCGGCCGAGGCGCGCCGCGCCAGCGAGGTCGTGCACCGCCTGCGCGACTTCTACCGCAGCGGCCGCACCCGCCCCGAGTCCATCCCGGCGCAGCAGCTGGTGGACGACGCAGTCAACGCCCTTCGCGGGCGCACCGATCGGGCCGGAATCCGGGTCCACGTCCGCGCGGAGCCGCAGCCCATGGTCATCCGGGCCGATCCGTTGCAGATCGAGACCGCCTTGCAGAACCTGCTGGTGAACGCCGCCGACGCCCTGGCCGCGGCGCCCGCCGGGCGGCGCGAGATCGAGGTCGTCCTGAGCGTCGCGGACGGCGAGCTGTGGATCGCGGTCGAGGACACCGGACCGGGGCTGGCGCCGGACGCGCGCGAGCGCCTGTTCGAGCCGTTCAACACCAGCAAGGCCGAGGGCATGGGCATGGGACTGGCGATCAGCCGGTCGCTGGTCCAGGCCAACGGCGGCGAACTGAGCGCCGAGCCGCGCGCCGGCGGCGGCGCGCGCTTCGTGCTGAAACTGCCCTTGCACCCTGCCGCCGCGGAGAATCGCCGATGACCGACGTGTCCGAACCGGAGTTGCGCGAGCGCAGCGAGCCCGCCGCCGCGCGCCCCTTCCCGGCGCGCGCCGACGCCACCGTCTTTCTCGTCGACGACGACGCGTCGGTGCGCGACTCGACCGCGATCTTCCTGGGCTTGCACGGCCTGCGCACGCAGGCGTTCGCCAACGCCGAGGACTTCCTGGCCACCTACCGCGAGGATGGCGCCGGCTGCCTGATGCTCGACCTCAAGATGCCGGGCATGGGCGGCCTGGAACTGCAAAAGGCGCTGGCACGGCGCGGCTTTCCGCTGCCGGTGATCGTGGTGACGGCCCACGGCGACGTGGCGACGGTGCGCACCGCGCTCAAGGCCGGCGCCCTGGATTTCCTGGAAAAACCGGTGGACAAGGACCTGCTGCTCGACGCGATCCGCAACGCCCTGGAGTTCGACGCGCAGCGGCGCCGCTCCCTGCGCTTGCGCGACGATCGCCGCGAGCGCCTGGCGCGGCTGACCGCCCGCGAGCGCCAGGTGATGGAGCTGCTGGCGGGCGGCCGGCACAACCGCGAGATCGCCGCCGCGTTGGGCATCAGCCCGCGTACCGTGGAGGTGTACAAGGCGCGCATGATGGAGAAGTTGCAGGCGCGCAGCCTCGCCGACGTCATCCGCCTGGCGCTGGACAACCCGCCGCCGGCCTAACGGCCATGCCGGGTACGGCAACCCGGAACATGAATGTGCGCGCAAGCGCGGCCGCGGTACGGGCGCACCCGTACGGATCGCTCCCGATTTGCAACTTTCCGCCAAGCCGCTACTCTGGCGCGCTTTTTCGCGACAGACCGTCCCATCCATCCGCCCACCCTGTGCCCCGCCCGCTCATCCCGACGCTCGGCCTGGCGGCCGCCCTGCTCCTGGGCGGCTGCCGCGCGGACCCGCAGGCCATCGACTGCGCGGCGCGCATTCCCGCGCAGTGCCGCCAGGCGAACCTGCGCTTCGCCGACCTCAGCGGCAGGAACCTGGAGGGCGCCGACCTGGAGCAGGCGGACCTGGAGCATGCCAACCTGCGCAACGTCCGGCTGCGCGGGGCGATCCTGCGCGGCACCAAGCTCAACTACGCCAACCTGAGCCAGGCCGACCTGCGCGACGCCGACCTGGAAAACGCCCAGTTGCACCGCTCCACCTTCGAGCGCGCGCAGATGGAGCGGGCCAACCTGACCCATGCGGCCGGCACCGAGGCCGACCTCTCGGCCACCGACCTGGAAGGCGCGCGGCTGGACGGCGCCGACTTGAGCGGCTCCGACCTCGGCGGCGCCGACCTGGGCCATGCCAGCCTGCGGGAGGCCTGCCTGGACGGCGTGCGCTTGGCCGCCGCCAACGCCAAGCAGGCCGACCTCACCGGCGCGACCCTGGGCAAGGCCAAGACCTTCGGCATGCACCTGAAGGGCGCCACCTGGGTGGACGGCCGGACCTGCGCTCCGGGATCGATCGGCGGCTGCGACCCGGTGGAAGCGGCGACCCGCCCGTCGACGCGAACTTCTCAACCCTAGGCGCTGCCGAAAGGCGGCGTCGCAACCCGTTCGTCACCACTATGGAGAAATACATGAAGCAGAAGTTGGGAGTGCTGGTCCTGATCGCCGCGGTCGGCTTGGCGGCATGTTCGAGCCGGGGTGCCAAGGACGCCGGCGGCGCGGGCACGGCGGCCAGCGGCGCCGCGCCCGGCACCGTCCCCGGGGCCGGCACGGCCGGACCGCGCGCCAACCCGGCGGCCGCCACCGTCGGCCGCACCACGTCAGCCGCCTCCGGCGTCTCCGGCATCCTGGACCGGGTGGTGTATTTCGACTTCGACAGCTCGGTCGTCCGCGCGGACGCGGCGGCGGTGCTCGACCGCTGGGGCAAGTACCTGACCGCCAACCCGGACGCCCGCATCCAGCTGGAAGGCCACGCCGACGAGCGCGGCACGCGCGAATACAACGTCGGCCTCGGCGAGCGCCGCGCCAATGCCGTGCAGCAGGCGCTGCTGACCCGCGGCGCCGGCGCCAAGCAGTTCGCCATCGTCAGCTTCGGCGAGGAGCGCCCGGTCGAGAACGGCCACGACGAGGCGGCCTGGGGCCGCAATCGCCGGGTCGAACTGGTAGATTGAAGGGGTCCGACAATTTCCGCCGTCCCGCCTTCGCGGGGATGGCACGGATGCATTGAGATCGACTCCGGGAGTACAACAACGATGAGTAGGTATCTGATCGCGGCCGCCGCCGCCGCGGGCGTCGCCGCGAGCGCGTGCACGGCGCGCGCGCCCAGGCAGGCCGGTGCGGAGGCCGCCGCGACGACGGCGTCGGCAGCCGCGCCCTTCGTCATGCCCGACAACTACGGGCCGCGCCCGTATCCGCGCCCGAAGGGGTCGTACCCGACGACCTCCGAGGCGTCCGGCGCTTCGGGCATCGACGAGCGCGTGATCCACTTCGAGGTCGACAGCGTCGCCATCGACGAGGACGCCGGCGCCACGCTGCAACGGTGGGCCGACTATCTCGCCGCCAACCGGCGCGCCACGGTCACGGTCGAGGGCCATGCCGACGAGCGCGGCGACGAGTCCGGCAATCGGCTGCTCGCCGAGCGCCGCGCGCGCGCGGTTCGGCAGGCGCTGATTCAGCTCGGCGCCGGCCCCAACCAGGTCCGCGTGGCAAGCCGTGGCGAAAGCAGCCCGGTGGAGACGGCGCACGACGAATCGGCCTGGAGCCTGAACCGGCGCGTCGAGATCGTCGACTGAAGGCGCGCGCCGGGACCGCCCGAGCGGCGCGCCATGTGGCGCCGGGTCCCGGCCTCGCCGTAAGCTTGCGGTGCCGCTGCGGCAAACGCCGGGTGGCGATTGCGCCTCCGCCACCGCAAGCGAGGTTGTTTTGTCCCAGACCGTCACGCTGACCGCACCGCCCGGCTACGGCCGGGTGGTGCCCTTCGACAAGAACCGGCACGCCGGCCTCGGGCTCAAACCCGCGCGCGACTACCGCTGGTGCCGCGAGCTGAACGCGGTGCTGCTCAGCGCCGCCGAATTCGGCCGCGCGGCGCTGGACTATCCCATCGGGTACCTGCGCGATCCGCGCGGCGAGCTGGCGCCGGCGGCGATCCTCGGCTTGCAGGCCCGGCAGAACCTGTTCGTCGACGGGCAGGGCCGCTGGCACCCGCAGGCCTACATCCCGGCCGCCCTGCGGCGATACCCGTTCTGCCTGGCCGAGGTCGCCCCCGGCGACGGCCAAGCACCGCAGCAGATGGTGTGCGTGCAGGAGGACCAGCTCGAAGCCAGCGGGCGGCCGCTGCTCGACGCCAAGGGCGAGCCGACCGCGGAATGGCAGCCGATCCAGAAGCTGCTGGAGGCCATGGAAGGCACGCGCGCGGCGACACGCGCCCTCACCCAGCGCCTGGAGAACCTGAACCTGCTGGTGCCGTTCGACGCCCTCGCGCTGCCGCGCGAAGGCCCGCAGCTGCGGCTGCAAGGCCTGTTCCGGGTGGACGAGGCCAAGCTCAACAAGCTCCCCGGCCGCGAGCTGCGCGCGCTCGCCGCCAAGGGCGAGTTGCGCGCCGTATACGCCCACCTGCTGTCGCTGGAAAACTTCGCACGGCTGCTCGACATGGCGCAGCAAAGCCGAGGCTCCGATGGGAATTGAAGTCAAGCTGACCGACAAGGAACTGCCGGTTTCCCCGATCTTCATCGACTTTCTCGCCCACCTCGTCGACGGCCGGCCGTTCGAGGATCACGAGTGGGCCGACCAGCTCTCGGAGCAGCTCAACCGCACGCAGCGCGAGATCGTCGGCAAGGCGCCGCAGGATGCCGCGCGCGTGATGGCGCATCCGCGCGGCCGCGCCGCCGTCGCGCGCGCCTACCAGTGGCTGTTCGCGCTGATGACCGGCGACCTGAACATGCTGCGCGAGGCGCAGTTGCGCTTCCACTTCGTCAACATCATCGGCATCCCGCGCAACGGCGGCTCGTACCTCACCGCCGAGCTGTTCCGCGCGCTCGGCTACGACCCGGAGAAGGTGCCCAACGTGGTAGCCCACGACGGCTTCCCGGAAGCCGGGCCGTTCCAGCTCCGGCAGGGCGCCAACAGCTGGATCGTCAGCCTGCAGACGATGGCGGAGTACCTGACGCTGGTGGAGATCTTCTTCCAGAACGCCAAGCGCCATTCCGGCAAGGTGGTGGTCCCCAAAAAGCTGACCAAGGGCATCTACGCCGGCGGTTTCTTCCACCGCGTGCTGGGCGAGGCGGTGGACCATATCTTCACCCTGCGCCACCCGGTCGCGTCCTGCATCTCCACCTACGAGAAGTCCGGCGGCCTGCCGGCCAACGGCCGCTTCGCCACGCGCTCCAACATCGAGGAATGGTGCCGGCGCGACCTGGCGTACACCGGCGTCGGCCCCGACGAGCTGGCGCGCATGGACTACTTCGACGCCTACCTGCGCTACTGGGAGCAGTACCACGTCTACGTCGCCACCACCGGCCTGTCCGCCAACCGCGACTTCCGCGTGGTGGTGTACGGCAAGGAGCGCATGGAGAACCTGGCGGCGAGCTTCCACCGCCGCTACGAGAGCAATCTGGAGCCGAAAGGCTTCAAGGTGTTCGAGGAGGTGCGCACGCGCCACGCGGACTGGGTCAAGCGCGCCGAGCCGGTGGTGCGGCGGGTGTCCGAGATCTGGCAGCGCGTGGGACTGAAGTTCGAGCTGGATCGGGTGATGGAGTGCTGGTGAGCGGGGCGCGCTGAATGGCGAACGTCCTGCTTGCCTGGGAGATGGGCGCCGGCTTCGGCCACCTGGTCGTGCTGCGCGCCATCGCCCGCGAGTTGCGCGCCCGCGGACATGCCTGCGCGTTCGCCGCGCGCATGCTCGGCAACGCGCGCGAGTTCCTCGACGCCGACCTCGGCCCGATCTGGCAGGCGCCGATCCACCTCGGCACGGCGCGCACGCCGGTCAAGACCCAGGTCAGCTATGCCAGCCTGCTGCACAACACCGGCTTCGACGACCCGTTCGCGCTGGCCGGGCGCATCGAGGCCTGGCGCCTGCTGCTGGCCACGCTCAAGACCGACCTGCTGTTCGCGGACCACAGCCCGGTGGCGATCGTCGCCGCCAGGACGCTGGGCATCCCCGTGTGCCACGTCGGCACCGGCTTCACGGTGCCGCCGCTGCTGACGCCCTTCCCCAGCTTCCGGCCGCGCATGAGCGTGCCGGCGCAGGTGCTGGCGCACAACGAGCGCGAGGTGCTCAAGGAGCTGAACCGGGCGCTGGAGCGGCTCAAGCTCGCGCCCCTTCCCGACTTGCAGGAGATCTTCCGCGGCACCCTGCCCGCGGTGCTCGGCTACCGCGAGCTGGACCATTACGAGGTCGAGCGCCCGGAGCCGTACCGCGGCCTGCCCGATTATTCGTACGGCGAGGCGCCGCCCTGGCCGGCCGGGAGCGGTCCCAAGGTGTTCGCCTACCTGCGGCCGATCGCGCAACTCGACAAGGTGCTGGAGGGTTTGAAGCGGGCGCCGGCGCGCGTATTGCTGCGCATCTCCGGCGTGCCGCCGGACCGGCTGCGCCCGTACCTGCGGCCCGGCTTCGCGGTCGTCGAGAAGCCCATCGGCTTCCGCCTGGCGGCGGAAAGCTGCGACGCTTTCGTCAACTACAGCGCGTTCTCAACCGTCGGCGAGTTCCTGCTGGCCGG
>JACPFV010000026.1 GCA_016182805.1 Gammaproteobacteria bacterium
GCAGCGCCTGGTCCACCTGATGCAGATGCGCCTCGCCGGCGCCGCGTCCGAACCCGGCGCGGCGGAAGTCGACGCGCTGGCACGGCGCGAGGCAGACGCCTTGGCCCGCCCCGCGCGCGTCCGCTTCCACCACATCTTCGCCGGCGGCGATCGCGCCGAGGAGCGCCTGCGGGCGTTGGCGCAAAGGCAGCCGGCGCCGGCCGACGCGGCGCGCCTGAGCGACCCTTTACTGCTCGCCGCGCAGATCGGCCCGGCGCACGAGGCGGGGATCGCGCGCGACTTCGGGCCGTCCTTCGCAGCGGCGGTGATGCGGCTGCCTGCTGGACAGTGGTCGGCGCCGGTCCGCTCGGCCTACGGCGCGCACCTGGTCTGGGTCGAGCGGCACTGGCCCGCCGTCGCCGCCGATCCGGACTACGCGCGCGAACGCGCGCGCCTGGCCCTGCGCGCCACAAGCCAGGAACAGGCGCAGACCGAGGCCACACGGGCCTTGCGCAGCCGCTATCGCGTCCGCCACGGTTCCGGAGGCGAGCCATGAAGTACTGCTGGCTGGCGCTGTTGCTGCTGTTTGCGGCCGCCCCCGCGCCGGCGCATCCGCTGGCGCCGGCTCTGCTGGACCTGCGCGAATCCGCCGGCGGCCGGGTCGAGGTGCTGCTGAAAACCTCCCTGACGCTGTCGCGCGAGTTGCAGCAACCGCTGTTCCCGGCACGCTGCCGCGTCGTCGACCGCCGCCCGCCCGAGCGCGCGGCCGACGCCCGTCTGGAACGCTGGCGCCTGGACTGCGGGGCGCAGGGACTGGCCGGCGCCCGCATCGCGATGGCGGGCGACCACGAGTACGACCTCAACGTGGTGGTCAACATCGCGCGCGCCGACGGCTCGAACATCCGCACCCTGCTCAGCCCGGCCACGCCGGGCTTCGTCGTGCCGGCGCGCGAATCGGGCCTGCATGTGACCGGCCGCTACCTGGGCCTGGGCGTCGGTCATCTGCTGACCGGGCTCGACCATCTGCTGTTCGTGCTGGGCCTGCTGCTGTGGCTGCATGGGGGCCGTGCGCTGCCGGTCGCGGTGTCCGCGTTCACGCTGGGACACAGCGTGACGCTGGCGCTGGCGACGCTGGGGCTTGCGCGCGTGGCCGCCGCGCCGGTGGAGCTGGGCATCGCGCTGTCCATCCTGTGGCTGGCGATCCAGCTCGGCGGCGGATCGGGCCGGGAGCCGCGGCGTTCGCTGGAGCATGCGCTATTCCTGCCCTTCGTGTTCGGCCTGCTGCACGGCCTGGGCTTTGCCGGCGCCCTGATCGAAGTGGGGCTGCCGGACGACGGCGTGCCGCTTGCCCTGCTCGGCTTCAATGCCGGCATCGAGCTGGGGCAACTGGCTTTCATCGGCGCCGTCGCGCTGCTGCATCGGGGCGTGGCGAACCGCGTCCGCAACTGGGCCCCGGCGCGGGTCGTCGGCACCCACCTGATCGGCGCGATGTCGGCATTCTGGATTTGGGAGCGCGGCTGGCCGCTGCTGTTCCCGGCCGCGGGCGGCTGACGTTATCGCGGCGCTACGGCGCCGCCTTGCCCAGTTCCGGCATCGGCCCGACCAGCAGCTGCGCGTCCAGCCGCGTATCGAACCAGTTCATGCGGAAGCACAGGTGCGGGCCGGTGGCGCGGCCGGTGGCGCCGACCTCGCCGATGAGCTGGCCCTTGGCCACCTCCTGGCCCTCCTGCACGTGCAGCTTGCTGAGATGCAGGTAGGTCGACGTCATGCCGTGGCCGTGGTCCAGGATGACGGTGCCGCCGGTGTAATACAGGTCGGCGCGCGCCAGCCGCACGACGCCGCCGCCGGCAGCTTTCACCGGCGTGCCGGCGGGCGCGGCGATGTCCACGCCGAAATGCGGCTGCCGCGGCTCGCCGTTGAGGATGCGCTGGCTGCCGTAGACGCCGGAGATGCGCCCGACCACCGGCCACTCGTAGCCGGATGCGAAATCGGGGCGCGCGGTGTCGCTGGCGCGCGCGGCGGCGACGCGCTGGTTGTCCAGCTCGATCCGCTTGAGCGCCTCGGCCGGCGGCGTGACCATCGCCTGCGGCAGTCCGTCGATGCGCTGGATCGGGTATTCGCGCGGCTGCACGGCGTAGCGTAGTACCTGCTCCGCGCCCCCTGGAGCCTTCAGCCGCAGTTCGGCCTCCGGCGGCTCGTCGCGGCTCAGGCCGAATACGAAACGGCCTTCCGGCGAAACGCGCAGCTCGCGGCCCTTGAACCAGACCTGGCTGCCCGGCGCAACGCGACCGGTGACGGCGGCGCCCTGGGTCCAGGGGCCGCTCAGCTCGGGCGCGGGCAGGTCCGCCGCCTGCGCGGCAGTCGCGAGCATCGCGACGACGAGCGCGCGCATCACTGGGCGATCCCGGCGCGGTCGAGGATGAAGGCGTACTCCAGCGCCTTCTCGCGGAAGCGCGGGTAGCGTCCCGACTTGCCGCCGTGGCCGGCCTCCATGTTGACGTGGAACAGCAGCGGGTTGGCGTCGGTCTTGGTGGCGCGCAGCCTGGCCACCCACTTGGCCGGCTCGTAGTACTGCACCTGCGAATCCCACAGGCCGGTGGTCACCAGCATGGACGGGTAGTTCTGCGCCTTGACGTTGTCGTACGGCGAGTACGACAGCATGTAGTCGTAGTACGCCTTCCGCTTGGGGTTGCCCCACTCGTCGAACTCGTTGGTGGTGAGCGGGATCGACTCGTCGAGCATGGTCGTCACCACGTCCACGAACGGGACGTGCGCTACGATGCCGCGGTACAGGTCCGGCCGCCGGTTGACCACCGCGCCCATAAGCAGGCCGCCGGCGCTGCCGCCCATGGCGAACACCTTGTCGCGCGCGGCATAACCTTTCCGGACCAGGTGCTCGGTCACGTCGATGAAGTCGTTGAAGGTGTTCTTCTTGCGCAGCAGCTTGCCGTCCTCGTACCAGGCGCGGCCCAGTTCCTGCCCGCCGCGGACGTGCGCGATGGCGTAGACGAAGCCGCGGTCCAGCAGCGAGATCGCCGGCAGCTGGAACACCGGGTCCTCGGAATATCCATAGGAGCCGTAGGCGTACTGGTACAGCGGCGCGCTGCCGTCGCGCTGGAACCCCTTGCGATACACCAGCGACACCGGGACATGGGTGCCGTCCCGCGCCGGCGCCTGCAGGTATTCGGTGACGTAGTTCCGCGGATCGAAGCCGCCCAGCACCGGCTGGCGCTTGATGAGCTTGCGCTCGCCGCTGCGCAGGTTGTAGTCGTAGACCGTGACCGGCGTGGTCAGCGAGGTGTAGCTGTAGCGCACCCATTCCGAATCGAGTTCCGGCGTGCTGCCCAGTTGCGCGGTGTACGCCGGCTCGTCGGCGGCGATCGGGCTGCTCCTGCCGCCGTCCCAGGGATGCACGCGCAGCTTGAGCAGGCCGCCGGAGCGCTCGTTGACGACGAGGTGGCTCTTGAATACCTCGTAGCCCTCGATGAAGGCGTTGCTGGAATGCGGCACGACGATCTTCCAGCTGCGCTTGTCCGCCGAGGTGTGGATCGGCGCGCGCAGGATGCGGAAGTTCCGGGCCTGCCAGTTGCTGCGGATGACGAAGTCCAGGCCCAGGTGCTCGACCTGGTACTCGTGGTTCGGCTCGCGCGGCAGCACCGGCTGGAATTGCAGGTCCGGATCGTCGGCGTCGGCGTAGCGCCACTCGGAGACCAGCGTGCTCTGCAGGACGATGAACAGGAAATTGTCGGACTTGCTCTTGGCCAGGCCGACGTAAAAGCTCCTGTCCTGCTCCTCGTACACCAGCTTGTCCTGCGCGGAACCGGTGCCCAGGACGTGCTTCTTCACCTTGTAGCCGAGCAGCGTTTCCGGGTCCTTCTCGACGTACAGGACGGTCTTGTTGTCGTTGGCCCAGACGATGTCCGGCTCGACGTTCTCGACGCGGTCGCGCAGCGTAACGCCGGTCCGCAGGTCCTTGAAGCGCAGCGTGTACTGGCGGCGCCCCGTGGTGTCCTGGGTGTACGCAAGCAGGGTGTTGTCGTAGCTGATCTGCAAGGCGCCGACCTGGGAGAACGCGAGCCCCTTCGCCGCCGTGTTGGCGTTGAGCAGTGTTTCCTCCGGCGCGTCCAGGCTGCCCTTGCGGCGCAGGTAGACCGGATAATCCTGGCCCTTGCGGAAGCGCGCGTAGTACCAGTAGCCGTTGTCGTAGCTCGGCGGCGTCTCGTCGTCCTCCTGCAAGCGCCCGACGATCTCGCGGTACAGCTTGTCCTGCAAGGACTTCGTCGGCGCGAGCCAGGCGTCCGCGTACGCATTTTCCGCGCGCAGGTAGTCCAGCACCGCCGGCGACTGGCGCGTGTCGTCGCGCAGCCAGTAGTAGTTGTCGGTGCGCGCGCCGTTGGGCGACTTCACCTCGTACGGGACGACCTGGGCAACCGGCGGCGCGGCCGCCTCCCGCGCCGGCGGCACGGTGCCGCAGGCGGCGAGCGCGGCCAGGCCGAAGGAAACGAAAAAGCGAGTCGCCGTGCGCATGTGCCTCATGCTCCCTCCCCAACCCCTCGACAGCGGTGCCCTGCCGATCAGCGCAACGAGGCGAGGCGCCCGACCGCCTCGTCCAGCGCCAGCGTCTCCTGCTTCTCCTCGCCGCGGAAGCGCAGCGTCACCTTGCCCTCTTCCGCTTCCTTGCGGCCCACGATCACGAGCACCGGGATCTTCATCAGGGCGTGCTCGCGGATCTTGTAGTTGATCTTCTCGTTGCGCAGGTCGGTCTCGACGCGCATTCCCGCCGCTTTCAGCGACTCGGCGACCTTGCCGGCGAAGGCGTCGGCGTCGGACACGATGGTCGCGACGACCGCCTGCACCGGCGCCAGCCAGAACGGCAGCGCGCCGGCGTGGTGCTCGATCAGCACGCCGATGAAGCGCTCCATCGAGCCGACCATGGCCCGGTGCAGCATGACCGGGTGGCGGCGCTGCGAATGCTCGTCCACGTAGGTGGCGCCGAGGCGCTCCGGCATCATGAAGTCCACCTGCATGGTGCCGACCTGCCAGGAGCGGCCGATCGAGTCCTTGAGGTGGTACTCGATCTTGGGGCCGTAGAACGCGCCCTCGCCCGGCAGCTCGGTCCAGGCCACGCCGGCGCTCTTCAAGGCCGTGCGCAGCGCGTTCTCGGCGCGATCCCACACGTCGTCGGTGCCCAGGCGCTTTTCCGGGCGCAGCGCGATCTTGATCGCGATGTCGCTGAAGCCAAAGTTGGAATACACCTCCATCGCCTGGCGGTGGAACGCGGTGACTTCGGATTCGATCTGCGACTCGGTGCAGAAGATGTGGCCGTCGTCCTGCGTGAACGCGCGCACGCGCATCAGGCCATGCAGCGCGCCGGACGGCTCGTTGCGATGGCAGCCGCCGAACTCGGCGTAGCGGATCGGCAGGTCGCGGTAGCTGCGCAGGCCGGCGTTGTAGATCTGCACGTGGCCGGGGCAGTTCATCGGCTTCACCGCGTAGGTCCGCTTCTCCGACTCGGTGAAGAACATGTTCTCCTTGTAATTGTCCCAGTGGCCGGACTTCTTCCACAGGGTCACGTCCAGGATCAGCGGCGCGCGCACTTCCTGGTAGCCGTTGCGGCGGTACGCGGCACGCACGTACTGCTCGACCGCCTGCCACAGCGCCCAGCCCTTGGGGTGCCAGAACACCATGCCGGGCGCCTCTTCCTGCTGGTGGAACAGGTCGAGCTGCCGGCCGAGGCGGCGGTGGTCGCGCTTCTCGGCCTCTTCCAGCATGTGCAGATGCGCCTTCAGCTCTTCGTCGTTGGCGAAGGCCAGGCCGTAGATGCGCTGCAACTGCGCGTTGTTGGCATCGCCGCGCCAGTACGCGCCGGAGACCTTGGTCAGCTTGAAGGCGGTGCCGAGGCGGCCGGTCGAGGGCATGTGCGGGCCGGTGCACATGTCCAGCCAGTTATCGCCCTGCTTGTAGACCGTCAGCGGCTCGTCCTTGCCGATGCCCTCGCGAATCCACTCGGCCTTGAAGGTCTCGCCCTTGCCCTCGAAATGGCGGATCGCCGCGTCCCGATCCCAGACCTCGCGCCGGATCGGCAGGTCGCGCTTCACGATCTCCTTCATTTTCTGCTCGATCTTTTCCAGATCGGCTTCCGTGAAGGGCTCGGCGCGGGCGAAGTCGTAGTAGAAGCCCGTCTCGGTGGCCGGGCCGAAGGTGATCTGCGTACCCGGATACAGCTCCTGCACCGCCTGCGCCAGCACGTGCGCGGCGTCGTGGCGGATCACTTCCAGCGCCTCCGGCTTGTCGCGCGTGACGATCTCGAACTTCGCGTCCTGCTCGATCGGCCGGTTCAGGTCGTACAGCGCGCCGTTGACGCGCACCACCACCGCCTTCTTGGCGAGACCGGGGCTGATGCCCTTGGCGATGTCGAGGCCGGTGACGGGGGCGTCGAAGGATTTCTTCGCGCCGTCGGGGAATGTGATTTCAATGGGCATGGGCAGGTTCATCGTTCAGCCGCGCTTCGCGGCTTTCAACAGGTTACGGTCGAACGACATGACCGTCATGTCGCGACTCTGCGCGTAGGCGATCACAAGTGCATCCGCAAAACTGATGTTGCTCGCCTCGAACAGCTTCAGGGCGCCCACAACAGCTTCCCGCGAGTCGCAGACGACGTGGCGGATCAGCAACATTTCGTGCAGCAACTGCGCGATTTCGCCTCGCGGGGTTCGGTAAACGCGCTGCAGCACAAATACGCACTCCGCGAAGATCGCCTCCGAAACGAAGGCCGAGCGTTGGCCGCTTTGGACCTCCCGCCAGAACGCCGTTGCCTTGGGAGAATGCTCTTCGTGATCGCCCAGCAGCCAGCGCAGAATGAAATTGGCGTCAACGACGCAGGTGCTTTCCATGCCGCTCCCGCACTTCCAGTTCCCAAGCCAGATCGGTTTCTTCTTCCAGGGTGTAGCGGCCGGGCTGCGCGTACGCCTTGAGCGCACCGGCCAGATCGCGCGCAGGGCTGAGCGTGATCGTCTCGCCGTGCATTTCGATGCGGACGCGATCCGTTCGAAGCTGGCGCCGCATCGCGGCTGGAAGCGTGATCTGACCCTTGCTGGAAATCCGCGCGCTGGCGTAAACCGGCGGCTGCGGCTCCTTAAGCGGCGTTCCGCGCGCGGCAGGTATGGGCTTGGACATGGCGCTTTACCTCATGCGACTTGCTTTACGAAGTATAGCGCGCCTTACTTTTTCGCGGCGTATGCCCTCGCGGCTTCGAGCCGGACCAGAGTGCGCTCGCGCCCCAGCAGGAACAGCGTCCGGTCGATCGGCGGCGACACCGCCATGCCGGCCACGGCGACGCGGATCGGCTGCGCCACCGCACCCAGGCCCACGCCCTTCTTTTCGGCAAGGCCATGCACGGCGGCATGAATCGCCTCCGGCTTCCACTCGGGCAGCGCCTTCAGCTCCGCGACCAGGGCGTCGAGGATGTCGGCGGCGGCCGGCGTGAGGTGCTTGGCGGCGTCCTTCTCGTTGTAGGCGGCGACGTCCGCGTAGAAGAACTTGGACTTCTCCGCCATCTCCACCAGCGTCTTGCAGCGCTCGCGCTGCGCCAGGATCACGTCCTCCAGCTTGGGGCCGTCGGCCGGCTGCACGCCGAGGCGCTCCAGGTGCCAACGGAATTCGCCGGCGACGTTTTCCGGCGCCTCGCGCTTCAGGTATTCGTGGTTGACCCAGACCAGCTTTTCCATGTCGAAGCGCGCCGGCGCCTTCTGCACGCGCTCGATGTCGAACAGGCGCTGCATCTCCTCGCGCGTGAACAGCTCCTGGTCGCCGTACGACCAGCCCAGGCGCACCAGGTAGTTCAGCACCGCGTCGGGCAAGAAGCCCAGCGCGCGGTACTCCACGACGCTTACGGCGCCATGGCGCTTGGACAGCTTCACGCCGTCCGAGCCCAGGATCATCGGCACGTGGCCGTACTGCGGCGGCGTCGCGCCCAGGGCCGAGAGGATGTTGATCTGGCGGGGCGTGTTGTTGACGTGGTCGTCGCCGCGAATCACGTGCGTCACGCCCATTTCCCAATCGTCCACCACGACGCAGAAGTTGTAGGTGGGCGTGCCGTCCGAGCGCACGATGATGAGGTCGTCCAGTTCGGCGTTCTGGAACACGATGTCGCCCTTGATGAGGTCGCGCACCACCACCGCGCCCCCGGTCGGGTTCCTGAAGCGGATCACCGGCTGCACGCCGGGGCGCGGCTCGGTGCGGTGGCGGCAACGGCCGTCGTAGCGCGGCTTTTCCTTGCGCGCCATCTGCTCGTTGCGCATCTGCTCCAGCTCTTCCTTGCTGCAATAGCAGTGGTAGGCCGTGCCGGCCTTGAGCATGTCCTGCGCCACCTCGCCGTAGCGGCCGAAGCGCTGGGTCTGGAAGATCGGCTTTTCGTCCGCCGCCAGGCCCAGCCACTCCATGCCGTCGAAGATCGCCTTGACGGCGGCGTCGGTGGAACGCTCGCGGTCGGTGTCCTCGATGCGCAGCAGGAACTTGCCGCCGTGCTTCCTGGCGTAGAGGTACGAGAACAGCGCGGTGCGCGCGCCGCCGATGTGCAGGTAGCCGGTCGGGCTGGGCGCGAAGCGGGTGACGACGGACATTGGGTGCGAAAAAGTTCTTGAAAGAGCGCGCGATTTTATCAGGCCCGCGCGCCGGCCCGGTAAAATGCGCGGATGACTCGCCTGTTCGTCGAAAACCTCACCGTCATCGACTGCGCCTTCCTGGACGCGCAGCGCGGTCTCGTGGGTGAAAGCTGGATCGTCGACCTGGAGCTGGAGGGCGCGCTCGACGAGCAGGGCATGATCCTGGACTTCGGCGAGGTCAAAAAGCTCCTCAAGCGCGCCATCGACGACAGCGCCGACCACAAGCTGCTGGTGCCGGGCCGCTCGCCGGCCCTCGCCCTCCAGCGCGCCGGCGATTGCGCGAGCCTGCGGTTCAAGGCCGAGTGCGGGGAGATCGAGCACCAGTCGCCGGCGGCGGCGCTTTGCGTGCTGGACGCCGAAGCGGTCGCGGCCGAGACGCTGGCGGATCATCTGCGCGGCGCCCTGCGCGCCGCCCTGCCCGCCAACGTCCGCGAGCTTGGGCTGGCGCTGCGCAACGAGCCGATCGAGGGCGCGTACTACCACTACACCCATGGCCTGCGGAAGCACGCCGGCCACTGCCAGCGCATCGCCCACGGCCATCGCTCGCGCCTGCACATGGCCGTCAACGGCCGGCGCGACCCGCGCCTGGAGCAGCGTTGGGCCAATCGCTGGCGCGACATCTACCTGGGCACGACGGCCGATGTCGTGGCGCACGGCAAGGGCCGCATCCGCTTCGAGTACCGATCGGGCGAAGGCCAGTTCGCCCTCGAGCTGCCGGTCGAGCGCTGCGACCTGCTGATGACCGACAGCACGGTGGAGCACATCGCCGAGCATCTGGCCGCCCAGGTCGCCGCGGAACGGCCGGGCGCGAAGGTCGAAGTGCGGGCCTACGAGGGCGTTATGAAGGGCGCCGTCGCGAAGGTCGGATGACAGTGTTTGTGCTATAAAAGCGCCCCGTTTTGCTGCACCGCCGCAAGCCATGCCCACCGATGTGAAGTTCTTCCCCCGCAGCTCCGTCGAACAGGTCGAAGAAGGCACCGAGCTGGCGCCCAAGTTCGACGAGCATGGCCTGATCCCCTGCGTGACCACCGCCGCCGCCAGCGGCGAGGTGCTGATGCTCGGCTACATGAACGCCGAGGCGCTGCGCAAGACGATCGAGACCGGCGAGGCGCACTACTTCAGCCGCAGCCGCCAGGCGCTGTGGCACAAGGGCGCCACCAGCGGGCTGGTGCAGAAGGTGGTCGAGCTGCGCATCGACGACGACCAGGACGCGGTCTGGCTGCGCGTGGCGATTCCGGGCGATGCGAGCTGCCACGTCGGCTACCGCTCCTGCTTTTACCGCTCCGTCCCGGTCGGCCCCGGCGATTTCAGCCGCGTGCTGAAGTTCGAAGAGCAGGCCAAGACCTTCGACCCGAAGAAAGTCTACGGCGACGCCCCCAACCCCACGAAGTTGTAAGGCAGAGCTTCCAGCGGGGCATTCCAGAAGTGCGCCGCCTCGCGCCGCCATAGCACCGGCGCGGAAACGCCGCCCGCGGCAAAGCGCAGGGTCACGGCGCCGGCGGCGCCGGTGACGTATTGCTTCGCATCCAACGCCGCATAGCGCCGCACCACCTCCGGCCGCGGATGCCCGAAGTGGTTGCGCCAGCCGGCGCCGTAGACGACCACCCGTGGCCGCACCGCATCGACGAATTGCGCGGTCGAGGACGTGCGGCTGCCATGGTGCGGCGCGATGAGCACGTCGGCCGGCAACCGCCCGGCGTAATCCCGCAGCAGCCGTTGCTCCGCCTTCTTTTCGATGTCGCCGGCCAGCAGCGCGGCATGGCCGTTCCAGGCGACGCGCAGTACGCAGGAGCTGTCGTTGTCGCTCCAGGACTGCCCGTCCGGGTGCAGGATTTCGAACCGCACGCCGTCCCACACCCAGGCCATTGCGGCCCGACACGGTTCGCCCAGCCCAGCGCCGACCTCCCGCCGCACCGGCACCCGCCGGCGCACGGCGTCGGCGCCGCCGGCATGGTCGTTGTCGCCGTGCGAGATCAGCAGCAGGTCCAGCTCGCGCAGCCCCGATCCCAGCAGATTGGGCGCAACCACGGACTCGCCGGCGTCGAAGCCATCCTCGAACGACGGGCCGGTGTCGTAGAGCAGCGCGTGGCCCGCGGTGCGCACTACCACCGCCAGCCCCTGGCCGACATCCAGGGCAGTCAGCTCGAAGCCTTCGCGCGGCGCCGTAGCCGGCGGAAAGCCCAGCGGCACGAAGCACAAAGCGGCCAGGGGGCGCACCGGCACGCCGCGCGGCGCGAACAGCAGCGCCACGCCGATCAAGGCGAGTATCAGCGCGGCCGGCGGCGGGCTTGCCGCCAGCCACAGCCCGGCGGCCGAGGCGGCAAGATCGAGCCCGGCGGCGAACATCTGCAAGACCTGCGCGACCGCGCCCAGCAGCGGCACCCCCAGCGCCGGCCAGGCCAGCGCCAGGACGATGCCGGCCAGCGCAGCCGGCGTCAGCACCACGAACAGCGGCACCGCCAGCAGGTTCACCAGCGGCGCCAGCAGCGATGTCCCCTGGAAGAAATACAGGCACAAGGGCGCCAGCGCCACCGCCAGCATCGCTTGCAGGAACAGCGCCGCATGCCAGAAGCCCGGCGGACGGACGCGGCCGACGCTCACGTAGAAGATCGCCGCCACCGCGCCGAACGACAGCCATAAGCCGGGATTCAGGACGGCGAACGGCTCCAGCAGGAGCACCGCGAGCCAGGCCAGCGCCAGCACGCGCGAGGGCTCGGTCAGGCGGTGCAGCCAGGCCGCCGCCACGATCGCCAGCAGCATCGCCACGGCGCGCTGCACCGGCGGCTCGAAACCGGCCAGCAGAGCGTAGAAGACGGCGGCGGCCGCCGAGCCCAGCAGCCCCACGCGCTGGGCCGGAATCCACAGGCACAGGCGCGGCCAGGCCGACCAGGCCCAGCGGAACAGGAAGAACGCCAGCCCCGCGACGATGCCGACGTTGAAGCCGGAGATCGCGATCAGGTGGCTGGTGCCGGTCAGGCGGAAGCTGTCCCACTGCGCGTCCGTGATCCCGCCCTGGTCGCCGACCGTCAGCGCCGCCAGCAGTCCCAGCGCCGGATGCCCGGAAAGCCACTGGCCCAGCCGGTCCACCAGCGCCTGCCGCCAGCGCAGCACGCGGTAGCCGTCGGCCGCCCCGCAGGGCTGGCCCTCGCGCACCGAGGCGGTCGCGCCGATGCCCTGCCGGAACAGCCAGCCCTCGTAGTCCAGCCCCGCCGGGTTGAGCGAACCGTGCGGCGTGCGCATGCGCAGCACCAAGCGCCAGCACTCACCGGCCTTTATCGACTCCGCTCCGCGGTACCAGGACACCCGGATGCGCCGCGGAATGCCGGGGCTGTCCGTCTCCAACAGGAAGCGCCAGGCCTGCGCGCCGTGTTCCGGCAGGGATGCCACCACGCCCCGCACCGGAACATCGTCGCCATGCCGCGCCTCCGGCCAGCGCTCGGCGAGCACTGGCGCCGCGCGCCAGACCGCGAACAGAACGCCGAATGCCGCCGCGGCCCAGTAGCCGCGGCCGCGCCACGGCAGCAGCGCGGGCACAGCCAGGGCCGCAAGCCAAGGCGCCGGCGGCAATTCCGCCAGGGCGTGCACCGACAGCACGCCCAGCGTGAAAGCGAAGATCAGGAGACGGGCGTCGGCGACGACTGGAGCAGGCCGTGTTCGAGCGTCCATATGCGGTCCATGCGCGCCGCCAGCTCCAGGTCGTGCGTCACCACGACCAGCGCCGTCCCCAGCTCGCGGTTCAGCTCCAGCATCAGCTCGAACACGCGCAAGGCGTTGTCCTCGTCCAGGTTGCCGGTCGGCTCGTCCGCCAGCACGCAGGCCGGCCGCGTCACCAGCGCGCGCGCCACCGCCGCGCGCTGGCGCTCGCCGCCCGACAGCTCGCCCGGCTTGTGCAACAGGCGCTCGCCCAGGCCCACGCGGCCCAGCAGCTCCGCCGCCCGCTCGCGCGCCTCGTCCAGCGGCGTGCGCCGGATCAGCAAGGGCATCGCCACGTTCTCCAGCGCGGTGAATTCCGGCAGCAGATGGTGGAACTGGTAGACGAAGCCCAGCGCCCGGTTGCGCAGGCGCCCGCGCTCCGCGTCCGACAGCTCGGACATGTTCTCGCCGGCCACCTCGACCTCCCCCGCCGACGGCTGGTCCAGCCCGCCCAGCAGGTGCAGCAGCGTGGACTTGCCGGTGCCGGAAGCGCCGACGATGGCCACACACTCGCCGCGCCGGATCTCCAGGTCCACGCCGCGCAGCACGTCGAGATTGAAGCGCGCGTCGGCAAAGGTCTTGCGCAGGCCGCGCGCGCGCAGGATGACCGCGCCGGCGGACGCCGGTGGAGAGGACGCCTGAACCGCCGGTCCGGGACGCTCATTCATAGCGCAGCGCCTCCGCCGGCTGCACGCGCGAGGCGCGCCAGGCCGGGTAGACGGTGGACAGCAGGCCCAGGGACAGCGACAGCAGGCTGATCTTCACCACGTCCGCCGTCTTCAGCTCCGACGGCAAGTCGCTGATGTAGTACACGTCCGGCGACAGGAACTCCTGCCCCATCAGGGCCTCCAGCAGCGGCACCAGCGTTTCCACATTGAGCGCCAGCAGCACGCCGCAGCCCACGCCGATGACGGTGCCGACAATGCCGATGATCGAGCCTTGCACCATGAACACCGCCAGCACCGAGCGCGGCGAGGCGCCGAGGGTGCGCAGGATGGCGATATCGGCCTGCTTGTCCTGCACCACCATCACCAGCGTGGACACGATGTTGAACGCGGCCACGCCCACGATCAGCGACAGGATGATGAACATGACCATCTTTTCCGTGCGCACGGCGCGGAAGAAGTTGGCGTGCTGGCGCGTCCAGTCGGAGACGTAGTAGACGCCGGGCAGCTCGTTGGCCAGCTCGCGCGCGACACGCGGCGCCTGGAACAGGTCGTGCAGCTTGAGGCGCACGCCCGTGACCTGCGCGCCCATCCGGTAGAGCGCCTGCGCGTCGGCGAGGTGGATCAGGACCAGGCCGCGATCGAACTCGTACATGCCGATCTCGAACACGCCGGCCACGGTGAAGCGGCGGAAGCGCGGCAGCACGCCGGCCGGAGTGACGCTGGCCTGCGGGATCATCAGGTCCACCTTGTCGCCGGGGCCGACGCCGAGCGCCTGCGCCAGCTCGCGCCCCAGCACGATCCTGAATTCGCCGGGGCGCAGGTCCTCCAGTGCGCCGGCCTTCATGTGGCGGCCGACCTCGGACACGCGCGATTCGTGGTCCGGCAGCACGCCGCGGATCATCGTGCCGGACAGCTCGCCGCCGACGCGCAGCATCGCCTCGCCCTGGATGTACGGCGCGACTGCGACGATGTCCGGGTTGGACTCGGCGCGCGTGGCGACGCCGGCCCAGTCCTCCAGCCCGCCCTCGAACGCGGAGATGGTGGCGTGCGAGGCCATGCCCAGGATGCGCGTGCGCAGCTCGCGCTCGAAGCCGTTCATCACCGACAGCACCACGACCAGGGCCATCACGCCCACGGCGATGCCGGCCATCGAGACCAGCGAGATGAAGGAGATGAAATGGTTGCGGCGCTTGGCGCGCGTGTAGCGCAGGCCGACAAACAGCTCGTAGGGGTGGCGCATTGTTTTGAAGCCGGACGAGGCGCGGATTACACCACACGCGCGCACTCATTGCGCAGCGCATCCCTGCGCTGCGGCCTCGCTGCGCTCGCCACAATACGTTCCCGACGCATTGTTGCGCAGCGCGGGTTTTTCCGGTGCCGGGGCCTGACTTACACTGCCCAGCCGTCACGCCCCGGACACGAGGTGCCTGAGCGATGGACCCGACTCCCGCGACGACGCGGATCGCGCAGTTCGACGTCTGCTACACGCAGTTCCTCGACCCGCAGGGCCGCGCGCGCGGCGAGCTGCCCGGATTCGCCGCCGACGCGGACGAGATGAGGGACATGTACCGCTGGCTGGCGCTGACCCGCGCCTTCGACAAGAAGGCCGTCGCCCTGCAGCGCACCGGCCGGCTCGGCACCTACGCCGCCTGCCTGGGCCAGGAGGCGATCGGCGTGGCGATCGGCAAGGCGCTCCGGCCCGAGGACATCTTCATGCCGGCGTACCGCGAGTACGCGGCGCAGTTCCTGCGCGGCGTGCCGATGCAGAACATCCTGCTCTACTGGGGCGGCGACGAGCGCGGCATGGCCTACCCGGAAGGCACGCCGGCACATCACGACTTTCCATTGTCGGTGCCGATCGGCACGCACGTGCCGCAGGCCGTCGGCGTCGCCTACGCCGTGAGGCTGCGCAAGCAGCCGCGCGTGGTGCTGGCGTCCTGCGGCGACGGGGCGACCTCCAAGGGCGATTTCGCCGAGGCGGTTTCCTCCGCCAAGCTGTGGAACCTGCCGCTGGTGTTCCTCGTCAACAACAACCAATGGGCGATCTCGGTGCCGCGCGAGCGCCAGACCGGCGCCCAGACGCTGGCGCAGAAAGCGTTTGCCGGCGGCTTGCCCGGCGAGCAGGTCGACGGCAACGACATGATCGCCGTGCGCCACGTGCTGGAGCGCGCGGTCGAGCGCGCCCGCGCCGGCGGCGGGCCGAGCCTGGTCGAGGCCATCACCTACCGCCTGCACGACCACACCACCGCCGACGATGCGCGCCGCTACCGCAGCGAGGACGAGGTGAAGGCGGCCTGGGAACGTTGCCCGATCAAGCGGCTCAAGGCCTGGCTGGAGGGGCGTAGCTGGTGGACCGACGCCGACGAGGAACGGCTTCAGGCCGAAGGCGCCGCGCGGGCCGAGGCGGCGGCGCAAGCCTTCCTGACGACGCCGCCGGAGCCGCCGCAGGCGATCTTCGATCATCTCTACGAAAGGCTGCCGTCACAGTTCGAATGGCAGCGGGAAGAAGTGAAATCCGCCGGCCCCAAGGGCGACTGCTGATGGCAAACCTCGCGATCATCGAGGCCATCAACCTCGCCCTGCATTCCGAGATGGCGCGCGACCCGGACGTGGTTGTGCTGGGCGAGGACATCGGCCGCAACGGCGGCGTGTTCCGCGCCACGCTGGGCCTGCTCGACACGTTCGGCCCGGAGCGCGTCATCGACACGCCGCTGGCCGAGACGCTGGTCGCGGCCATGTCCATCGGCCTGTCGACCCAGGGTATCCGCCCGGTGGCGGAGGTCCAGTTCTCCGGGTTCCTGTATCCCTGCGTGGACCAGGTGGTGAACCACGCCACGCGCCTGCGCAACCGTACGCGCGGCCGCATGTCCTGCCCGCTGGTCATCCGCTCGCCGAACTGGGGCGGCATCCACGCGCCGGAGCACCACTCCGAGGCGCTGGAGACGACCTTCGCGCACATGCCGGGCCTGCGCGTGGTCTGCCCGTCCAATCCCGCGCGCGCGTACGGCCTGTTGCTGGCCGCGATCCGCGACCCCGATCCGGTGATCTTCCTGGAGCCGACGCGCTGCTACCGCCTGTTCAAGGCGCCGGTCGAGGACAACGGCGCGGCGCTGCCGCTGGACACCGCCTTCGTCGAGCGCGAAGGCGGCGACATCACGCTGGTGTCCTGGGGCGCGACGATGCACGAGACGCGCCTGGCCGCCGACGCGCTCGCCGAACAGGGCATCGCCGCCGAAGTCATCGACGTGGCGACGCTCAAGCCGCTGGACATGGACACGATCCTGGAGTCGGTCGCCAAGACCGGCCGCTGCGTGATCGTGCAGGAGGCGCCGCGCGCCGGCGGCTGGGCCAGCGAGATCGCCGCCAACATCGCCGAGCATGGCCTGCTGTCCCTGTTCGCGCCGGTCATGCGCGCCTCCGGCTACGACACGATCATGCCGCTGGCGCGTTCGGAGAAGGTCTATATTCCGGACGTTGCGCGCATCCTGCGGGAAGTGCGCAAGGTGTTCGAGATCGCGCCCAAAAACTGAAGCGAGAGCACGATGAGCGTTTTCAAGCTGCCCGACCTCGGCGAAGGCTTGCAGGAAGCCGAAATCCGCCAGTGGCATGTGCGCGAGGGCGACGTGGTGAAAGTCGACCAGCCCCTGGTTTCGGTCGAGACCGCCAAGGCCGTGGTCGACGTGCCCAGCCCGCGGGCCGGGCGCATCGTGAAGCTCCATGGCCGGAGCGGCGACATCGTCCGGGTCGGCAAGCCGTTGTTGGAGTTCGAGGGCGCGGACGGCGGCCCCGAGGAAAAACCCGGGGAAATCCGCGACACCGGCGTGGTCGTCGGCGCCATGAAGCGGGGCAACGAGGTCGTCGCCGAAAAGGCGACCACGGTCGGCACCGCCGCCGGCATCAGGGTCACGCCGGCGGTGCGCGCGCTGGCCCATCGCCTCAACGTGGACCTGACCATCGTCACGCCGACCGGGCCGGACGGCATGATTACGCAGGCCGACGTGCAGCGGGTGCACAAGATCCTGACCGAGGTCGGGCCGCTGGAAAAGCTCAAGGGCCCGCGCCGCGCCATGGCCCACTCCATGAGCCAGGCGCGCGACGAGGCGATGCCCGCCACCGTCACCGACGACGCCTGCCTGCATGCCTGGGGCGCCGGCAAGCAGGACCTGACCTTGCGCCTGATCCGCGCCGTGGTCGCCGGCTGCAAGGCCGAGCCGTCGCTGAACGCCTGGTTCGACCCGCACGAGATCGGCCGCCGCGTGCTCGACAAGATTCACCTTGGCATGGCCGTCGACACGCCGGAGGGCCTGTTCGTGGCCGTGCTGCAGGACGTCGGCAACCGCACCGAGGACAGCCTGCGCCGCGGCCTGGAGCGCATGAAGGCCGACGCCCAGGCCCGCACCATCCCGCCCGAAGAGCTGCGCGGCTACACCATCACCCTATCCAACTTCGGCAAGTTCGGCGGCAAGTACGCGACGCCGGCGATCATGCCGCCGACGGTTGCCATCGTCGCCGCCGGCGCCGCCCGCGACGCCGTCGTCCCCGTCGCCGGCGAGATCCGCATCGCCAGGGTACTGCCGCTGTCCGTCGCCTTCGACCACCGCGCCGTGACCGGCGGCGAGGCGACGCGGTTTCTGGCGGCGATGATCCGGGACCTGGAAAAGGCCGCGTAAGCGTTTGCGCCGCAATCGGCCGGTGCTATAGTCGCGCCTAAGCTTTCGCGGCTAAGGTGCTTATGCACAAGGCTTTCTTGGCGTTTGCGGTGACTTGGGCCGGCGTCCTTGCCGCGGCCCCGGCGGCGCGCGCGGACGTTCTGGAAGTGCCGGAAGGCGAGCCGACGCCGGAGATCGTCCTGCCCGCCAAGGGCCTGACCATGGCCGAAGTCGTGCAGAATTACGGCGAACCGCGCACCCGGCATTCCGCGGTCGGCGGCAGCAGCCGCCAGCACCCACCGATCACGCGCTGGGACTACGACGGCTTCGTCGTCGTGTTCGAGAAGGACCGCGTCATCGACGCCGTGATCCCCGGCGCCCCGCCCAAGATCCGCCACCGCGAGGAACTCCAGCCGGCCGAAGCCACGGCACCCGCCGACCCCAGCGCCGAAGCGACGCCCCCGCCCTGACGCGGCGGCGCCGTTCCCGCGCGAGCGGCCGCGCTCCAAAATCCACTTTCCCGCCTGCCGCCGCGCGCCGCTTGACGTTTTGCCCGCGGACAGGCAAAAAGCGTGGCCGTTTTGCCCGCCCCCCCAGGGACCCCAGAGACATGACGACTCTACTGCCGCCCGAATGGACTCCCCAGTCCGCGATCATGCTGACTTGGCCGCGGGAAGACGGGGACTTCGGCAAGCATTTCCCGGCGGTCGAACAGACCTTCCTGCGCATCGCCTCGACCATCAGCTGCTTCGAGCCGGTGCATATCAACTACGGCCTCAAGCCGGAGGACCTGGTCAAGCGCCTGGTGGCGAACGGCGCGCGCAAGGACCGGCTGCACGTGTGGCAGGTCGAGAGCAACGACGTCTGGGCGCGCGACCACGGCCCGATCACGGTGCTGCGCGACGGCGCGCCGGTGCACCTGGACTTCACCTTCAACGGCTGGGGCGGCAAGTTCGAGGCCGGCCTGGACAACCGGATCACGCGCCGGCTGCACGCGATGGGCGCGCTCTCCGCCCCGGTGGAGACGCTGGACTTCGTGCTGGAAGGCGGCGGCATCGAATCCGACGGCGAAGGCACGCTGCTCACCACCGAACGCTGCCTGCTGGCGCCGACGCGCAACCCCAAGCTCAAGAAGGCGCAGATCGAGACGAAGCTGAAGAGCTGGTTCGGCCTCAAGCGCGTGCTGTGGCTCAAGCACGGCGACCTGCTGGGCGACGACACCGACGGCCACATCGACACGATCGCGCGCTTCTGCGACGCGCGCACCATCGCCTACCAGGCCTGCGACGACCACACCGACGCCCATTACGAGGACCTGTGCGCACTGGCCGCGGAGCTGGCGGCTCTGCGCACGCTGGACGGCAAGGCGTACAAGCTGGTGCCGCTGCCCCTGCCCAAGCCGGTCCAGGACGAGGACGGCCGCCGCCTGCCGGCCGGCTATCCCAACTTCCTGATCCTCAACGGCGCCGTGCTGATGCCGACCTACGCCGACGAGGGCGACGGGCTGGCGCTGGAGCGGCTGCGCGGCTGCTTCCCGGGCCGGCAGGTGATCGGCATCGATTGCCGCACGCTCATTGCTCAGTATGGCAGCCTCCACTGCATCACCATGCAGATTCCCAAGACCGCATGAGCGCCCGCATCCTCAAAGTCGGCCTGGTGCAGCAGGCCTGCACCGACCGGCGCGACAAGAACCTGAACACGAGCGAGGCCGGCATCCGCGATGCCGCCGCGCGCGGCGCGCAGCTCGTGCTGCTGCAGGAGCTGCACTGCTCGCTGTACTTCTGCCAGCAGGAAAGCACCGGGCTGTTCGACCTGGCCGAGCCGATTCCGGGACCGGCCACGGAACGCCTGGGCCGGCTGGCGAAGGAGCTGGGCGTCGTCATCGTCGGCTCGCTGTTCGAGCGCCGCGCGCCCGGCCTGTATCACAACACCGCGGTGGTGCTGGAGCGCGACGGCACGCTGGCCGGCACCTACCGCAAGATGCACATCCCGGACGATCCCGGCTACTACGAGAAGTTCTACTTCACGCCCGGTGACCTCGGCTTCAACCCGATCAAGACCTCGGTCGGCAAGCTCGGCGTGCTGGTGTGCTGGGACCAGTGGTATCCGGAGGCGGCGCGCCTGATGACGCTGGCGGGCGCCGACCTGCTGCTGTACCCGACCGCCATCGGCTGGAACCCCGCGGACCCGAAGGACGAGCAGGCGCGCCAGCGCGAGGCCTGGATCACGATCCAGCGCGGCCACGCCGTCGCCAACGGCCTGCCGGTGGTGGTCGCCAACCGCGTCGGCCACGAGCCGGACCCGAGCGGCCAGACCGGCGGCGCGCAGTTCTGGGGCAGCAGCTTCGTCGCCGGCCCGCAGGGTGAATTCATCGCCCAGGCCGGCACCGAGCAGCCGGAGGTGCTGGCGGTGGACGTGGACCTCGGCCGCTCGGAGAACGTGCGCCGCTGGTGGCCGTTCCTGCGCGACCGGCGCATCGAAGCCTACGGCGACCTGCTGCGGCGCTTCCGCGACTGAAACCGCGCGCCGCGCTCAATCTCCGTTTCGGCCCCTATGTGGGCCTTCGCCGGGACGAGACGCGCCATGCAAGTCTCAGGCGCGGTGCGCACGCAGAGCGTGCAGGCGCAGGGCGGCGATGGCGGCCGCCGCGACCAGCAGCGCGCCGGCCAGGTGGATCGCCGGCACCAGCCCCAGCGCGTTGAGCAGCGCGCCCGCCAGCACGCCCGAAGCCGCCGGCACGACCTGCGAGGAAATCGTGAACATGCTCAGGATGCGCCCGCGCACCGCCGGCGGCGCATTCGCCTGGATGCCGGCCGCGATCAGGCTCACCACCACCCCGCCCGCGATGCCGATCAGCCCCAGCAGCGCGGCCGACAGCCCAAGGACGCTGCTGGCGCCGAGCGCGGCGAAGGCCACGCCCGCCGCCGCCGTGCCCCACAGGATCGTGCGCCCGTGATGCACGCGGCGTGCGAGCGCCAGGCACGCCACGCCGCCCACGATCAGCGACAGCGCCAGCAGGCCGAGGTACAACCCCTGCCCCAGCTCGTCCAGGCCCAGCCGCGAGCGCGCCAGCCGCGGCAGCAGGATTTGCAGCGGCCCCATCATGGCGTAGGCCATCACGCCCGCCAGCAGCAGCTGGCGCACCAGGTCCTGCCGCGCCACCGCGGCAAAGCCCTCGCGGATGTCGCCCAGCACCGAGCGCCGCGAGCCGGCGGCAGCGCGGCCGGCGGAAATCGGCAGCAGCAGGAGCGAGGCGGCGACGAAGCACGCCGCCGCGCCGGCGAACACGCTCGGCCACCCGCTTTGGCGCAGGACTCCGATCAGCACCGGCCCCAGCCCGAAGCCCAGCATCACCAGCAGGTTGAACAGCACCGAGGCCGCCTTGAGCTGCGCCGCCGGGACGAGCTGCGCCAGCGCCGCCATGCGCGCCGGCGCCACGAAGGACCAGGCGATCCCGGCCAGCCCGGCCGCGCCCAGCACCCAGGGCACGCGCGCGGCCGGGACCGGCACCGCCGCATCCGCCCAGGCCAGCGTCACGAGGGCCGCGACAAACACGGCCTGCGCCATGTGGATCAGCCGCACCGGCGCCATCCGGTCGCACAGCGCGCCGGCGAACCAGCCGAACAGCAGCGGCGGGCCGAAGCACAGCCCCAGCCCGGCGCCGGCCAGCAGGTCGGAGCCGACCGCCTCCTGCAAGTACAGGATGACGCTGTAATTGACCATGTGGCCGGCGGAGAACGCCAGCAGGCAGGACAGGAAGAACGCGGCGCGCATCAGCCCGGTTCCAGCACGATCAGCGCCGGCTGGCCGCCCTCGATGTGCCAGCTCGGAAAGCTGGAGTTGGTGGTGAACACGCGGCCGTCCGGCGCGATCTCCACGTCGCGCGTGAACGTGACGTGGCGCGGCATCGGAAACCGGCGCCAGGTCTGCGCGGCGATATCGAAGCCGTACAGCGCATCGGAGCCGGTGCCGTTGACCCACACGACGTTGCGCGCGCGGTCGACGTTGAGCGCGTACGGCGTGTCGCCGCCCTGGGGCACGGCCGGCAAATCGAAGGGCGTGTAGCGGCCGCTCGCCGGCTCGTAGCGCACGATCTGCGACTCCGGGAACGCGGCGATCCACAGGTTGCCCGCGGCGTCCGCGCGCAGCCGCCGCGGGCCCTTGAAGGGCGTGCGGATCAGCGCGACCTCGCCGCTGTCCGGGTCGATCCGGCCGATCTCGTCGGTGTGCAAGCGCGCGAACCAGACCTTGCCGTCCGGCGTCAGGTCGATGCCGTACGGCAGCGGCACGCCGGTGGATTGCCGGTCCACCGGCATCCAGTTGGCGATCGGCAGGCCCCAGCTCATGAGCCGGAGCAGCCCGCCCATCAGCGACACCGTCAGCCGCTCGCGCAGGTTGCGCGGCGGCAGGTCGTAGTACGTGAAGCGGTCCAGGCGCCGCTCGTACATCGCCACCTGGTTGGACAGCGCCAGCGTGAACCAGACGCGGTCGCGCGCGTCCACCCGCACCGTGTGCGGGTAGTAGCCGCGGTCCATCTGCCGCACGGCGAACCGCTTGGACTGCGGATCGAACTCGACGATGCGCTGCTGGTACGAGGCGGTGATGAAGAGGTGCCCGTCCACCGGCGACTCCGCCAGCGAATGGATGCCGTTGTACGTCTCGTGCTTGGGGTATTCGCGCAGGCGGCCGGCGAGCAGCCCGCCCTTGGCGTCGCCGGGCTGGGCGGGAATCCGGTAGACCGTGTAGCGCCCGGAGCGCGGATCGATCTCGTACAGCCGGTCCTGCAGGTTGTCGCCGACGTAGACCAGCCCGCTGCGTGCGTACAGCAGGTCGTGCATTTGCGAGAAGCCGTCGCCGATCGGCCATTCCGTGATGCGGCTGGCGGCCAGCTCGGGTCCCCAAGGCGCGCCGGCGGGGACGCGCTCGGGCTGCCGATGGATCGCCTGCCACTGCGCTTCGAGCCGCGCCGGCAGCGCCTCTTGCAACTCGGTGGACAGGCGCGCGCCGTAGCCCACCATGCGGCGGATCGCGCTCGCCCATTCCTGCGCGCTGCGCTGGCGCCGCAGGAACATCGAGCCCTGCTGGTGGCAGAAGCCGCATTGCAGCAGGAACTCCTTCTTGTCCGCCGCGCTGCCCAGGTCGAGCAGGCTGACCCAGGCGTCGGACGGCTGCTGCGCGGCCAGCCGCGCCGGATCGGTTTCCCGCTCCAGCGCCACCGGGCCGGCCGCGGCCTGCGCAAAGTCGATCTCGCGGTCGCGATAACCCGGACGGCGCAGGCGCAGCTTCGTACCCGCGGACGGATCGAGCGCCGCCCTTCCGCCCGCGCCGGTGAACACGCTCAGCTCGCCGGCCGACTGCTGCGCCACGCCCGCCGCCGGGTAGCCGTTGTCCGACATGTCGGGCACCGACGGCTGTTCCTGCAGGCGCGTCACCATCACGCCGGCCAGGGGCTGCCCCTGTGCGTCCGTGACCCGGACCTCGGCCGCTTCCGCCGCACCCAGGAACGCCAGCAGCAGCCAGCACCGCAACCCCGCGACCGTCCCCTTCATGCTTGGCCCTTTGCGCGCCTGGCGCGCGACTGGCGATACAGATCGAACACCTGCGCCGAGGTCAGCCGCGGCCGGTAGCCGAACCGCTCCTTGAGCCGGCGGTTGTCCAGCACCGGCCGGTAGCGCAGGAAATCGACCTGCTCCGGCCCGTACTGCGACAGGCCCAGCGCCTTGAGCAGGCGCAGGGCCGCGGCGATGAACGAGGCCGGCAGCGGCAGGTACGGCTTGCCCAGGGACCGCGCGATCTCCCGCAGGGTCAGCGCGCCGTCGCCGGCGACGTTGTAGGCCCCCGCGTGCGGCGAGTCGATCGCGGCGAGGATGCAGCGCACGACGTCCTGGTCCCAGACGAAGACGAAGGGGCTGTCCGCGCCGCGCACGCCCAGCAGCAGCGGCTTCTCGAACAGGTCGGTGATCTGGTTGCGCACCGATTCCCCCAGGATCGTGCCGATGCGGAAGATCACCTGCTCCAGCGCCGGATATCGCTCCCGGTACTCGGCCAGCATCTCTTCCACCAGGCGCTTGTGCCAGGAATAGGCGAACTCGGAATTGCCGCGCAGCGGCGCGGATTCGCCGATCCAGTCGGGATTGTTGGCGTGGTAGCCGTAGGCCGCGCCGCTGGACGAGACGACGATCCGGCGCACGCCGGCGGCGACGCAGGCTTCCAGCAGGTTGCGGGTGCCGCCCACGTCGACGCTGTACTCGAACTCGCGCGTGCTGCCGCGCCCCGGCGTGACGATGGAGGCCAGATGCACCACCGCGTCGGGGCGATGCCGCGCGACGACGCCGGCCAGGCCGGGCGAGCGGATGTCGCAGGTCTCGTACTGCACGCCGTCCACGGGCGCCGCCGGCGGCCGCAGATCCAGCGCGACGACGCGCTGTGGCCGCTCCCCGGGCGGCGCCTGCGCCAGCGCCGCCACCACCTGCCGGCCCAGGTAGCCGGAAGCGCCCGTGATCAGGACGCAGCGCGCGGTCATGCCGCCACCGCCGCCGGCGCGCGGCGGCTCCAGTGCGTCGCCAGCGCCAGGCCGGAGACGATGTGCCAGACGCCCCACCACGCGGTCACGATCGCCATGCCGCCCAGGCCGTCGAAGAAGTTGAAGATCAGGATCAGGCCCAGGCCGGAGTTCTGGATGCCCATCTCGAACGTGACCGCCCGGCGGTCGGGCTCCGCCAGGCCCAGAGCGGTCGAAAGCGAAAACCCGGTCAGCAGGGCCAGGCCGTTGTGGACCAGCACCACGATCACGACGAACTGGATGTATTCGAGGAAATGGCGGAAGTTCGCCGCCAGCGCCCCGATCACGAAGGCCGCGAACACCAGCAGGGAAAAGGCCTTCATCGGCTTGCGCGCGCGCTGCGCCAACACCGGGAAGCGGTGCGAAACCAGCAGGCCCAGGGCCACGGGAATACCGACCAGCAGCACGATCGCGCCCAGCATCTCCCAGGGGTCCAGGGCGACGCTGCGCATCAGGCCGCGCGTCACCGGATGCAACTGGCCCCAGAAGGCGAAGTTGATCGGCGTCATCACGATTGCCGCCACCGTCGACAGCGCGCTGATGCTGACCGACAGGGCCGCGTTGCCGCGCGCGAGATAGGTGAGGAAGTTGGACAGGTGCCCCGCCGGGCAGGACGCCACCAGGATCATGCCCAGCGCGATGCTCGGGATCGGGTCGAGGATCCACACCAGCACCCAGGTCATGGCCGGGAACAGCACGTGATGGCCGAGCAGGCCCAGCGCCAGCGCGCGCGGCTTGGCGAAGGCCAGGCGGAAGTCCTCCGCCCGCAGGTCCAGCGCGATGCCGAACATGACCAGGCCCAGCACCACGTTGAGCAGGCCCAGCACAGTCGGATTGAAGTTGAGGTGCACCTGGTCGATCGGCGCCATCGGCCATCCAGTCATTTGGCTGCGGGCGGCGTGCCCGGAACCCGATGGTATGATCGGGCGCCGTCCGGCACTTGACGCGCGACGCCAAACCGCTTGCCCATCCACGCCACCGCTGCGCCATGACCGCCACTTGCAGCGCCGCCGCCGCGTACGCCCAAGGCCTGATCGAAGTCGCGGCCAAGGCCGGCATCCCGCGCGCCGACCTGCTGGCGCGGGCCGGATTGCCGGAGCGCGCGCTGGCCGCGCCCACCAACCGCATCCCGATGGTCCAGCTCATCGCGCTGTTCGAGGCCGCCGCCGGACTTGGCGGCAGACCGGACATCGGCCTGGAATTCGGCCGGCGCGTGCAGCCGGGGACCTACAGCGCGCTCGGCTACGCGCTGATGACCTGCCGCACGCTGGGCGACGCGATCGCGCTCGTCCCCCACTACCGGCGCCTGGTGTTCGATTACGGCTACAGCGAGACCGGCGTACGGATCGACGGCGACGGCGTCGAGCTAGCCTGGGTGCTGGTGCCCAGCCCCCTTCCCTACTGCGTGAGCCTGAGCGAGTCGGTCATCGCCGGCTGGTTCACCTTCGGCCGCTGGATGTCCAATGCCGACCTGGTGCCGGACCGCGTGCATTTCCGGCACGAAAGCCCGGCCGACCCGTCCGCCCACGAGGCGTATTTCGGCTGCCCGGTGCGCTTCGACCAGAGCGAGAACGCACTCTACTTCCCGCGCCGCTACCTGGACCTGCCCCTTTCGCAGGCCGACCGCAGCATCAACCTGGCCATGCGCGAGCAGGCGCGCGCGATGGTCGACCGCGTATTCGGCCAGTCCGAGATCCAGCACCAGCTGCGCAAGGCCCTGACCCGGCTGATGCCGCAGGGCGCCGCGACGCTGGAGCGCGCCGCCGGCGCGATGGGCCTGTCCAGCCGCACCTTGCAGCGACGCCTGGACCAAGCCGGCCTGTCGTTCAAGAGCGCGCTGGACGGACTGCGCCGCGAGCTGGCGCTGGTCTACCTGCAGGACGCCAATCTGAGCCTGGTGGAGATCGCCATGCTGCTGGGATTCGCCGAGCACAGCTCATTCACCCGCGCGTTCCGCGACTGGATGGGCGAGACGCCGACGGAGCACCGGCACAGAAGCGCGGTGGCGGAATAAACGAAAAAGCCCAGCGCAAGGCTGGGCTTTTTCGGGTCTGGTGGGTCGTGTAGGACTCGGCGATTTTCGCTGGACGCGAAAATCGCGCGAGCGTAGCGAGTCCGAAGGACCAGGGCCAGGTGAAGCGGCCGTTGCGCGATGCATACCCGATATGCATACTGCCCCCGTGGACCTTGAAATTGAATTCGATCCAGCCAAGGCAGACGCCAATCTGCGCAAGCACGGCGTGAGCTTCGATGAGGCCGCAAGCTGCCTGCTCGATCCGAACGCCTTGCTGCGCGAAGACCCGGACTTTGAAGGCGAACAGCGCTGGGTGCTTGTGGGCATGAGCGCCGCCACGCGGCGACAACCCGCGCCTGATTTCGGCCCGACGGGCCACCGCAAACGAGGAACGAAGCTATGCGCGATGAATACGATTTCAGCAAGGCGAAGCGCGCCAAGGACGTGCCGCATCTGGCGAAGCTGCAAGCCGCGATGAAGGGCAAAACCCGCATCACGATCATGTTGGATGACGACATCATCGAAGCCTTCCGCAAGAAAGCGGAGGCGCAGGGCACCGGCTACCAGACGGAAATCAACCGCGTCTTGCGCAGCTATCTCAGCAAGGGCGACGAGACACTTGAGCGCACGCTGCGCCGTGTGATCCGCGAAGAGCTGCACGCGAACTGATACAGCGAGCCGGCTCCGATTTCTCGTGCGAAAGGCCCGCATCAGGTCGGGCCACTTCCCGGTTCGCTTTCGCTCGCCGGTTGACAGCGCCAGTCATGGCGCTGCGCGCCATGACTGGCGCACCAACAAAAAACCCCGCTGGGATGCGGGGTTTCAGGACTACATTGGACGATGTTCAACCTAGATATGGTGGGTCGTGTAGGACTCGAACCTACAACCTACGGATTAAGAGTCCGCAGCTCTACCAATTGAGCTAACGACCCAAACTCGCTTCAAGACGGCACTGTAGCGCCGGCTGTCGAAATGGGGTGACCGAGGGGACTCGAACCCCCGACAACCGGAATCACAATCCGGGACTCTAACCAACTGAGCTACGGTCACCGTCGGGACCCCCGGACTACCCGTCCGAGGGGCGCGCATAATAGCAGAATCGCGGCGAGGCTCAACAGGTTTTTTCCGCTTTTTCAGGCCGCTTTCCGAGCTTGGCGGATGCGATCGCGGTCCTGTTCGTAGTCGCGCACCAAGGTGCCGAACGCGCGGTCCCAGATCGCCAGGAAGCCGGCGAAGTTGCCCTTGACGCGGGCGTGGTGGAAATCGTGGTGGATGGCGCCGTCGGAACCCGGCAGCCAGCGCGTCGGCGACCAGCGGAAGTCGTAGCCGCAGTGGCCTTCGGCCGCCTCCCATTGCCGGAACGCGATCCACACCCACAGCGTCGCATAGTGCGCACCGACCAGCGCGGGGCCGACCATGGCGAGCGTGCCGGTCAGCACGTACTCCACGGGGTGCATGTAGTGGCCGGTGATGGCCCAGGGCGTGTAGATGCGGTGGTGGCGGCCGTGGACGTGCCGGAACAGCCAGCGCGTGTGCAGCGTCCGGTGCATCCAGTAGTACAGGAAGTCGTCCAGGTAGACGAACAACAGCCGTTGCCAGGCGACTTCGTGCCACGCCGGCCAGGGGCCGCCGTGGATCGGCGTCAGGCGGATCAGCGGCCAGGCGGCAACGACGCCGAGCAGCATCCAGGCGTTGTTCACCAGCCAGGACCGGATCGACGGGCCGATCACGCCCTCGCGTTCCTTGCGGTTCTGGATCTTGCGCGCCCGCAGCGCCGCGGGATTGCGCGCCGCGATCCAGGTCATCGGGCCGGCGAACAGCAGGAACGCGGCCATGCCGATCAGCACGGTGGCGACCGGAAACGCCCAGAACAAGGGGTCGCGGTACGCCTCCAGGGCGGCCTCGATCGGCGCGCCGGTCATCTTCCGGCGGTCTCCCGCTCCAGCACCTGCCGCGCCTTCTCCACCTCGGCGAAACAGGCATCGGTCTCGCCGGACACGCGCCGGTGCTCGGCGCTGGACAGGCGCTGCGCCGCCTCGACGATGCGATTGACCTTGTCCACGTCGGTGGTCTTGCTGCGCGCCTCGTTGATTTCCGCTTCCGTTTGCGCGATCTGCTTGGCGCAGCGCGCCGAAGGATCGCAGGCGGACAGCGGCAGCAGCAGCGCGACGAACAGGACGTTGATGGCTCTCACGGAGGTCCCCCCAGACCAGGAAAATTTCATTCTATTGCATCAATCGAGCGTGCGCCGGAAACGCCGCAGCCCCAGCCCCAGCACGGCCAGCGTGAAAGCCGCCAGGGGCCAGAGGTAATGCCAGACCTCAACGATCCCGTGCCCCTTCAGGACGATGCCGCGCACCAGCCGCAGGAAGTGGGTCAGCGGCAGGACTTCGCCCAGCGCCTGCGCCCAGCCCGGCATGCCGCGGTACGGAAACATGAAGCCCGACAGCAGAATCGACGGCAGGAAGAAGAAGAAGCTCATCTGCATCGCCTGGGTCTGGTTGCGGGCCAGGCTGGAGAACGTGATGCCGACGGTGAGGTTGGCCAGGATGAACGGCAGCACGCAAGCCAGCAGCAGCCAGACGCTGCCGACCATCGGCACGCCGAACGCGTAGCGCGCCGCGAGCAGGATCACCAGCACCTGCACGTAGCCGACGAGCACGAATGGCAGGATCTTGCCGAGCATGACCTCCAGCGGGCGCACCGGCATGGCGAGCAGGTTTTCCATGGTGCCGCGCTCCAGCTCCCGGGTCATGGCGAGCGCGGTCATGATGATCATGGTCATGGTCAGGATCACGCCCATCAGGCCGGGCACGATGTTGTACTGGGTGATCCCCTCG
Organism: Gammaproteobacteria bacterium; assembly: GCA_016182805.1. GTDB lineage: Bacteria > Pseudomonadota > Gammaproteobacteria > Nevskiales > Nevskiaceae > JACPFV01. The sequence continues at coordinate 29,069 of JACPFV010000026.1, forward strand.
GCGTTGTAGCGGCGGTGCAGGCGCAGCTCGAACGGCGGCGGGCGCGAGTCGAGGCCGGCCAGCGCGCCGCCGAGGTCGCGGCGCAAGGCGCCGTCGGCCAGCTCGCGCACCGCCGCCAGCGCATTGCCGGTGGCGGCCGGGTCGGTGGCGTCGGCTTCCAGCAGCAGCGCCGGCCGCTCGCCGCGGATCAGCCGGCGGCTGAAGTCGGACGGGATGTGCAGCAGGAACTGAACCTGCCCGAGCCGCAGCAGCCGCTCGCCTTCGGCCACGCTGGCCGGCGTCGCCGTGACGCGGAAGTAGCCGGAGGTCTCCATCGCCGCGACCAGGCTGCGCGAGAACGGCGTCGCCTCGCCGGCGGCGACCGCGGTCGGCAGGTGCTTGGGATCGGCGTTGATCGCGAATCCGAACAGCACGAGCTGGATCAGCGGAATGCCGACCATCATGGCGAAGGTCAGGCGGTCGCGGCGCATCTGCACGAACTCCTTGTGCGCGATGGCGGCCAACCGCACCCACGAGAACCCTTCCCGCCGCGCCGTCACGACAGGCGCTCTCCCGCCTGCTGCATCAGGTGGATGAACACGTCCTCCAGCCGCGGCACGTCGGCGAACCACTCCAGCCCGACGCGCGCGCGAAACGGCGCGAGCTGCGCGTCCAGCGTGGCCGCGTCGGTGCCGCCGACATGAAGCCGATTGCCGAACGGAACCACCTGCCGCGCCGCGGGCAGCGCGCGCAGCTCCGCCGCCAGCGCGGCGAGGCCTGGCCCGGTCACGGTCCAGGTGCGCAGGCCGCTGCGCGCGACCAGGTCCGCCGGCGTGCCCTGCTCCAGCAGCCGGCCGTAGGCGATGTAGGCCAGCCGGTTGCAGCGTTCGGCCTCGTCCATGTAGTGGGTGGACACCAGCACGGTGATGCCCTGCCCGGCCAGATCGTGGATCTCCTCCCAGAACTCGCGCCGCGCGTTCGGGTCGACGCCGGCGGTCGGCTCGTCCAGCAGCAGGAGCTGCGGCTCGTGCAGCAGGCTGGCCGCCAGCGCCAGGCGCTGCTTCCAGCCGCCGGACAGGGTGCCGGCGAGCTGCTCCTGGCGCGCTGCGAGGCCCAGGCGGCGCAAGGCGGCGTCGACCCGCTCGGCACGCCGGTCCAGGCCGTAGACGCGCGCGACGAACTCCAGGTTCTCGCGGATCGACAGGTCCTCGTAGTAGCTGAAGCGCTGCGTCATGTAGCCGACGCTCCGCTTCACCGCGGCGGCCTCGCGCCGGATGTCGTAGCCCAGGCAGCGACCATCGCCCTCGTCGGGCGTGAGCAGGCCGCACAGCATGCGGATCGAGGTGGTCTTGCCGCTGCCGTTGGGGCCGAGGAAGCCGAAGATCTCGCCGCGCCGCACCGTCATATCGAGCCGGTCCACCACGCGCCGGCCGCCGAAGGACTTGCTGAGCCCCCGCACCTCGATGACGGGATCCGTCACGGCGCCGGGACGACGTCCACCGGCTGGCCGGGATGCAGCTTGGCGGCGTCCGCGGCATCCAGGCCGGCCTCGGCGCGGAACACCAGCGTTTCGCGGCGCTCGCGGCTGTAGATCACGGGCGGCGTGTACTCCGCCTGGCCGGCGACGAAGCGGATGCGCGCCGGCACCGGCGCTGCGCAGCCGTCGCAATGCACCAGCACCGCGGCGCCGACCCGCATCCGCGCCAGCGCCGGCTCCGGCACGTAGAAGCGCACGATGCGGTTCTGCGGCGGCAGCAGGCTGACCACCGGGGCGCCGCCCGCGACCCATTCGCCGGCGCGGTAGTAGACGTCCTCGACCTCGGCCGCCTCCGGCGCCGCCACCGCCTTGTGTGCGTACGGCCAGGCGGCCTGCTCGAGCTGCGCCTGCGCCGCACGCACCTTGCCTTCGGCGGCGCGGATGGCGTCGCTGCGCGCAGCCAGCTCCGCGGTGCGCAACTGCGCGCCCAGCTCGACGACGCGCGCCTGCGCGCGCTCCAGCTCGGTCTGCGCCTGGTCGAGCTGCTCGGCGCTGGCCAGGCCGCGGCGCCGCAGGTCCTGCTGACGCTTCTCCTGCGCCTCGGCCAGTTGCAACTGGGCCTGCGCCTGCACGAGCTGGGCGCGGATCACGGCGATCTCCTCGGCGCGCTTGCCCTTGCGCAGATCGGCGAGCTGGGCCTGTGCAGTCTCCAGTTGCGCCTGCGCCTCGGCCATGGCCGCCTGCTCGCGCCCGCTTTCCAGCACGAACAGCGCGGCGCCCCGCTCCACGCGGTCGCCGCGGCGCACGTGCAGCTCCTGCAACTGCCCGGCGACCGGCGCCGCCACCCGCACGAACTCGCCCTCGACGTAGCCCAGGTAGCGGTCGCTGTCGGCCTGGCAGCCGGCCAGCGCCAGAACCAGCGCCCAGGCCGCGCGGCGCGGCGGGTCAGCGCGGCGGCAGCAGAGCCAGCGGGTCCACCGGCTTGCCGCGCTCGCGGATCTCGAAATGCAGCAGGGGCTTCTGCTCGCGGCCGACGCCCAGCTCGGCGATCGGCTGGTTGGCGGCGACGGTCTCGCCTTCCTGGACCAGGCGCCTGCGGTTGTAGCCGTACGCGGACAGGTAAACATCGTCGTGCTTGATGATGATCAGTTCGCCGTAGCCCTTGAGGGCGCTGCCACTGTAAACGACCTTGCCCGGTCCCGCCGCCATCACCGGCTGTCCCAGGGCGCCGGCGATGTCGATGCCGTTGGACACGCCGCCCGGCGCGAAGGACTTGGCGATGTCGCCCTGCGCCGGCCACTGCCACTGGAAGTCGGCGCGGCGCTCGACCGCCCGCGGCGCGGCGGCGACGGTCGCACGCGGGCCGGCGGCCGGAGCCTGCGCCGGCGGCGCCAGGCGCAGCACGTCGCCCGGGCGGATCACACCCTCGCGCTCGATGCCGTTCCACGCCGCCAGGTCGTCGGGCGCCAGCGCATGGCGGCGCGCGACCGAGTACAGGGTATCGCCCTCCTGCACGACGTATTCCCCGGCGCCGGCGGTACGCCGCGTCTCGTCGAACGGCCAGGACGACATCGGCGCACGCTCCGGATGGGCCCAGCGCATGGCTTCCGCGCAGCCGCCGAGCAACAGCGCCGCGGCCGCCGCGGCGAGGCCCGTCCGCAGACGCCGGCCCGGGTCCGTCATTGCGCGCCGCTGGCTCCCGCGCGGCGCCGGAGCAGGAACCAGGCGGCGAAGGCGACCAGCCCGATCACGACCGCGATGGCGACCTCGTGGGTGTAGGCGCGCACCAGTTGCACCGCCGGCTCGCCGAAGTAATAGCCCAGGGCCACCAGCACGGCGCACCACAGGCCGGCGCCGAGCGCGGTAATCAGCAGGAACGGCGCCCAGGCCATGCCGAACACGCCGGCCGGCAGCGAAATCAGGTGCCGGATCACCGGCAGCAGGCGCCCGACGAAGGTCGCCATGTACGCGTTGCGCAGGAACAGGGCCTCCGCCTCGTGGTACTTGCGCGCGTCGATCAGCAGGTACTTGCCGTAGCGCAGCAGGAAAGCGCGGCCGACGTATTCGCCCAGCAGGTAATTGGCGCTGGCGCCGAGCACCGAGCCGAGCATGCCGGCGACGGCGGCGAGCACCGGGTCCAGGCTGCCGGCGCGCGCCAGATAGCCGGCGGGAATCATCACCAGCTCGGACGGCACCGGGAACAGGCTGGACTCCAGCGCCATCAGGAACACGATCTCGACATAGCCGAGTCCGCCGTACAGGTCGGCCAGCCAGAGCTGGAACGACTCGACCACTAGGCGCGCCCCGCCAGCAGCGGCACGAAGCTGACGTCGCACAGGTCGTGCGATTCGTAGCCGGTCGCGGTGCGGCGCAGGCGCTTCAGCACCTGCGAGCCCGTCGGCCCCACCGGCACGATCAGGCGGCCGCCGACGCCCAACTGTTCGAGCAAGGCGTCGGGCACGCGCTCGGTCGCGGCGGTCACGAGGATGCCGTCGTACGGCGCGTACGACGGCCAGCCGTTGGCGCCGTCGGAATACGAGAACAGGATGTTCTGGTAGCCCAGCGCCGACAGCCGCCGGCGCGCGGTCTCCGACAGGTGCTTGATGCGCTCGACCGAGAACACCGCCGGCACCAGCTCGGCCAGCACCGCGGTCTGGTAGCCGCTGCCGGTGCCGATCTCCAGCACCTTGCGCGGCACGCCGTCGCGCAGCAGCGCCTGGGTCATCAGGGCGACGATATACGGCTGCGAGATGGTCTGCGACAGGCCGATCGGCAGCGCGTTGTTCTCGTAGGCGCGGCTCTTGAGCGCGTCGTCCAGGAACTCGTGGCGCGGGACCCGCTCCAGCGCGCCCAGCACGCGCTCGTCGGCAATGCCCCACTGCCGCAACTCGTCCAGCAGGCGCTTGCGCGCGGCGGCCGAGGCCATGCCCAGGCCTTGGGTGTGCGGGTGTGCGCGCATCAAAGCCCCTTGACCCACTGGCCGACCTTGTCCAGGGCGGAATAACGGGTGAGGTCGATCAGGATCGGCGTGATCGAGACCGCGCCGTTGCTCACGGCGAAGAAATCGGTGCCCGGCCCGGCGTCCTGCTCCGCGCCGGCGCTGCCGACCCAGTAGATCTCGCGCCCGCGCGGATCGGTGGCCCGCACCACGCCCTCGGCGCGGTGGCGGTTGCCCAGGCGCGTGGCCTGGTAGCCGGTGAGCCGGTCGTACGGCACATCCGGCACGTTGACGTTGAGGATGGTGTCGCTCGGCAGCGGCTCGGTCTTGAGGCGCTCGACCAGGTTCACGGTCACGCGCGCGGCGGTCTCGTAGTGCTGCGGCGCCACGCCGACGCTGGACACGGCGATCGCGGGATAGCCGAGATTGCGGCCTTCCAGCGCCGCCGCCACGGTGCCGGAGTACAGCACGTCGTCGCCGAGGTTGGCGCCGGCGTTGATGCCGGACACGACCATGTCCGGCTTGTCCGGCACCAGTCCGGTCAGCGCCAGGTGCACGCAGTCGGTGGGCGTGCCGTCCACGCACATCACGCCGTCGCCGTTGCGCTGCACGCGCACCGGGTTGAGCAGGGTCAGGGAATGGCTGGCGCCGCTGCGGTTGCGGTCCGGCGCGACCACCGTGACCGCGTAGCGCGCGCGCAGGTGCTCGAGCAGGCAGCGCAAGCCCGGCGCCTGGCAGCCGTCGTCGTTGGAAAGGAGGATGCGCATAGGGAATGGGTCTTAGTGTACCTTGCGGCCAAAGACACTCGCCATGAATTCCGAACCCGAAGACGACGACGCGCGCCTGTTCCGCGAGGCGGTCAAGGGCGTGCGTGCGCGCCCGCCGGCGCAGCATGTGCCGCCGCACCGGCCCAGGCCGGCGCCGCGCCCGCTGCAACAGGAGGCCGACGATCGCGCGGTGCTGGCCGAGTCGCTCGACGAGCCGGACCCGGAGCACTACGAGGGCGGCGACACGCTGAGCTACCGCACGCAGGGCGTGCAGGACGCGGTGTTCCGCCGCCTGCGCCGCGGCGGCTACCGGGTCGAGGCCGAGCTGGACCTGCACGGCCTCAACGCCACGGTCGCCAAGCATGCGGTGGCGCGTTTCCTGGCCGACTGCCAGGCGCTGGACCGGCGCTGCGTGCGCATCATCCACGGCAAGGGCCTGCGTTCGCCCAACACCGGGCCGGTGTTGAAGGCGCGCCTGGACGGCTGGCTGCGCAAGCGCCGCGACGTGCTGGCTTTCGTCTCGGCGCGCGTCCATCACGGCGGAACCGGCGCCGTCTACGTGCTCATGCGGCGCACGACGCCGGACTGATGCCGGCCGTATCGCTTTATCCTACAATGGTTTGTCGGACCAACCTCAAGTAGGGAGCGAGGAGATGAACAAGCGGCTTCTGGTATGCACCCTGATCGCCACGGTGCCGGCTCTGGCCCAGGCGGCCGAAGGTCGGTTCAACGCGGTGGACGTGTTCTTCTCCGGCGGCACGATCGAACCCACGCCCGGCAGCGGCGAGCTGGGCGGCCGCGGCGCCGGCGCGCGCATCCGGATCGGCGCCACGCCGTACGTGTTCGCGACCCTGCAAAGCGAGAAGGTCCCGACGGAACTGAAATTCGGCGACGGCAGCAAGCAGGAGCTGGATGCCTCGGAGACCCGCGGCGGCGTCGGCGCACGCTGGATTCTCGATCCGAAGCTGTCGGCATTCATGCGCGGGGAAATCGCGTCGCTCAAGACCGAGTTCCGCGCCACCAGCGGCGCCACGACCACCGCCAAGGAATCCGGCATGGGCGGACATGCCGGCGTCGAGTTCCGCGCCCTGCCCTTCCTAGGCATCTACGGCGAGGGCGGCTACCTGACCGCAGGCGATCTCAGCGGCTTCGAGTTCACCGTGGGGCTGGAGTCGGTGGAATCCACCGTTGGCTCGTTCCTGGAGTACCGCTACTCCAACCTGGACGACAGCGACGGCGGCGGCATCGAATACAGCCTGACCCGCGGCGGGATCCGCATCCGGTTCGAGTGAATCAGGCCGCCGCCTGCCTCTCCGGCACGCGGCCGGTCAACTCCAGCGCGAGCTGATCCAGCGCCTGGTGAAAGCGCTCCGGCCCGGCCAGGCGCGCGATCTGCAGGGCGCCTTGCAGCGTCGAGCCGAGCACCACCGCTTCGTCTTCCGCGCGCCCTTTGAAGCACAGCGTACCCTGCGCGCGGCCCTGCTCCAGCGTCGCGATCAGCCATTCGTAGATCTCGCGCATGAGCTGGCGCGCCTCGTCGCGCATGACCTGCGGAATGGCGTCGAATTCGGTGCCCAGAACGCCGCCCGGGCAGCACTTGCACTGGTCCTGCAGGTAGTCGCGGTAGGTCTTGAAATAGGCTTGCAGCTTGTCCCAGGCGTCCGCCAGGCCGGCCATGGACTGGCGCCATTCGTCGAAGCGCTCGCGGTAGCGCCGGATCAGGGCGACGCCGAGGTCTTCCTTGGCCGGGAAGTGGTAATGGATCGCGGCATTGCGGATGCCGAGCCGCACCGCGATGTGGTGATAGCTGAAGGCGTTGTAGCCGCGTCGCTGCAACAGCTCTTCCGCCGCGTTGAGGATCTCCTCGCGCGTGTCGCGGCCCAGGCGCAGGGAACGGCGGCGCGGCAGCAGTTCGACGGGGGACTTCGGCATGGCGGCAGTATACCGTCCCGCCGCACCGCTCACGCTTGCTGAAGCAGCACCACCGCGTGCGCGGCCAGGCCCTCCTTGCGGCCGATCGCGTCCATGCCCTCCGGCGTGGTCGCCTTGACCCCGACCGCGCCCTCGTCGACGCCGAGGTCGGCCGCCAGCGCCGCGCGCATCGCCGCGACATGCGGCGCCACCCGCGGCGCCTGCGCGATCAGCGTGAGATCGGCATTGGCGACGCGGAAGCCCGCCTGCCGCACCCGCGCCATCACTTCCGCGAGCAGCCGGCGGCTGTCGATGCCCTTGTAGCGCGCGTCGCTGTCCGGGAACAGCTTGCCGATATCGGGCAGCGCCAGCGCGCCGAGCAGGGCGTCGCACAGCGCGTGGATCATGGCGTCGCCGTCGGAGTGCGCGACCACACGATACGGACAGGCGATGCGCACGCCGCCGAGCACGACGCCGTCGCCGGGTTCCAGGCGGTGCGCGTCGTAGCCGTGGCCGATGCGGAACATGCTCACCGCTCCAGTTCCTGGCGCGACAGCCAGAATTCGGCCAGCGCCAGGTCTTCGGGGTACGTCACCTTGAAGTTGCTCTCGCGCCCCGGCACCAGCAGCGGCTTGTAGCCTGCCGCCTCCATCGCGGCGGCCTCGTCGGTGATCTCGATGCCGCGCTGCCGGCAGCTCTCCAGCGCCAGGCGCAGCAGGTCCACCCGGAACATCTGCGGCGTCTGCGCGCGCCACAAATTGCGCCGGTCCACGGTGTGGATGACGTGGTCGTCGTTGCCGCGCTTGAGCGTGTCGGCCACCGGCACCGCCAGCAGGCCGCCCTGCTCGTCGCTGGCCTCGTCCTTGAGGCGCTCCAGGTCCTGGCGCGTCAGGCAGGGGCGCGCGGCGTCGTGCACCAGGGCGTAGACGCCGCGGTCGCCCATGAAGCCCTGGGTCAGTTCGGCGACGCGCTTGAGCCCCGCCAGCACGGATTCCGAGCGCGTCACGCCGCCGCTGGTGGTGTGCAGCTTCCAATGGCGTGCGACCGGCAGGCGGATGAAGTCCTCGTCGCCGGGCGCCAGCACCACGACCACGCCGTCGATCCAGCCGGCATGGAAGAACGGTGCCAGGGAATACTCGATCAGGGCGCGGCTGCGCACCTGCAGGTATTGCTTGGGCCGCTCCGCGCGCATGCGGGTGCCGCCCCCGGCGGCGGGGATCACGGCCCAATAGCGGGGGGATTTGCTACTGCCCAAGTGTCAGGAAGACGAGACGACGAGGTAGAAGGTTTCGCCCTTGCGGATCATGCCCAGCGTTTCGCGGGCGCGCGCCTCGATCGCGCCGACGCCGGACTTGAGGTCGGCGACTTCCGCCTCCAGCGCGCCGTTGCGCGCCTGGAGCCGGCGGTTCTCGTTCTGCTGGGCGCGGACCTCGGCCTTGAGACGGTGCGTGTGCGCAATGCCGCCTTCCGCCACCCACAGGCGGAACTGGAGCGCCAGCAGCATCAGCGTCAAGGCGAACAGCGACAGCCGTCTCATCCGCCTACTTTATCCCACCTTCACCGGGAAGGCGGCGGCGCCGGGGTAGCGCGCGGAGTCGCCCAGGGCGCGCTCGATGCGCAGGAGCTGGTTGTACTTCGCCATGCGGTCCGAGCGGCACAGCGAGCCGGTCTTGATCTGGGTCGCGGCGGTGCCGACCGCGATGTCCGCGATGGTCGCGTCCTCGGTCTCGCCGGAGCGGTGCGACACCACCGCGCTGTAGCGCGCCGCCGTCGCCATGGCGATGGCGTCCAGCGTTTCGGTCAGCGTGCCGATCTGGTTGGGCTTGATCAGGATGGAATTGGCGAGGCCCTTGGCGATGCCCTCGGCCAGGATCTGCGTGTTGGTGACGAACAGGTCGTCGCCGACGAGCTGCACCTTCTTGCCCAGTTTCTCGGTCAGCAGCTTCCAGCCGTCCCAGTCGTTCTCCGCGCAGCCGTCCTCGACGGAGATCACCGGGTACTTGGCGACGATGCCGGCGAGGTAATCCACGAACTGCGCGGGCGTGAAGGCCTTGCCTTCGCCCTCCAGGTGGTACTTGCCGTTCTTGAAGAACTCGCTGGAAGCCACGTCCAGGCCGAGGTAAATGTCCTTGCCCGGCTTGTAACCGGCCTTCTCGATCGCTTCGAGCAGGCAGTCCAGGGCGGCGGCATTGGACGGCAGGTTCGGCGCGAAGCCGCCCTCGTCGCCGACCGCGGTGTTGAGCTTGCGATCCTTGAGCACCTTCTTGAGCGTGTGGAACACCTCGGCGCCGTAGCGCAAGGCGTCCGAGAAGCTCGCCGCGCCGACCGGCAGGATCATGAACTCCTGGATGTCGACGTTGTTGTCGGCGTGCGCGCCGCCGTTGATGACGTTCATCATCGGCACCGGCAGCACGTTGGCCTGGATGCCGCCCAGGTGGCGGAACAGCGGCAGGCCCTTCTCCGCCGCCGCCGCGTGCGCGTTGGCCAGCGAGATCGCCAGGATGGCGTTGGCGCCGAGCGCGGCCTTGTTGGGCGAGCCGTCCAGCTCGATCATGCGGTGGTCCAGCACCGCCTGCTCCTGGGCTTCCATGCCGACCACGGCCTTGGCCAGCACCGTCTCGATGTTCTTGACCGCCTTGCGCACGCCCTTGCCCAGGTAGCGCTTCTTGTCGCCGTCGCGCAGCTCCACCGCCTCGCGCGTGCCGGTGGAGGCGCCGGAAGGCGCCGCCGCGCGGCCCACCGCGCCGGACTCCAGGTGGACCTCGGCCTCGACCGTGGGGTTGCCGCGGGAGTCGATGATTTCGAGAGCGACGACTTTCTTGATCTTGGACATGGGCGAAGGGCTTACTTGAGGTCGGGAGCGAATTGGACTTCTTCAAGCCCGCGCTGTTTCACCGCGCGGTCGAGCGTCACCAGCGTTTCCAGCAGGTGGCCGACGTGCTTGAGCGGCCAGGAGTTGGGCCCGTCGCACAGCGCCTCGTTGGGGCGCGGATGCGTTTCCATGAACAGGCCGGCGACGCCGGCCGCCACCGCCGCGCGCGCCAGCACCGGGATCATCTCGCGCATGCCGCCCGAGGCGGTGCCCTGCCCGCCCGGCAATTGCACAGTATGCGTGCTGTCGAACACGACCGGCGCGTACTGACGCATGATCGCCAGGCCGCGCATGTCGGCAATGAGGTTGTTGTAACCGAAGGAAAAGCCTCGCTCGCACAGCATGAAACACTGTTCGGTTCCGGGCGCCGAGGCGCCCGGGGGGTGCGGCACAACCGCCTTCATCTTCTCGATCACGTTGCCCATTTCCCAGGGCGACATGAACTGGCCTTTCTTGACGTTGACCGGCTTGCCCTGCCGCGCCACGTTCTGCATGAAGTTGGTCTGGCGGCACAGGAACGCCGGGGTCTGGATCACGTCCACCACCGCCGCGACTTCCGCCAGCGGCGTGTCCTCGTGCACGTCGGTCAGAACCGGCACGCCGACCTTCTTGCGCACGGATTCCAGAATCCGCAGCCCGCCGTCCATGCCGGGGCCGCGGTACGACTTGTGCGAGGAGCGGTTCGCCTTGTCGTACGAGCCCTTGAAGACGTAGAGGATGCCCAGCTTCTTCGCGATCGGCGCGATGTGCGAGGCCACCTCCAGCGCCAGGTCCTCGGACTCCAGGGTATCCGGGCCCGCAATCAGGAACAGCGGGCGGTCGATGCCAACTTCAAAGCCGCAGAGTTTCATAAGTCGCATTCCCGTTTCAGGTTTCCTGTCGATGTTCCCTTGCCAACGCCTTCCGGAAACCGGCGACTGGAAACCGTTTCAGGCCGCCTTCGCCTGATTGGCCAGGTGATATTCGCGCGCCGCCTTGATGAAGCCGCTGAACAGCGGATGCCCGTCGCGCGGCGTCGAGGTGAATTCCGGGTGGAACTGGCAGCCCACAAACCAGGGATGGGCACTCAGCTCGACCATTTCCACGAGCTGGTCCTCCACCGTTTCGCCGGCGAACACCATGCCCTTGTCTTCCAGTTGATCGCGGTAGTTGTTGTTGAACTCGTAGCGATGACGGTGGCGCTCGCTGATCAGCTCGGAGTTGTAAAGCGCCCGGCTCTTCGAGCCGGCCTTGAGGCGGGCGACCTGCACACCCAGGCGCATGGTGCCGCCGAGGTTGGACTTGTTGCTGCGCTGGTGCACGCGGCCGGTGGGGTCGTGCCACTCCGTAACGAGGGCGATGACCGGGTGCGGCGTCTTGGCCGCCATCTCCGTGGAGTGCGCGTCCTTGAGGCCGCAGGCGTTGCGCGCGAACTCGATCACGGCGACCTGCATGCCCAGGCAGATGCCCAGGTAGGGAATCTTGTTCTCGCGCGCGTAGCGCACCGACTCGATCTTGCCCTCGATGCCGCGGTTGCCGAAGCCGCCCGGCACCAGGATCGCGTCCGCGCCCTGCAGGACGCGCGGCCCCTGCGATTCAACCGCCTCGGCTTCCACATAGCGGATGCGCACGCGCGTGCCGGTGTGCAGACCGGCGTGGTACAGCGCCTCGTTGAGCGATTTGTAGGCGTCCGTGAGGTCCACGTACTTGCCCACCATCGCCACCTCGATCTCGCAGTCCTGGCGGTCGCGCGCCTGCACCACGCGCTCCCACTGGCTCAGGTCCGCGTTGCGGCATTCCAGGCCGAAGTGCTCGACCACCAGTTCGTCCAGGCCCTGCTGCTGCAACCAGGCCGGGATCTTGTAAATGTCGTCCACGTCCACCGCGGAAATGACCGCGCGGATCGGCACGTTCGTGAACAGCGCGATCTTGCGCCGCTCCGACTCCGGCAACGGCCGCTCGCTGCGGCACAGCAGGATGTCCGGCTGGATGCCGATGCCGCGCAGCTCCTTGACCGAGTGCTGCGTCGGCTTGGTCTTCATCTCGCCCGACGACCGCACGTACGGCACCAGCGTCAGGTGCATGTACAGCGCGCGCCCGCGGCCGAGGTTCGCGCCCATCTGGCGGATCGCCTCGATGAACGGCAGCGACTCGATGTCGCCGACCGTGCCGCCGATCTCGACCATGCAGATGTCGC
>JACPFV010000023.1:0-1411 GCA_016182805.1 Gammaproteobacteria bacterium
CGGGGCCGGTGCGTCCGCCGGCACCGCGGCGGCGGCCGGCGGCGCGGTTTCCTCACGGTGCAGGGCGGGGATGGCGATCAGTGCCACGCCGATTACGGCGGCAACGCCGGCTGCCGCGTACGTCGCGACCTGCTTGCGCCGCGCGGGCCCCAGGCGGGGACCGGCCGGGGCCGGCGTCGGATGCAGCGGGGACGGCGTCAGGAAGTTGGCGACCAGCGGGTTCTGCATCGTGGCGGCGCTGCTGGCGGTCTCGGCGGTGCGCACGCGCGGTTGCAGGGCGTCGATCATCGCGACCAGCTCGGCCGCGGAGGCGACGCGCTGGTCCGGCTCCTTGGCCATCGTCTTGTCGATCAGGGACTGCAAGTACGCCAGCGGCGCCGGCAGCTTCGGGACCGGCTCGGACACGTGCTTCAGGATCACCGCCATCGGCTCGTCGGCGTCGTACGGCGGCGATCCGGTCAGCATCTCGTACAGCACCGCGCCCAGGCTGTAGAGGTCGGCGCGGGCGTCCACCGGCCGGCCGCGCGCCTGCTCCGGGCTGATGTAGCGGGGGGTGCCGATCGCCACGCCGGTTCCGGTCATCTTGGTGTCGGCGTCCAGCGCCTTGGCGATGCCGAAGTCGGTCAGCACCGGGAAGCCCTGCTCGTCGAACACGATGTTTTCCGGCTTGACGTCGCGGTGCACGAAGCCGCGCGCGTGCGCGTGCGCGAAGGCGTCGCTCAGCTCGCGCAGGATCGCCAGCGCCTCCAGCGGCTTGATGCCGCGGTTGATCCGCGCGCGCAGGTCGCCGCCGGTGAGCAGGCGCATGGCGTAGTAATGGTTGCCGTCCTGCTCGCCGACCTCGAACACGGTGACGATGTTGCGGTGATTGAGCAGGGCGGCGGCGCGCACTTCCTTCTCGAAGCGCGCGACCAGTTGCGGGTTGCGCCCCAGTTCCGGCGGCAGGATCTTGAGCGCGACCCGGCGCCCCAGGCGCGTGTCCTGCGCCTCGTAGACGTCGGCCATCCCGCCGGCCCCCAGCGAGCGCAGGATCTGGTAGTGCCCCAGGTTCGTACCGGTTTGCAGCATGGCGTGGCCCGCCCTTGTTCTAGGTTGGGAACGAAACCAGGACGGCGGTGACGTTGTCCTCCGCCGCCGAATCGTCCAGCGTGCGCCGCACGAGCGCGGCGACAGTATCCGGTCCGGGCCGGTTTTGTGCCAGCACCTCGGCGATGGCGCTTTCGGGGAGGAATCCGTGCAGCCCGTCGCTGCACAGCAGGAGGCGGTCGCCGCCGGCCAGCGGCAGGTCCAGCGTTTCCGGCTCGACCTTGCCCGCCGGACCGACGCCCAGCGCGCGCCGGACGACGTGCCGGTGGGGGTGGCGCCGCGCCTCCTCGGCCGTGATCGCTCCCAGGTCGATCAGCTCCTGGAC
>JACPFV010000023.1:1421-84123 GCA_016182805.1 Gammaproteobacteria bacterium
CCTGGACGAAGGAGTGGTCGCGGGTCAGCAGGCGCAGGCGCCCGTCGCGCCACAGGTAGGCGCGGCTGTCGCCGATCCAGGCGATCTGGGCGCGGGCGCCGGCGAGACGCACGGCGACGGCGGTGGCACCCATCGCCGTCGTGCCGGCGGCGCGGCGGCGGATCAGGCCGTCGGCGGCGCTCAGGCACTGCGCCAGGTCGCTGCCGCCGCGGCAGCCGTCGAGCACGCCCTCCACCGCGATGCGGCTGGCGACTTCGCCGGCGTCCAGCCCGCCCATCCCGTCGGACACCACCGCCACGCCGAGGGCGGCGTCGATGCCGTAGGCATCCTCGTTGTGGCCGCGTGTCTTGCCGGCGTGGCTGGCGCCGTCGAAGCCGGCGTCCGGTCGGCGCTCCCGGATGAACCCCGGCGTCGCTGTCGCTGTCATTTTTCTCCCCGATCGCGCTGGGCGCCGCAATTCTCTCACCCTGCCTGTGCCGTGTCTGCGCCAGGCTGGCGCGAACGGGGCGAAGCGGCCACAATGACCGGGCCGCATTGGACCTGCTGGGGACTTCATGAAACAGCTTAGCGGCCTGGATGCGATCTTCCTGAATCTGGAGACCAACGCCGTGCCGATGCACGTCGGCGGCCTGGCGATTCTGGATCCATCCACGGCGCCAACGGATTTTGGCATTCATTCGGTCAAGCGCCTGATCGAGCAGCGGCTGCACCTGCTGCCGAGCTTCCGGCGCCGGCTGGTGGCGAGCCCGCTCAACCTGGATCAGCCGTACTGGATCGAGGATCCGGAGTTCGACCTGGAAAGCCACGTGCGCCACCGCGCGCTGCCGCGGCCCGGCACCGACCGCCAGCTCGCGGACTTCGTCTGCGACGTGATGAGTACGCGGCTGGACCGCTCCATGCCGCTGTGGCGCTTCTATTACATCGAGGGCCTGCAGGGCGGGCGCGTGGCGGTGCTGGCCAAGATCCACCACGCCTGCATCGACGGCGTATCCGGCGCCGAGATCATGAGCACGCTGCTGGACCTGACGCCGGAGCCGCGCCCGAACCCGCCGCCGGAACGGCCCTGGGTTCCCGATCCCGTGCCGACGCCGCTGCAACTGGTGCAGCAGACCCTGAAGAACCTGGCGACGCGGCCGGGCGACGCCTGGCGGCTGCTGCGCGAGTCGGCGCCGGTCCTGGTCTCGGCCGGCCGCGCCGCCCTGGCCCAGCGCCGCGCCGCGCGCCAGGCCCGCGATGCGCGCCCCGGGAAGGCCGACGGCCTGAAGGGCGCCGCCGCGCCGCGCATGCTGTTCAACACGACCATCACGGCGCGGCGCGCGTACGCCTTCCGCTCGGTGCCGCTGGCCGACGTCAAGCAGGTCAAGAACAGCTTCGGCGTCACCGTCAACGACGTGGTGCTGGCCGTTTCCGGCCAGGCGCTGCGCGACTACCTGCTGGAAAAGCGCGCCTTGCCCGACCGCTCGCTGATTGCCGCGATCCCGGTGTCGGTGCGCGCCGAGTCCGACAAGGGCACGCACGGCAACAAGATCGCCATGGCGCGCGCGCCGCTGGGCACGCACATCGCCGACCCGGCCGAGCGCCTGCGCGCGATCAGCCAGCGCATGGGCAGCTTCAAGCGCAGCTTCAAGGCCTCGCCGGCGCGCCTGCTGATGGACTGGGCCAACGTACCGGCGCCGGCGGTGTTCGCGCAGGCCGCGCGGCTGTTCGAGAACTTCAGCATCCAGGACTACGTCTACCCGCCGTTCAATCTGGTGGTGTCGAACGTCCCCGGACCGCCCCAGCCCCTGTATCTGGCGGGCGCGCGCGTTCTGGCGCATTATCCGGTGAGCATTCCGTACCATGGGTTGGCGTTCAACATCACGGTGATGAGCTATCAGGACAACCTCGACATCGGGCTGACCGCGCACCGCGGCACCGTGCCGGACGTCGAGCGGGTCATGGAACTGATGGTCGCGTCACTCGAACGGCTCAAGGAAATCGCGGCTGCGGCGCTCAAGAAAGCGGGTTGACATGAACGACACAGACAGACTGATCCGGTCGTTGTACGCCCACGTCTCGATCGAGGACTGGGAGCACTTCCGGCCGCGCGCCCTGGACGAGGTGGCGCGTGCGTTCGGCGCTTCCGCCGCGGCGTGGGTGACGCACAGCGGCTCGGCCTGGGGGGAGCTCACGGCCTGGCCGGCGAACGTCACGGTGGCGCCGCAGAAGCTCATGACGCTGCCGTTCCGCGGCGCGCGCGACCTGCCGTTGCCGCCGGACATGGCGCTCAACGGCCTGCGCCAGGGCGTGGCGCTCGCGTACCCGCACCAGGACGGCGGCCTGTCGAGCGTGGTGGTTCTGTGGTTCGGCGCCAAGGACAAGCAGCCGGCGGCGTCGGCGATCGAGGCGCTGCACCGCGTCGCCGAGCACATGTCGGAGGCGTCGGCGCTGTCGCTCAGCCTGTACATCCAGCGCGACGCATGGCTGTCCTCGCTGGGCCGTCCGAACCGCGGCACCTCCGCGCTGGTGGACTCGTCGGGCACGATTTACGCGGCCAGCAGGCGCTTCCGCGAGCTGATCCGCGATTCCTTCGGCAACGGCGACGCCACCGCGTTGCCGTTCCGCCTCCCGGAAGAGGCGTTCACCGATCACGGGCTGTTCGGCGAGGGCAACCTGCGCTTCCGCATGTCGCGCATCGGCGACCTGTACCTCGTCAATGCGCGCAAGCCGCTGCCGCTGGACGGCCTGTCGCCGCGCGAGCAGCAGATCGCGCGCGCGCTGGGCAACGGCAAGACCTTCAAGACCGTCGCGCGCCAGTGCGGCATCGCCGTGTCCACGGTCGCCAACCACGCCTCGCGCATTTACCGCAAGCTCGGCATCTACCGGCGCGAGGACCTGGTGGAGCTGATCCGGGCGCCGCGGGAGACCATGCGGCACTGATCCGGCACTGATCCGGCGGGCCGATCGGAGTCAGTCGGCGTCTTCCCTGCGGCGCTTGGCGTACGCCGTCATCAGTTCGTTTTGCAGCTTCGGCGGCACCGGCTCGTAGTGGCTGAACTCCATCGTGTAGACCCCTTCGCCGGCGGTCTGCGCCTTGAGCCGGTGGTGATAGTCGCCCAGCTCCGACATCGGCGCCTGCGCCTCGATCAGGGCGTGGTTGCCCGGCAGCACGGTCTGGTTCGAGATGCGCCCGCGCATGCCGGACAGGTCGCCGGCGATGGCGCCGATCGCCTGTGCCGGCGCGGTGATGGTCAGGTTCACGATCGGTTCGAGCACGATCGCGTGCGCGTTGGCGATGGCGTCCATGAACGCCTTGCGGCCGGCGGTCGAGAAGGCCACCTCCTTGCCGTCCACCGGGTGGGTCTTGCCGTCGTAGACGATCACGCGCACGTCCTGCAGCGGGTAGCCGGCGACCGCGCCGTTGTCCAGCACCTGGCGCACGCCCTTTTCCACCGCGGGGATGAACTGCGAGGGGATCGCGCCGCCCACGACCTCGTCCACGAACTCGAAGCCGCCGCCGCGCGGCAGCGGCTCGATGCGCAGGAACACCTCGCCGAACTGGCCGGCGCCGCCGGTCTGCTTCTTGTGGCGGTGGTGGCCGTCGGCGTTGCGCGTCACCGTTTCGCGGAACGGGATACCCGGCGGCCGCGTCTTGATCTCCACGTGGTAGTTGGACTTCATGCGCTCCAGCACCACGCGCAGGTGCTGCTCGCCGTTGCCGTAGAGCACGGTCTCGTTCAGCGAGGGGCTGTGCTCGATGCGCAGGCTGGGGTCCTCGGCCTGGCACTTGTGCAGCGCGTCGGCCAGCTTCTGCTCGTCGCCGTGCCGGGCGGGCGCGATCGCCACGCCCAGCATCGGCGGCGGTGCCGCGGCCGGCCGCAGGTGGAAGTGGTCCTCGTCGTGCGAGTCGTGCAGCACGGCGTCGAAGTGCACTTCGTCCACCTTGCCGACCGCGCCGATGTCGCCGGGAATGCAGGACGCGACCTCGATCGTGTTCCGGCCCTGCATCTTGTACAGGTGCGCGACCTTGAACGCCTTGCGCGCGTCGCCGACGAACAGGCCGTGCCCGGCGCGCACCGTGCCCTGGTGGACGCGGAACACGCCGAGGCGGCCGACGTAGGGGTCGATGCCGACCTTGAACACGTGCGCGACGGCATGGCGCGCCGGGTCCGGGGCAACCGGCACCGGCTCGGCGGCAGAGCCCGCGCCCTTCACGAACGGCGGCGGGTTGGCCTCCATCGGATTGGGCATGAGCTTGACGATCAGGTCGAGCAGTTCCGGGATGCCCACGCCGGCCGCGGCCGAGGTGAAGCACACCGGGACCAGATGGCCCTCGCGCAGCGCCTTCTCGAAAGCATCGTGGAGCTGCTGCGGCGTCAGGTTTTCCTCGCCGGCGAGATACGGCTCGAGCAGGGCCTCGTCCACCTCCACGACCTGCTCGACGATACGGCGGTGCGCCTCCTCCACGCTGGAGAAATCCGTCGGCGGTCCGCTGCGCGAGAAGAAACAGTCGACCACCTTGCGGCCGCCCTCGGCCGGCAGGTTGATCGGCAGGCATTCGGCGCCGAAGCTCTCGCGGATCTGTTCCAGCAGCAGCGGCAGGTCGGTGCCCGCGACGTCCAGCTTGTTGACGACGATGATGCGGTCCATGCCGCGCCGGGCGGCGGCGTCCATCATGCGCCGCGTGGCGATCTCGATGCCCGCCGGGGCGCTGACGACCACCGCGGCGGTTTCCACCGCGGGCAGGGCGGCGACGGCGCGGCCCAGCAGGTCCGGATAGCCGGGCGTCACCAGCAGGTTGACGTGGCGGCCCGCATGGTCGAAGTGGCACAGCGTTGTATCCACCGAGTGCTGCAACTCGCGCTCCAGCGGGTCGGCGTCGCAGACGGTGGTGCCGCGCGCCAGCTCGCCCATGGCGGGAATCGCGCCGGCGCGGAACAGCAGCGCCTCGGCCAGCAGAGTCTTGCCGGCGGCCGCGTGACCCACCAGGGCGAGATTGCGGATGTCGGCGGTGCTGTAAGCCATTACTGCCCCCTTGTCCGAATCCAATTTGCCGCCACCATACCAAGATCGGGGTGGGCCCTGCCAAGGGCCGCGCCCCGCTACGCGCAGCTCAACTCCAGCTCGTACGCTTCCAGCATCCCGGCTCCGAAGCAGGCGAATATCACGCGCCGCAAGGTACCGGGAAGGCCCAGGAAGCTCCGCACTTCTCGGACTGCGATCCGCACCGCTCGTTCAATCGGGTAGCCGTTGACGATGGCGTCGACGGCAAGGCGGGCGATGTCCGCCTGGATGGCCTCCACCTGAGCTGTTTTCACCGCTGGACTCCGGGCCGACGGCGCTTGAAAATACGCGGGTTGTCCCCATTTTGCGCCAAGGCGCCGATTTGTCGAGATTCCGATGCCGATCTACGAGTACCACTGCCAGTCCTGCGGCCATGAAACCGAAATCATGCATCGCATGTCGGACCCCAGCCCGACCGAGTGCCCGCAGTGCAAGGCGCAGTCCCTGACCAAGGTGGTGTCCGCCGCCGGCTTCCGCCTCGGCGGCGGCGGCTGGTACGAGACCGACTTCAAGTCCGGCAAAAAGAAGAACATCGCCGCCTCCGACAGTTCCGGCGGCGGCGCCTGCACGCCGGGCGGCTGCGGCAAGGCCGGCTGCGCGGCCAACGCCGCCTGACCCGATCCCGCTGCATTTTCCGCGGCCCGCGCCGACAGCGCGGGCCGTTTGCTTTGTCGGCTACAATTCGCGCCTTGTTTCATCCCTAGAACCACAATGATGCGTTCCCATTACTGCGGCCAGGTCGCGGAAAACCTGGTCGGCCAGACCGTCCACGTCTGCGGCTGGGTGCACCGCCGCCGCGACCACGGCGGGGTGATCTTCATCGACCTGCGCGACCGCGAGGGCCTGCTGCAGTGCGTGTTCGACCCGGACACGAAGGCCGCCTTCGAGGCCGCCGACCGCCTGCGCTCGGAGTACGTGGTGCGCGTCAGCGGCAAGGTGCGTCCGCGCCCGGCCGGCACCGAGAACCCGAACCTGACGACCGGCAAGGTCGAGCTGCTGGCGCAGTCGATCGAGCTGCTGAACAAGGCGGAAACGCCGCCGTTCCACCCGGACGACGAGACGGTGGGCGAGGACACGCGCCTGAAGTTCCGCTACATCGACCTGCGCCGCCCGCTGTTGCAGAAGAACCTGCGCCTGCGCCACGACGTCATCAAGCGCATCCGCGACTTCATGGACGCGCAGGGCTTCGTGGACGTCGAGACGCCGATCCTGACCAAAGCCACGCCCGAGGGCGCGCGCGACTACCTGGTGCCCTCGCGCACGCATCCCGGCCACTTCTTCGCGTTGCCGCAGTCGCCGCAGCTGTTCAAGCAGCTCCTGATGATGGGCGGCCTGGACCGCTACTACCAGATCGCGCGCTGCTTCCGCGACGAGGACCTGCGCGCCGACCGCCAGCCCGAATTCACCCAGCTCGACGTCGAGACCTCGTTCCTGACGCAGGACGAGATCATGGCGCTGATCGAGCGGCTCGTGCGCGAGCTGTTCCAGAGCGTGCTCAAGGTCGACCTGGGCACGTTCCCGCACATGAGCTACGCGGAGGCGATGGACCGTTACGGCTCCGACAAGCCGGACCTGCGCAACCCGCTGACGCTGGTGGAGATCAAGGACCTGGTCAAGGACGTGGACTTCAAGGTCTTCGCCGGTCCGGCCAACGACCCCAAGTGCCGCGTGGCCGCGCTGCGCGTGCCGGGCGGGCGCGAGAAGCTGTCGCGCGGCCAGATCGACTCGTACACCGAGTTCGTCAAGCACTACGGCGCCCGCGGCCTGGCCTACATCGTGGTCAACGACAAGGCCAAGGGCCGCGACGGCCTGCAATCGCCGATCGTCAAGAACCTGCACGACCGCGCGCTGGCGGCCATCCTGGACGCGACGCAGGCCGAGAGCGGCGACGTGATCTTCTTCGGCGCCGACAAGTGGAAAGTGGTGTGCGACGCCCTGGGCGCGCTGCGCCTGAAGATCGGCAACGACCTGGGCCTGACCGCCGGCGGCTGGCGTGCGCTCTGGGTGGTGGACTGGCCGATGTTCGAGTGGGACGAGAAGGAAGGGCGCTGGGCCTCGCTGCATCACCCTTTCACCGCGCCCAAGGTGCTGTCGGCGGACGAGATCCGGAACCATCCGGGCACGGTACTGTCGCAAGGTTACGACGTCGTCCTGAACGGCGTCGAAATCGGGGGCGGCAGCGTGCGTATCCATCGCTCGGACGTCCAGCAGGCGGTGTTCGACCTGCTCGGGATCGGTCCGGAGGAACAGACGGAGAAGTTCGGCTTCCTGTTGGAGGCGCTGTCGTACGGCGCGCCGCCGCACGGCGGCCTGGCGCTGGGCCTCGACCGTCTGGTCATGCTGATGGCCGGCGGCCAGTCGATCCGCGAGGTGATCGCGTTCCCCAAGACGCAGACCGCGCACTGCCCGCTGACCAATGCGCCGAGCCACGTGGACGCGCGCCAGTTGCGCGAGCTGAACATCCGCAGCACTGTCGCCCCGCAGGTCTCCGCTTCCTAAAACGAAACTGAGTTCCGTTTAGACGAGCCCGATGAAATCGACCTTTACGATACGGCGCGCGCCGGCGCGGCTGCTGCTTTTGGTTGGCGCCTTGGCGCTTGTGGCCGGCTGCGAGAGCATCGGCAAGGGCAACAAGCTCGAAAAGATCGAGATCGTGCCCTTTTCGGGACGGGTCAACGCGGACGGCAGCTATCGGGTATACCAGTGCTTTCGCGACGGCCTGTCCTTGCGCGGCACCTTTACCGACGGCACGGTCGGGTTCTTCACCAGCCGGGCGACGTGGACTTCGAGCGATTCCGGCGTCGTCCGCGTCACGAACGCCGACGAGCCGCTGATCGCCGTTTTCAAGCCGAATGACCGCAAGTTCGGCTTCAATCCGATGAACGGCGCGTTCTACTCGCGCGGAACGCTGATCCCGGTCGCGGCCAGCGACGACGTGGTGACGATCACGGCCGAATTCGCCGGCCTCAAGGACGAGATCAAGGTCCGGGTGCGTACGCCGGGCATCAAGATTTCCCCGAGCCCGATCTCGGCCCTGACCGGCCGCGACCCCGGGACGGAATTCGTCCTGGGCGTCGGCAGCCGCCAGGACTTCACCGTGCTGGCCGACCTCGACGGCGAAATCGTCGAAGCGGCGGCCGCCGGCAGCTTCGACCCGGTGTTCAACTCGGTGATGAACCCGGTGCAGTGGTCGTTCGTCGGTGGCACGGCGACCGATCCGAAACTGGTGATCCTCGAGGACGGCGCCGACAACAAGCAGGGCACGGAAGACGACATCGACGCTTACCGCGCGTTCTCGGCCGATGACGGCAACGACAGCGACGACGACGACTCCGCGATGCTCGATCCGCTGTCCGGGCTGGTGACGGCCCAGTCCGCGGGCGGCGCCATCACGCTGCGCGCGAGCCTGTCGGCCTGCGACGCGGAGATCGTCGCCGATGCCGAGGCGCTGGCGATTCCCGACGTAACGGTGCAGGTCGCGGGCTTCGCGGACGCCGATCCGCTGACGATCGCGCGCGAGGCGGGATTCGAGAACCGGCCCCTGGTGATCGGGACCAACGAGGTCATCCCGGTGACGGGCAAGCTGGATGTCGGCGGCAAGACGCAGGATTTGGGCAGCCAGGTCCGCTTCGACGTCAACGACAAGACGCAATGCGGCGACACGAAGGCGGGCGAGGTGTGCGTCAACCCGACCTTCCGGTTCGACATTTCTCCGCCGAATGCCCTGGAAACGGCGCCGGGCGCGCAGGATGGCGGAGCAGCCAGCATCGATGCCTGCTTCCCGATCTACCGGCCGGTCGCCACCCTCAGCGCCGACGGCGCCGGCAGCGCCATTTCGGCGACTGCGCCGCTCACTGTGACCTTGGACGCGTCCGGGTCCCTGCATCCCGATCCGAGCGTGGAGCTGGCGACGTACGCCTTCGATTTCGGCGACGGCGAGGACGGCGTCATGCAGAAGACGCCGACGGTATCGCACACCTACTCCAAGACCGGCACCTTCACCGCGACCGTGCGCGTCACCGATGCCTGCGGCCAGCAGAGCATCAACACCGGCGCGGTGCAGATCGTGGTTGGCTCCACCCCGACCAACGCGGTGCCGCTGGCGGCGCTGTCGGTGGTCCAGAACGCTCCGCCGGCGCCCCTGACTGCGACGCTGGAAGCGGTCGACTCCAGCGCCCCGGACTCCGATTCCGGCGACAAGATCGCCGTCTATGAATTCAGGCCCGGGGACGACACCGTCATCCGGCAGAAGGAATCCACGCTCCGTTACGTGTATCGGACGGCGGGCGCGTATTCGCCCAGCTTGAAGGTATTCGACAGCCGCGGCATCGGCAGCGGCGATCCGGCCGCCGACCCTGATACGGCGGCCGTGACTGTCGCCGGTGCCATCGTGCCGACGCCCCGTTCGAACTCGCTTTCGGTCTGGGCGAAGACCGGTACGCTGGAAAGCATCACCCTGTGCCCGCGCTCAAATCTGAATGCCGACCTGACGTGCGCCAAGCGGAGCGTGACGGAGGCGGCGTTCACGTTCCCCGGCGCGCAGTTCGAGGCGATCGGCTCGTTCGACATCGGCCTGCAGAAGGTCACGCGCTACGTGACCTGGTACGCCCAGCCGCGCGACGAGGCCGACGGCGAGGAACCCTGCGACACCGAGGACGACGGGTCCGACATCGCCGGTTTGAGCAACGCGTTCCTGACGCGGGGCCTCCTCAGCTACTTCCGCAACGTCGCGGAGCCGGTGGCGCCGCTGGAGGGGGAAACCCTCGACATCTGCGCGCTGCCCGGCGCTCCTTTCGACAGCGCCGACACGCCCAGCCCCGCGACGCTGGTGGTCGCTCCCTGCGACCCCGACGCGGCGGGGGTCTGCCCGGAAGTCCCGCCGGACGACGAAAACTGATCTTGCGGTAAAATCCGCTCAGTCTGAGCCGGCGCCGCCTGCGCCGGGAGACCTCATGGCAGCCGCCCTGCAAATTCAAGAATTTAACCTGCTCGACGACGGCGAGTGCGACGCCCGCATCGCGGCCGCCAAGCGCCTGCTCGGCAAGCGCATGGTCATCCTCGGCCATCACTACCAGCGCAGCGAGGTCTACAAGCACGCCGGGCTGACCGGCGATTCGCTCAAGCTGTCGCAGCTCGCGTCGCAGACCGAGGCCGAGTTCATCGTGTTTTGCGGCGTGCACTTCATGGCCGAGGTCGCGGACATCGTGACCGACGGCCGGCGCACGGTGATCCTGCCGGATCTCGCCGCGGGCTGCTCCATGGCCGATATGGCCAACCTGATGAAGGTGCGCAAGTGCTGGGCCGAGCTGGCGCAGGTGCTGAACCCGGACGAGCTTGTCACCCCGGTCACTTACATCAATTCCGCCGCCGACCTGAAAGCCTTCTGCGGCAGCCACGGCGGCGTGGTCTGCACCTCGACCAACGCGCGCACGGTGCTGGAGTGGGCGTTCAAGCAGCGCGAGAAAGTCCTGTTCTTCCCCGACCAGCACCTTGGCCGCTGGACCGCCTGGAAGATGGGCCTGCCGCTGGACGAGATGGCGGTGTGGGACTTCGCCAAGCCCATGGGCGGCCTGACGGTCGAGCAGATCCGCAAGGCCAAGGTGCTGCTGTGGAAGGGCCATTGCTCGGTGCACCAGATGTTCAAGCCGGAGCACGTCGACCGCTTCCGCAAGGACGTGCCGAACGGCCGCGTCATCTGTCACCCGGAGTGCGACCTCGAAGTGTGCAGGCGCTCCGACCTGGTCGGCTCCACCGAGTTCATCCTGAAGACGGTCAAGGCCTCCGAGCCGGGTACGCACTGGCTGGTCGGCACCGAGCTGAACCTGGTCAACCGCCTGGCCGAGGAGATGAAGCCGCAGGGCGTCACCGTGCAGTTCATGTCGCCCATGGTCTGCATGTGCTCGACCATGTTCCGCATCGACCCGCAGCACCTCGCCTGGTCGCTGGACAACCTGGTGGCGGGCAAGGTGGTGAACCGGATCCGGGTCCCGGCGGAAATCGCCCGGCCGGCGCGCACCGCCCTGGACCGGATGCTGAGCCTCGCCACGTAATACGAATCGCGCGTCGCGAGCCGGGTCGCGTGAGACCCCGGCTTGCGGACAGTCACCGACGTTTCGTCTCACCTCGCAACCAATCTTCCGCTCCGACCGCCATGTGGACCCACGCCAAGACTCTTGCACAAGCCGACCCGGAGCTGTGGGCGGCCATTGAAGCCGAGCGCGCGCGCCAGGAGGCGCACATCGAGCTGATCGCCTCGGAAAACTACGCCAGCCCCGCGGTCATGGAGGCGCAGGGAACGGCGCTGACCAACAAGTACGCCGAGGGCTACCCCGGCAAGCGTTACTACGGCGGCTGCGAGCACGTTGACGTGGCGGAGCAGCTCGCCATCGACCGCGTCAAGAAGGTCTTCGACTGCGACTACGCCAACGTGCAGCCGCATTCCGGCGCGCAGGCCAACGCCGCGGTGTTCATGGCGCTGGTGCAGCCCGGCGACACCGTGATGGGCATGAACCTGGCGCAGGGCGGGCACCTGACGCACGGCAACCCGGCGAATTTCTCCGGCAAGCACTACAAGATCGTGCCCTACGGGCTCGATACCGCGACCGGCGTCATCAACTACGACGAGATGGAGCGCATCGCGCTGGAAACCAGGCCCAGGATGATCATCGGCGGCTTCTCCGCCTACTCGCGCGTCAAGGACTGGAAGCGCATGCGCGAGATCGCCGACAAGATCGGCGCCTGGTTCTGGGTCGACATGGCGCACATCGCCGGCCTCGTGGCCGCGGGCGAGTACCCGTCGCCGCTGCCGCATGCGCACGTCGTCACCAGCACCACGCACAAGACGCTGCGCGGCCCGCGCGGCGGCATCATCCTGTCCAAGGGCCAGGGCGAGGAGTTCTACAAGAAGCTGAACTCCGCCGTATTCCCGGGCATCCAGGGCGGTCCGCTGATGCACGTGATCGCCGCCAAGGCGGTGGCCTTCAAGGAGGCGCTGGCGCCGGAGTTCAAGGCCTACCAGAAGCAGGTCGTGGTCAACGCCCGTGCCATGGCCAAGGTGTTCCTGGAACGCGGCTACAAGGTCGTATCCGGCGGCACCGACAACCATCTGTTCCTGCTGGACCTGATCGCCAAGAACCTGACCGGCAAGGACGCCGAGGCCGCGCTGGGCAAGGCGCACATCACGGTCAACAAGAACTCGGTGCCCAACGACCCGAAGTCGCCGTTCGTCACCTCCGGCCTGCGCCTGGGCTCGCCGGCGTCGACCACGCGCGGCTTCGGCGAGAAGGAGATGGCCGAGGTCGCCGGCTGGATCGCCGACATCCTCGACGCCATGAGCAAGCAGGCGGACGTGGAGGCGACCGTCGCCCGCGTGCGCGGCGAAGTCGAGCGGCTGTGCGGCCGATTCCCGGTGTATCGCGCGGCGAAGAAGGCGGCATGACGCCGCGTTCCGCCGTCGGCGCCTAGCGCAGTCCGATGCACTGCCCCTTCTGCAAGGCCGAGGACACGCGCGTCATCGATTCGCGCATGGCCGAGGATGGGACGCAGGTGCGCCGGCGGCGGGAATGCGAAAGCTGCGGGCAGCGCTTCACCACCTTCGAGAAGGCGCAGCTCACCATGCCGCACGTGGTCAAGCGCGACGGCAATCCGGAGCCGTTCAACGAGGACAAGCTGCGCCGCGGCATGGAGAACGCGCTGTACAAGCGTCCGGTGACGGCCGAGCAGCTCGAGCACGCGATCGACAACGTCGAGCGCAAGCTGCGCGCCAGCGGCAAGACCGAAATCCCCTCGCGCCAGATCGGCGAATGGGTGATGGAGGAGCTGCGCGACCTCGATCAGGTCGCGTACGTGCGCTTCGCCTCGATCTACCGCCAGTTCCAGGACGTGAACGCCTTCCGCGACGAGATCGAGCGCCTGCAGACCATGCCCAGCGCCGAGGAGCGCCGCAGCCAGCTGCCGCTGATCGAGGCGGGGAACGGGGGCCGGGAGCCGGGGGCCGGGGACAGCGCAGGCCATAAAGCGCGCGGTTGACAGGATTTCCGCCTTTGCCCCGTCCCCCGTCCCCCGTACCCAGTACCCCGCCGGCCGCGCAAGCGGCCGCCAGCATGGCCCGCGCGCTGCGCCTGGCCGAGCTGGGGTGTCGCACCACGCACCCGAATCCGCGCGTGGGCTGCGTGATCGTGAAAGACGGCGAGACGGTCGGCGAGGGCTACCACGAGCGCGCCGGCGGCCCGCACGCGGAGGTTGTCGCGCTGCGCCAGGCCGGCGCCAGGGCCAAGGGCGCCGAGGTCTACGTGACCCTCGAGCCGTGCTGCCACCATGGCCGCACGCCGCCCTGCACCGACGCCCTGATCGCGGCCGGCATCGGGCGCGTGGTCGCGGCGATGCAAGACCCCAATCCCAAGGTGGCGGGGCAGGGCGCCGCGCGGCTGCGCGCGGCCGGCATCGAGGTCGAGGTCGGTCTGATGGAAGCCGAGGCGCGGCGCCTCAACCGCGGCTTCGTCTCGCGCATGGCGCGCGGCCGGCCATTCGTGGTGCTCAAGCTGGCGATGAGCATGGACGGCCGCACCGCGCTGGCCTCGGGCGAAAGCAAGTGGATCACCAGCGAGGACGCCCGCGCCGACGTGCACCGCCTGCGCGCGGAGGCGGGCGCGGTGCTGACCGGCGTGAATACCGTGCTGGCGGACGACCCGGAGCTGACGGTCCGCCTCCCGCCCGAACGCCTTGCGCAAGCGCCGCAACCTGCACGCATCGTCCTCGACACGCGGTTGCGCACGCCGGCGCACGCACGCGTGTGGGCCGAGGGCGCCCGGCGCATCCTGCTGACCGTGAGTCCGCGCGCCGACCAGATGGAGCTGCTCGAGGCGCGCGGGGTGGAAGTGGCGCTAGTGGGCGTGGACCGCCAGGGGCGCGTCGCGCTGGATTCGGCCCTGTCGGCACTCGGCCGGATGGAGATCAACGAGGCGCTGGTCGAGTGCGGGCCGAAGCTGGCCGGCGCGTTTCTGCAGGCCGGCCTGGTCGACGAGCTGCTGCTCTACGTCGCGCCCACCCTGCTGGGCCACGACGCGCGCGGCTTGGCCGAGCTGGCCGGCATCACGGCGCTGGACCGCCGCGTGCGCCTGCGTTTCACCGACGTTCGGCAGATCGGCGCCGACCTCAGGATCACCGCCCAACCGGAAGCCCAGTAAATATGTTCACCGGAATCATCGAAAAAGTCGGCCGCATCGTCGCCACCGAGGACCGCGGCGGCGACCGGCGCATCGTGGTCGAGGCCGGCGCGCTGCTCGACGCGGCGCGGCCCGGCGACAGCATCGCGGTCAACGGCGTGTGCCTGACCGCGGTCGAGCTGCGC
The DNA here is from genome assembly GCA_016182805.1 of Gammaproteobacteria bacterium. GTDB lineage: Bacteria > Pseudomonadota > Gammaproteobacteria > Nevskiales > Nevskiaceae > JACPFV01. The sequence continues at coordinate 15,814 of JACPFV010000023.1, forward strand.
GGCGGCTGCTTCGTCGCCGACATGTCGCGCGAAACCCTGTCCGCGACCACCGCCGGCCGCTGGCAGGCCGGCACCGCGGTCAATCTCGAACCGGCGCTGACGCCGGCCAAGCCGCTGGGCGGGCACCTGGTATCCGGCCACGTCGACGGCGTCGGCACGCTGCTCGACCGGCAGGAGGACGCGCGGAGCTGGCGGCTGCGCTTCGGGCTGCCGGCGGAGCTGGCGCGCTACGTGGCGCGCAAGGGCTCGGTCGCGGTGGACGGCGTCAGCCTCACCGTCAACGACGTCGAAGGCTCGCGCTCGTTTGGCGTTAACATTGTCCCGCACACGCTCCAGCACACCACGCTGGGGCTCCTGAACCCCGGCGACCCGGTCAACCTCGAGGTGGACCTGATCGCCCGCTACCTGGAACGGCTGATCGCCGAACGCGCATGAGCAAGATCGCAGCATTGGACCCCGCCCGCAGCAAGGTCGATTCGATCGAGGACATCGTCGCCGACATCAAGGCCGGCAAGATCGTGATCCTGATGGACGACGAGGACCGCGAGAACGAGGGCGACCTCATCATGGCGGCCGAGAAGGTGACGCCCGAAGCGATCGCCTTCTTCGTGCGCCATACCAGCGGCATCATCTGCCAGCCGATGACGCGCGAGCGCCTGGACCAGTTGCGCCTGCCGCAGATGGTGCCGGACAACACCGAGGCGCACCGCACCGCGTTCACCATTTCGGTGGACTACCGCCACGGCACCACCACCGGCATCTCGGCGCACGACCGCGCCCGCACCATCCGCGCCCTGGCCGACCCCGAAACCAAGCCCGAGGATTTCGCGCGCCCCGGCCACATCTTCCCCCTGCGCTACGCCGACGGCGGCGTGCTGACCCGCGCCGGCCACACCGAGGCATCGGTGGACGTGGTCAAGCTCGCGGGCCTGGCCTCGCACAGCGCGATCATCTGCGAGATCGTCAACGACGACGGCACCATGAAGCGCGGGCCGGAGCTGATCGCCTTCGCGCGCGAGCACGGGCTCAGGATCGGCACCATCGCCGACCTCATCCGCTACCGCTTCTCAACCGAGCACAGCGTCGAGCGCATCGCCGAGCGGCCGGTGCGCACCGAGCACGGCGAGTTCCAGCTGGTGGTCTACGAGGACCGCATCGGCAAGACCGTGCACCTGGCGCTGGTGCGCGGACGCATCGACGCGCAGGCGCCGATGCTGGTGCGCGTGCATCTGCGCAACACCCTGCAGGACGTGCTCGGCGTGCAGGACCCGCACTTCGGCTGGCCGCTGCGGCGCGCGCTGCAGCGCATCGACCAGGAAGGCGCCGGCGTGCTGGTGCTGCTGCGCAGCCACGAGTCGCCGCGCGACCTGGTGCAGCAGATCGTGTCGCTGGACCAGCCGCCGCGCCCGGAGGACGAGGCCCATGACGACCGCGCGGTGCTGCGCACCTACGGCATCGGCGCGCAGATCCTGTCGGACCTGGGGGTGCGCAAGATGCGCGTGCTGTCGGCGCCCAAGCGCATGCACGCGATCTCCGGCTTCGGCCTGGAAGTGGTGGACTACGTCACCCCGTGATCGACAACAAGACCGGATACAAGGCTCCGCCGGCGCCCAGGCCCGGCGAGTTCGCGGGCACGCGCATCGCGCTGATCGCCACCCGCTGGAACACCGAGATCGTCGACGCGCTGCTGGCCGGCGCGCGCCGCCAGCTCGCCGCCTGGGGCGTGGCCGAGTCCCATGTGGCCGAACTGCGCGCACCCGGCTCGTACGAGATGCCGCTGGCCTGCGAGCTGGCGGCGGCCAGCGGGCGCTATGACGGCATCGTCGCGCTGGGTGCCGTGATCCGCGGCGAGACGCCGCACTTCGACTACGTCGCCGGCGAGTGCGCGCGCGGCCTGCAGGACGTGATGCTCAAGCGTCGCGTGCCGGTCGGCTTCGGCGTGCTGACCGTGAACACGGTGGAGCAGGCCGTGGCGCGCGCCGGCACCGGGGCCGACAACAAGGGCGGCGAAGCCGCCGCCGCCGTCCTGGAAATGATCCGCCTGGCGCGAGAGCTTGAATCGCAATGAGCGAAAACCTACCCCTCAGCCGCCGCGGACTGGCCCGACGCCTCACGGTGCAGGCCCTTTATCAGTGGCTGGTCAACGAGACCCCGCCCGAGCGGCTGCTGAATCAGTTCAGCGAAGACCCCGGCCTGGGCCGTGCCGACGGCGAGTACTTCGGCAACCTGCTCAGGGGCACGGTCGAGGTCGCCGCGACGGTCACGGAAACCTTCAAGCCCTTCCTGGACCGGCCGCTGGAGCAGCTCGACCCGGTCGAGCGCGCCATCCTCATGCTCGGCGCGTACGAGCTGCTGCACCGCCCGGAGGTGCCGTGGCGCGTGGTGGTCAACGAGGCCGTCAACCTGGCCAAGCTGTTCGGCGCCGAGGACAGCTACAAGTACGTCAACGGCGTGCTCGACCGCCTCGCGCGCGACGCCCGTCGGGCGGAAGTCGAAGTCGGTCCGTAAGGCCGCGCAAAACCACCGCCGGCGCGGTCTGACGTAAACTTGCGTGTCAGAAGAACACGTCCGCCATGCGGATAAGTGACTGCTTTTATGGATGAATTCGAACTCATCGGGCGCTACTTCAAGACCCTGACGCCGGAGCGGCGCGACGTGCGCCTGGGCATCGGCGACGACGCCGCCCTGCTCAAGCTGCCGGACGGCCACGAGCTTGCCGTGACCACCGACACCCTGGTCGCCGGCCGCCACTACCCGGAGGACACGGCGCCGTACGACGTCGGCTGGAAGTCGCTGGCCGCCAACCTGTCCGACCTCGCCGCGATGGGGGCGGAGCCGCGCTGGTTCACGCTGGCGCTGACCCTGCGCTTCGCCGACCCGGAGTGGCTCAGCGGCTTCGCCACCGGGCTGCGCGACATGGCGGTGCAGGCCGGCGTCGCGCTGGTCGGCGGCGACACCACGCAGGGGCCGCCCTCGATCACGATCACCGCGATGGGCACGGTGCCGGTGGGCGAGGCGATCCGCCGCTCCGGCGCCAAGCCCGGCGACGTCGTCTGCGTCACCGGCACGCTCGGCGACGCCGCGCTGGCGCTGAGCCGGCTGGAGAACAAGGAACTGCCGCAGTTCCTGCGCCGGCGGCTGGAGCGGCCGACGCCGCGCATCAAGAGCGGCGCCGCGCTGCGCGGCGTCGCGCACGCGGCGATCGACATCTCCGACGGCCTGGCCGGAGATCTGAGCCACATCCTCGAAGCCAGCGGCGTCGGCGCCGAGATTCAGGCCGCCGCACTGCCGATGTCGGAGGAATTCCGCAGCCTGACCGAGCCCAGCGAACGCCTGCAATTCCAGGCCGCCGGCGGCGACGATTACGAGCTGTGCCTGTGCATCCCGCCGGACAAGCTCAGGGCCATGCGGCGCAAGCTCGACGTGCCGCTGACGGAGATCGGCCGCATCACCAGGGAGCCGGAGCTGCGCATCCTCGACGCCGACGGCGCCGTCGTGCCGTTCGAGCCGTTCGGCTACCGCCACTTCAGCTGACGATGGACCTCGGCCGACCGCAGGACCGCGCACCCAAGCCGCCGGCCGAGCTGGTGCTCACCACGCCCGAGCACCTGATCGCGTTCGGCTTCGGCGCCGGGCTCGCGCCGGTGGCGCCGGGCACCTTCGGCACGCTGGTCGGCGTGCCGGTCTGGCTCGCCATCGCGTTCCTGTCGCTGCCGTACTACGCCGCGGCTCTGGCGCTGCTGATCCTGTTCGGCATCTGGGTCTGCGGCGAAAGCGCGCGGCTGCTCGGCATCCACGACTGCCCCGGCATCGTGTTCGACGAGATCGCCGGCTTCTGCGTGGCGGCGACGCCGCTATTGCCGGCGCTGGCGCTGGCCACGATCCCGCCGCTATGGGGCCTGGTGTCCGCGTTCGTCCTGTTCCGGCTGTTCGACATCGCCAAGCCATGGCCGATCCGCAAGCTGGACCAAACGCTGCACGGCGGCTTCGGCATCATGGCCGACGACCTGCTGGCCGGCGCCTACGCCGCCGCCGTGTTGGCCGGCGGACTCTGGGTGTTGCGGTAACGTCTATTTCACCTTGCGTCCGACGCCGTCGCAGGGCATGGTAGGTGTCGGCGCGCGGCCGGCAGGCTGCGCTGGAATCTAGTTCCTAAGCTGGTTTCAGAGGTATTCATGAAGACGATCCGGATTGGCTGCGCCTCCGCGTTCTGGGGCGACACGAACACCGCCGCAGCGCAACTTGCGCAAAAAGGTAACATCAATTACCTCGTCTTCGACTACCTCGCCGAGATCACCATGTCGATCCTGGCGGCCAAGCGCATGAAGGACCCGAACGAGGGTTACGCGACCGACTTCGTCGAGCACGTCATGGCGCCGCTGATGCCGGAGCTGAAGGCGCGCGGCATCCGCGTCGTCGCCAACGCCGGCGGCGTCAACCCGCTGGCCTGCAAGAAGGCGCTGGAAGATGCCGCCGCGAAGGCCGGCGTGCAGTTCCGCGTCGCGGTGGTGCTGGGCGACGACCTGCTGCCGCGCAAGAAGGAGTTCGCCGGCTGCGCCGAGCTGGACAGCGGCAAGCCGATGCCGCCGACGCTGGTGTCGATGAACGCCTACCTGGGCGCGTTTCCCATCGCCAAGGCGCTGGATGCCGGCGCCGAGATCGTCATCACCGGCCGCTGCGTCGATTCCGCCGTCGTGCTGGGGCCGATGATCCACGAGTTCGGCTGGAAGGAGGACGAGTACGACCGGCTGGCGGCCGGCTCCATCGCCGGTCACATCATCGAGTGCGGCGCGCAGTGCACCGGCGGCAACTTCACCGACTGGGAGCTGGTCAAGGGCGGTTATGCCGACATGGGCTTTCCCATCGTCGAGGCGCAGGCCGACGGCACGTTCTGGGCTACCAAGCCGGAAGGCACCGGCGGACTGGTCTCGGTGCACACCGTGCTGGAGCAGATGTTGTACGAGATCGGCGATCCGCGCGCCTACCTGCTGCCGGACGTGGTCTGCGACTTTACCCAGGTGCGGCTGGAACAGGACGGTACCAACCGCGTGAAAGTCGCCGGCGGCCGCGGCTACGCGCCGAGCGCGCAGTACAAGGTCAGCGCCACTTATCCCGCCGGCATGCGCTGCGCCGCGCTGTTCATGATCGGCGGCATCGACGCCGCGCGTAAGGGCCACGCCTCGGCGACGGCCGTGGTGGAAAAGGTCCGGCGCCAGTTGCTGGAGCAGAAGCTCGGCGACTTCACCGGCGTGGACATCCATTGCATCGGCGCCGAGGAAACCTACGGCCCGCATGCGCGCGAGGCCGCGCGGGCCACGCGCGAGGTGGTGGTCAAGATCGCGGTCCAGCACCCCAATCCCAAGGCGCTCAAGCTGTTCGCGCGCGAGATCGCGCAGGCCGCCACCGGCATGGCGCCGGGCTTCACCGGCTATTTCGGTGGCGGGCGGCCGGAGCCGCACATGATTCCAAGGCTGTTCTCGACCCTGGTGCCCAAGGATCAAGTGCCGGTCGAGGTTGTCGTGGGAGAGGAGCGTTTTTCGGTTTCCGTGCCGACCGGCGCCCCCTCCCCTCAGTCCCCTCCCGGCGGCTCCGGCATCGATGCCTCTCGCCGCACTTCCGCCACCCTGGCGGTCGCAAGGGGAGAGGGAACGACTCCCCCTCCCCCTGTGGGAGGGGGCGGCGAGGAGGGGTGGGGCACCACCGTGCCCCTGATAAAGCTCGCCCTCGCCCGCTCCGGCGACAAGGGCGACCACGCCAACATCGGCGTCATCGCGCGCCGGCCGGAGTTCCTGCCGTACATCCGCGCCGCGCTGACGCCGGCGGCGGTCGCGCGCCACTTCGCCCACGTGCTGGCAGCAGGCGAGAACGGCCGCGTCGAGCGCTGGGATCTGCCCGGCACCGACAGCCTCAATTTCCTGCTGTACCACGCGCTGGGCGGCGGCGGGGCGTGCAGCCTGCGCACCGATCCGCAGGGCAAGTGCTTCGCCCAGATGCTGCTCGACTACCCGGTGCCGGTTCCCGCGCAATTGGCCGCCGAATTCGCCTAGTCGTACATTCGGCCAACGCACGCGCTATTCTTTTGGGATAATGTCGCGCCGCAGCATCCTGCGCATGCGCGGGGGGGCGGGGGGCGGCTTTCCAATCCTGAGGTAGCTACGAATGTCCGTACAGCGGGACGTAATGGAGTACGACGTCGTCATCGTCGGCGGCGGGCCGGCCGGCCTGTCCGCCGCCTGCCGCCTGAAACAGAAGGCGGCGGAAGCCGGCAAGGAGATCGGCGTCTGCCTGGTCGAGAAGGGCTCGGAAGTCGGCGCGCATATCCTCTCGGGCGCGGTGTTCGAGACGCGCGCGCTCGACGAGCTGTTCCCGGACTGGAAGGAAAAGGGCGCACCGCTCAAGACGCCGGTCAAGCGCGACGACGTGTATTTCTTCCTCGGTGAGCAGTCGGCGTTCAAGATGCCGAATCTGTTCGTGCCCAAGACCATGCACAACGAGGGCAATTACATCATCTCCCTCGGCAATCTGTGCCGCTGGCTCGGCACGCAGGCCGAGACGCTGGGCGTGGAGATCTACCCCGGTTTCGCGGCGCAGGAAGCGATCATTGACGAGCAGGGCGTGGTGCGCGGCGTGGTCATCGGCGACATGGGCGTGGACCGCGAGGGCAAGCCCAAGGACGGCTACACGCCGGGCATGGAGCTGCGCGCCAAGTACACGCTGTTCGCCGAGGGTTGCCGCGGCCATCTGGGCAAGCGCCTGATCGCGCGCTACAAGCTCGCCGAGGGCGCGGATCCGCAGCATTATGGCATCGGCATCAAGGAAATCTGGCGCGTGGATCCGGCCAAGCACCAGCCCGGCCTCGTCGTGCACGGCGCCGGCTGGCCGCTGGACAACGCCAATCCCGGAGGCTCGTTCCTGTATCACCTGGAGGACAACCAGGTGGTGGTCGGCCTGATCGTGGACCTGTCGTACAGCAACCCGTACCTGTCGCCGTTCGACGAGTTCCAGCGCTTCAAGCATCACCCGGTCGTCAAGCAGTACCTGGAAGGCGGCCAGCGCGTCAGCTACGGCGCGCGCGCGATCACCAAGGGCGGCTTCAATTCACTGCCCAAGATGGTGTTCCCCGGCGGTGCGCTGATCGGCTGCGACGCCGGCACGCTCAATTTCGCCAAGATCAAGGGCAGCCACACCGCGATGAAGTCCGGCATGCTCGCGGCCGACGCGGTGGTGGAGAAGCTGTTCGCCGGCGCCGAAGGCGGCGACGTGCTGGAAAACTATCCGGCGGCATTCAAGGCGAGTTGGCTCTACGACGAGCTGTATCGCAGCCGCAACTTCGGCGCCTGGCTGCACAAGCTTGGCGCGATCGTCGGCGGCGCGATCAACTACATCGAGCAGAACTGGTTCAAGGGCAGGGCGCCGTGGACCGTGCACGACCGCAAGCCCGACCACCTGTGCTTGAAGCCGGCGGCGGAGTCCCGGAGCATCGAGTATCCGAAGCCGGACGGCAAGCTGTCGTTCGACAAGCTGTCCTCGGTGTTCCTGTCGAGCACCAACCACGAGGAGGACCAGCCGGTCCATCTCAAGCTCGCCGACCCGAGCGTCCCGATCGGCAAGAACCTGCCCCTGTACGACGAGCCGGCGCAGCGCTACTGTCCGGCCGGCGTCTACGAGGTGGTGGGCGAGGCCGGCGCCAGGCGCTTCCAGATCAACGCGCAGAACTGCGTGCACTGCAAGACCTGCGACATCAAGGATCCGGCGCAGAACATCACCTGGGTCGCCCCGGAGGGCGGCGGTGGCCCCAACTACGCCAACATGTAGCTCCCGCAGTACCCCTTCTTTTCTTGACGAGAAGCGAGAATGAAAGCCCTAGTCAGCGTCAAACGCGTCGTAGATTTCAACGTCCGCATCCAGTTGAAGCCGGATGGCTCCGGCGTCATCACGGACGGCGTCAAGCACTCCATGAACCCCTTCGACGAGATCGCCATGGAAGAGGCGGTGCGCCTGAAGGAGAAAGGCAAGGTGACCGAGATCGTCGCCGTGACGATCGGCGGCGCCAAGTGCGAGGAAACGCTGCGCACCGCGCTGGCGTTCGGTGCGGACCGCGCGATCCACGTCAAGGAAGAGGGCGAGGTGCAGCCGCTGACTTCGGCGCGCGTGCTCGCGGCCCTGTTCAAGAAGGAAACACCGGGCCTGTTCCTGTTCGGCAAGCAGGCGATCGACGACGACGCCAACCAGACCGGCCAGATGGTCGCCGCCCTGCTGGACCTGCCGCAGGCGACCTTCGCCTCCAAGGTCGAGCTGGACGGCAACAAGGCCCAGGTTACGCGCGAAATCGACGCCGGCCTGGAGACGCTGGAGGTGGACCTGCCGGCGGTCGTGACCACCGACCTGCGCCTGAACGAGCCGCGCTACCTCAAGCTGCCGGACATCATGAAGGCCAAGAAGAAACCGGTCGAGAGCGTCACCATCGCCCAGCTCGGCGTGCAGGCCGCGCCGGCGATCAAGACCGTGAAAACCTCCGCGCCGCCGACTCGTTCCAAGGGCGTGATGGTCAAGACGGTGGATGAACTGATTGCGGCGCTGAAACAGAAGGGGTTGGTCTAATGAGCAAGATTCTCGTTATTGCCGAGCACGCGAACGGCAAGCTGAATGTCAGCACGGCCAAGGTCGTGTCCTGCGCGCAGAAGATCGGTGGCCAGATCGAGGTCGCGGTGCTGGCCGCGGACGGCAGCGCCGTCGCCGCCGAGGCGGCCAAGCTGGCCGGCGTCGCGCGCGCGCTGCAAGTGGACAACGCGGCCAACGCCAACGCGATCGCCGCGGTGCTGGCACCGCAGATCGTGGAGCTGGCCAAGGCCCGCGCCGCCACCCACGTGCTGGTCGCCGGCAGCACCTTCGGCAAGGACCTGATGCCGCGCGTCGCCGCGCTGCTGGGCGTGCCGCAGGTTTCCGACGCGATGGCCGTGCATGGCCCGAATTCCTTCGACCGGCCGACCTACGCCGGCAACGCCATCACGACGGTCGAGGTGCCGGGGCTGGTGGTCGCAACGGTGCGCCTGGCTTCGTTCGCCGCGGTGGCGCACGGCACCGCCGGCACGGTCGAGAAGGTGGCCGTCGCCGCCAAGCTGCCGGGCCACACCCGCTTCGTCGGCATCGAGTCGCACAAGAGCGAGCGCCCGGACCTGCAATCCGCCGGCCGCGTCGTGTCGGGCGGCCGCGCCTTCGGCAGCGCCGAGAACTTCAACATCCTGTACGCGCTGGCCGACAAGCTCGGCGCCGGCGTCGGCGCCTCGCGCGCCGCGGTGGACTCCGGCTACGTGCCCAACGACATGCAGGTCGGCCAGACCGGCAAGATCATCGCGCCGGAGCTGTACATGGCCATCGGCATTTCGGGCGCGATCCAGCATCTGGCCGGCATCAAGGACGCGCGCACCATCGTGGCCATCAACAAGGATCCCGAGGCGCCGATCTTCGAGGTGGCGGACATCGGCCTGGTCGGCGATCTGTTCCAGGTGCTGCCGGAGCTGACCGCCAAGCTGTAATGATCCTGTGGTGATTTCAACGGGGGCCGGGCGACCGGCCCTCGCTGTTTGCGCGAGGGAAAACATGCCTTACCAATCCGTATTCAAACCCGGCCTGTTCGACGGCCAGACGGTCGTCGTCACCGGCGGCGGCTCCGGCATCGGCCGCTGCACCGCGCATGAGCTGGCGAGTCTCGGCGCGAAGGTGCTCATCACCGGCCGCAAGGCGGAGAAGCTGGAAAAGGTCGTCGCCGAGATCGCGGAGGACGGCGGGCAGGCGGCGAGCTACGCCTTCGACATCCGCGACGAAGAGGCGGTGAAGAACGCGGTCAAGCGGATGCTGGCCGAGCGCGGCCCGATCCACGGGCTGGTCAACAACGCCGGCGGGCAGTTCCCGTCGCCGCTGGCGCTGATCTCCAAGAAGGGCTGGGAGGCGGTCGTCTCCAACAACCTCACCGGCGGCTTCCTGATGGCGCGCGAGGTCTACACGCAGTGCATGAAGAAGCAAGGCGGCGCCATCGTCAACATGCTGGCCGACATGTGGGGCGGCATGCCCGGCATGGGGCACAGCGGCGCGGCGCGCGCCGGCATGCTCAATTTCACCGAGACCGCGGCGGTCGAGTGGGCCGCCTCCGGCGTGCGCGTCAATGCGGTCGCGCCCGGTTGGGTGGCCTCGTCGGGCATGGACCAGTACGACCCGGTGTTCGCGACCGAGGTGATTCCCAAGCTCAAGCATGCCGTTCCGCTCAAGCGCTTGGCCGAGGAGGCGGAAGTCGGCGCCGCCATCGTGTTCCTGCTGTCGCCGGCGGCGGCCTACATCAGCGGCGCCTGCATCAACATCGACGGCGCATCCTCGCGCAACTCGCGCATCTTCCCGCTGCTGGACCACGACAAGTCCAAACCCTTCCAGGGTTTTCATCGCGCGGTCAGGCCCAAGGCCGTGAAGTAACCGGTCGACCCTATCCGGAGTAGAATGCGCTGCCCCGAAATGGGGCAGTTCTATTTGGGCCGAAGAACGATAAGGCGGTAATCGCGATACTTCGTGAAAAGCCGCTATGACGCTGGCACCATACCGCGAGAATGCGGCCGATGTGAGGAAGTCGGAAATGCCGATTATCGAATCGAAGGTGGACGTCAGCTCTTCCCAGTTCAAGCAGAACCGGGAGGACATGCTCAAGCTGATCGGCGAGTTCCGCGCCGTCGAGGCCAAGGGCCGCGCCGAGGAGGAAAGCAAGCGCGAACGTTTCCACAAGCGCGGCCAGTTGCTGCCGCGCGAGCGCGTGCACCTGATGCTGGATCGCGGCTCGCCCTGGCTGGAGTTGCAGACCCTGTGCGGGTACAAGCACCACGACGACAAGGACGGCTCGCTGGCCGGCGGCAACACGATCTGCGGCGTCGGCTACGTGTCCGGCACGCGCTGCCTGGTCAACGCGAGCAACTTCGCAATCAAGGGCGGCACGATGACGCCCTGGGGTGTGCAGAAGGGCCTGCGCATCCAGGAGATCGCGCTCCAGCAGAAGCTGCCGCTGGTCAACATGATCGAGTCCGGCGGCGCTAACCTGCTGTACCAGGCCGAAGTGTTCATTCCCGGCGGCCGCACGTTTGCGAACCAGGCGCGCCTGTCGGCCGCCGGCATTCCGCAGGTCACGGTCGTGCATGGCTCGTCCACCGCCGGCGGCGCCTACATGCCGGGCCTGTCGGACTACGTCATCATGGTGCGCAAGCGCGCCAAGGTGTTCCTGGCCGGCCCGCCGCTGCTGCGTGCCGCCACCGGTGAAGTCGCCAACGACGAGGACCTGGGCGGCGCCGAGATGCATTCCCAGGTTTCCGGCGTCAGCGAGTTCCTCGCCGAGAGCGACGCCGACGGCATCCGCATCGCGCGCGAAGTGGTCAAGAGCATCGACTGGAACGCGCAGCGGCCCAAGCTGGAGCTGCTGCCGGTGCGCGCGCCGCTGTACGACATCGAGGAACTGTGCGGCGTGGTGCCGCCGGACTACCGCAAGCCGTACGACTGCCGCGAGGTGATTGCGCGCCTGGTGGACGGCTCGGAATTCCTCGACTTCAAGTACGAGTACGACCGGCAGACCATCTGCGGCCGTGCCGTGATCCACGGCCACACCGTCGGCATCATCGGCAACAACGGCCCGATCACGGTGCGCGGCGCGACCAAGGCCGGCCAGTTCATCCAGCTCTGCTGCCAGGCCAACATCCCGATCGTGTATTTGATGAATACGACCGGCTACATGGTCGGCTCGGAAAGCGAGCAGGGCGGCATCGTCAAGCACGGCTCCAAGATGATCCAGGCGGTCGCGAACGCGACCGTGCCGCAGATCACCATCGTCATCGGCGCGAGCTTCGGCGCCGGCAACTACGGCATGTGCGGTCGCGGCTTCGGACCCAACTTCATCTTCGCCTGGCCCAACTCGCGCACGGCGGTCATGGGCGGCGAGCAGGCTGCCAAGGTCATGAGCATCGTCACGCGCGACAAGTGGGCGCGCGACGGCAAGACCATGGGGCCGAACGACGAGAAGATGCTGGCGATGATGGAGCAGAACATCGTTCAGCAGTTCGACAAGGAATCGCACGCCTTTGCCGCCAGCGCGCGCCTGTTCGACGACGGCCTGATCGACCCGCGCGACACGCGCAAGGTCCTGGGCCTAACCCTGTCCGTCTGCCGCGAGGCGCGCGTGCGCGACGTGTTCTCCAGCACCTACGGCGTCGCCCGTCTCTAACCCGGAATCGTCACGATGCAATTCACGCACGAGCACCAGCAGCTTTACGACACCACCAAGCGTTTCGTCGAGGAGGAGATCAACCCGCACGCCGACCGGTGGGAACGCGAGGGCCTGTGGCCGGCGCGCGAGGTGCTCAAGAAGATGGGCGGCTTGGGCCTGCTGGGCATCAACAAGCCGGAGGCCGTCGGCGGCCTGGGCCTGGACTACAGCTACCAAGTGGCGTTCGCGGAGGCCCTGGGCCACTGCAAGGTCGGCGGCATTCCGATGGCCATCGGCGTGCAGACCGACATGGCCACCCCGGCGCTGACGCGCTTCGGCTCGGATTACCTCAAGGACAACTACCTGAAGCCGGCGGTGGCCGGCGACATGGTCGCCTGCATCGGCGTGTCCGAGCCGGGCGCCGGCTCCGACGTGGCCGGCATCAAGACCACGGCGCGCCGCGAGGGCGGCGATTACGTGATCGACGGCCAGAAGATGTGGATCACCAACGGCACGCAGGGCGACTGGGTCTGCCTGCTGGCGAATACTCATGGCGGTGCCGCAAGCGGCCCCGGGGCGGGCGGAAGCGAAGGCGGGCGGCACGGGAACAAGTCGCTGATTGTGGTGCCGCTGGATGCCAAGGGCATCGATCGCAAGACCAAGCTCGACAAACTCGGCCAGCGTTCCTCCGACACCGCCATCATCTTCTTCGACAACGTGCGTGTCCCCGCCAAGAACTTGATCGGCGAGGAGGGCAAGGGCTTCGTCTACCAGATGCTGCAATTCCAGGAGGAGCGGCTGTTCCTGTCGGCCAGCATCCTGGCGGCGATGGACCGCTGCATCGCCGACACCGCGACCTATTCCGGCCAGCGCAACGCCTTCGGCCAGCCGATCCTGGCCAACCAGTACGTGCACTTCCGCCTGGCCGAGCTGAAGACCGAGATCGAGGCCTGCCGCTCGCTGCTGTACCGCGCCACCGCCGAGCTGATCGCCGGCCGCGACGTGACGCTGCTCGCCTCCATGAGCAAGCTCAAGGCCGCCCGCGTCGCGCGCGAAGTGACCGACGGCTGCCTCCAGTTCTGGGGCGGCCAGGGCTATATGTGGGAGAACCAGATCGCCCAGTTCTACCGCGACCTGCGCCTGCATTCGATCGGCGGCGGCGCGGACGAGATCATGCTGGGGATCATCGCCAAGAACCTCGGATTCCGCGGCGGAAAATCGAAATAAGCCTGGTGAGGTCGCAATGAACCTGCCCGAAGTCAAAACGCTGCTGCTGAAGCCGGACGGCGGCATCCTCTACGTCACGCTGAACCGCCCCGAAAGCCGCAATGCGCTGAACCAGGCCATGGTCGGCGAGCTGAACGCGGTGTTCGACGCGGTGGCGCAGGCGCCGACCGGAGAGGTCCGGGCGGTGGTGTTGCGCGGCGCCGGCGGCCACTTCTGCGCCGGTGCGGACCTGAAGGAAATGATGGCCGGCGGCCTCAAGCCGGCGCAGCCGGGCGAGCCGGATCCCATCGTGGTCTTCAACCGCGGCTTCGGCGCCATGCTGCGCAAGGTCACGAACCTGCCTTGCGTCGTCGTCGCGGTGTGCGAGGGCGCGGTGCTGGCCGGCGGCTTCGGCTTTGCCTGCGTCTCCGACGTCGCGCTGGCGCACGCGGATGCGAAGTTCGGCGTGCCGGAAACCACGCGCGGCCTGCCGCCGGCGCAGATCGCGCCCTTCATCGTCGAGCGCATCGGCCTGACGCAAGCGCGGCGCCTGTGCCTGACCGGCGCCCAGTTCAACGGCCTGCGCGCCAGGGAGCTGGGCATCGTCCACGACACGTTCGCCGACGAGGACGAGTTGCAGGCCAAGCTGGGCGAGACGCTCAAGCAGGTGCTGAATTGCGCGCCGGTCGCCAATGCCGTGACCAAGGCGATCGTCCTTAACGTCGCGCGCCAGGACATGGACTTCGTGCTGGACGACGCCGCGCGGAAATTCGCGGCCTGCGTGCGCGGGCCGGAGGCGCCGGAGGGCATTTCCGCCTTCATGCAGAAGCGCGCCCCGAGCTGGGCGCGCAACTAGAGACGGTTTTGCGGGGAAGACAATGAAGCGTTTCGGCAAGGTGCTGGTGGCGAATCGCGGCGAGATCGCGGTGCGCGTGATCCGCGGCGCGAAGAAGCTGGGCTACAAGACCGTGGCGGTGTACAGCAAGGCCGACAAGGACTCGCTGCACGTGCAGGAGGCCGACGAGGCGGTCTGCATCGGCGCGGCGCCGGCCAAGGAATCGTACCTGGTGATCGAGAAGATCGTCGCCGCCGCCCGCACTTCCGGCGCGGAGGCGATCCACCCGGGCTACGGCTTCCTGTCCGAGCGCGAGGCCTTCGCCCGCGCGGTGCAGGAGGCGGGCCTGGTCTTCATCGGCCCGGACCCGCATTCGATCGAGGCGATGGGCAACAAGAGCGCCTCGAAGATCCGCATGATCGAGGCGGGCGTGCCCTGCGTGCCGGGCTACCAGGGCGACGACCAGTCGGACGACACGCTGGTGCGCGAGGCCGGGCGCGTCGGCCTGCCGGTGATGGTCAAGGCGGCGGCGGGCGGCGGCGGGCGCGGCATGCGCCTGGTGCACGAGGAAAAGGACCTGCTGGCCAGCATCCAGTCGGCGCGCTCGGAGGCGGCCAACGCCTTCGGCGACGGCCAGCTCCTGATCGAGAAGGCGGTGGTGGACGCGCGCCACGTCGAAATCCAGGTGTTCGGCGACCGCCACGGCAACGTCGTTTTTCTTGGCGAGCGCGACTGCTCGGTGCAGCGCCGCAACCAGAAGGTGATCGAGGAAGCGCCCAGCCCGGCGGTGGACGAGGCGCTGCGCCGGCGCATGGGCGAGGCGGCGGTGGCGGCGGCCAAGGCGGTGAACTACGTCGGCGCCGGCACGGTGGAATTCCTGCTCGGGCGCGACAAGCACTTCTACTTCCTGGAGATGAACACGCGCCTGCAGGTCGAGCACCCCGTCACCGAGCTGGTGTACGGCGTGGACCTGGTCGAGTGGCAGCTCCGCGTCGCGCAGGGCGAGAAGATCCCGCTGACGCAGGAGGAAATCCTCAAGCGCCGTCACGGCTGGGCCATCGAGGTGCGCCTGTGCGCGGAGGATCCGCAGGCCAACTACATGCCGCAGACCGGCACGGTGCTGTCCTGGCGCGCACCCCACGGCGCGGGCGTGCGCGTCGACACGTATCTGCGCAACGGCGCGGTCATCGGCCCGTTCTACGACTCGATGCAGGCCAAGATCATCGCCTGGGGCGACGACCGCGAGACCGCGCGCCAGCGCCTGCTCAAGGCGCTGGAGGACACGACGCTGCTGGGCGCGGTCAACAACCGCGACTACCTGCACATGCTGCTGTCGCACGAGGCGTTCGCCTCCGGCGACTTTTCGACCGGGTTTATCGGCAGGTACTTCCCCAGCGAGCAGGTCGCGGCGATCCGGCCGTCCGGGCGTCAGATCGCGCTCGCGGCGGTGGCGCTGTACATGGACGACGCGCGGCGGCTCACGCAGGAGCACGGGCTGCCGCCGGAGTTCGTCGGCTGGCATTCCTCGCACGAGGCGCCGGCCGACTTCAAGCTCAAGTGGAAGGACCGCGAGTTCGACCTGGACGTGATGGTCCACGAAGGCCGCCTGTTTGCGACCGCGGTCGAGGGCGAGAAAATCGAAATCGAGGTGACGCGCGGCGCCGAGGGCGAGTTCCACTACATCGCCGGCGGCGTGCAGGGCAAGGCGCGCATTGCGCACGAGGGCGAGTCGGTCTGGATCATGGCCGAGGGCGCGACCTGGAAATTCACCGACGTGACGCTGGCGCCGGCGCAGGCCGCGGCCGCCGGCTCGGACGGCCGCATCCTGGCGCACAGCGACGGCAAGATCGTGGCGGTGCACGTCAAGCCCGGCGAGACCGTCGAGAAGGGCAAGGCGCTGGTGGTGCTGGAGGCCATGAAGATGGAGTTCCAGATGACGACGCCGGTGCCGGGCACGGTCGAGTCGGTGAGCGTGGAGCCGGGCACGCAGGTCAAGGCGCGCCAGCTCCTGGTCCAGATCAAGCCGGCGGCGTAGCTCGCATTTCTCGCCGCCGCTCGTCGCGCGGGCGCAAGAAATTCATGCCGGCCATTTGACGCAGGTCACTGCGGGCGGGTCCGAGTCGTTCTAGGGTTGGCGTATTGGCCATGCGTCCCGAAGACCTGTTGCAGAAAGCCAGCCGGCTGCCGAGCGTTCCCAAGGTGGCGGCGCAGTTGCTTGCCTCCCTGGAGAGCGAGGACACCACGGCCGCGGACATCGTGCGCATCGTCATGGCCGACCAGGCGCTGTCCGCCAAGATCCTGCAACTGGCCAATTCCGCCTTCTACAAGAAGGCGCGCACCATTGCCACGGTGCAGGACGCGGCGGTGCTGCTGGGGACGACCGCGCTGCGCACCCTGGTCATCGGCGTCGGCGTGGCGGCCAACCTGCCGTTCCCGCCGGGCTTCGACGAGCGCCTGTTCTGGCGCTACAACCTGCATGCCGCGGTGGCGGCCAAGTTCCTGGCGCCGGCGGTGCACCTGGACCCGGACGTCGCGTTCTCGGCGGGCCTGCTGCACACCATCGGCGAGCCGATCATCGGCTTGGCGCTGCCCGACGCAGCCAGGCAGCTCGACCGCCAGTGGGCCTTCTTCGAGCGCGGGCGCGCCCAGGCTGAGCGCCGCCTGCTGGGGCTCGACTACGCGGAGATCGGCGGGTACCTGGCGGAGTCCTGGAACCTGCCGCCGGACCTGGTGGGCGCGCTGCGCCACTGCGCGGAGCCGGAGGCGGTGCAGCCGTTTCCGGCGCTGGCCGGGCTGGTGCGGCTGGCGGCGGACCTCGCCGTCTGCCACGAACTGGACCTTCCGGTCGGCGAGGCGCTGGCCGGCCCGACCGGCCGGCTGCTCGCGCAGCTGCGCCTGACGCCGCAGACGGTGCAGGGCATGCCGCCCGTGCGCAAGCTCGCCGAGGGGCTTGAGCTGTTCGTGCGCTAAGCGAGCAGCGCGTCCAGCTTGCCCGTCACCGCGTCCACCGCGATGCGTTCCATCACCTCCGGGTCGCGCACGCGCTGGCCCCAGCGCACTTCCTCCACCGGCTTGCCGAATTCCGCGCGCACCGCTTCGGGATAGACGTCGACCGTCCAGCGCGGGTCGATCGGCCCGGTGCGTGCCGGATTGGAGGACGCGTACAGGCCGATCACCGGCGTGCCGACCGTGCCGGCCATGTGCGCCGGCCCGGAGTCCGGGCACAGCACGGCGCGGGCGCGCTGGATCAGCGCGAGCAGCTGCTTGAGGCTGGTCTGGCCGACCAGGTTGGCGACGCGGTCCTTGCACAGCGCGGAGATCTCGCGGCCGTACTGCGCCTCCAGCTCGGTGCGCGCGCCGGTGAGGATCACCCTCATCCCATGGCGCTCCATGGCGTGGCGGGCGACCTCGGCGTAGCGTTGCGCGCTCCAGTTGCGGAAGTTGCGCGCGCGCTGGCTGGAGCAGGGGCTGATGAGCAGCGCGGGCGTGCCGTCGGCGATGTGGCGGCGGGCGAACTCGCGGTGCTCGTCGGCCAGCGGGATGTCCCAGCGCAGCACGCGCTCCTTCACGCCGCAGGCCTCGGCGAAACCGAACAGGCCTTCCATGACGTGGCAGCGCGGCTTGGGCGCGACATGGCGGTTGGTGAACAGCCACTGGCCGTCGCGCGCGCGGCGGCGGTCGAAGCCGAGCTTGGCGCGCGCCGGCACCTGCCAGGCCAGCCCGTTGGCGCGCCATGACGCCTGCATGTGCAGCAGCAGGTCGAAGCGGCGCCCGCGCATCGCCTCGCGAAAGGTCCAGTCGCCGACCTGCTTGCGCTTCTTGTCGAACACCAGGAATTCGATCCCGGGGATGTCTCCCAGTAAACTCGCCTCCACCGTGCCGATGATCCAGGTGAAGCGCGTCTGCGGCCACGCGGCCTGCAAGGTGCGCACGACCGGCAGGGTGTGGCAGCAATCGCCGATCGCCGACAGGCGCAGAATGCAGACCGATTCCGGGGAATGAGAGAGGGCAGCCAAGTGCGCGCGCAATCCGTGCAGGTGGGGGACGCGCATATCCTATATGACGCCGACGCGGCGCCGGACATCGCGTCCCAGCACTTCGATCCGGCCTGGTGGCAGCAGCGGGGCGACGTGGTCGGCGGCGCCACCGGCCGCGGGGCGGTGTGCTTCGTGCGCGGCGGCGCCGCGGTGTGGGCGCTGCGCCACTACCGGCGCGGCGGCTGGATGGCGCGGCTGTCCGACGACCGCTACTGGTGGACCGGGCTGGAGCGGACCCGGCCCTGGCGCGAATGGCGCCTGACCGCGGCGCTGCGCGCGCAGGGCCTGCCGGTGCCGGAGCCGGTCGCGGCGCGGGTCGTGCGAGACGGGCCGTTCTACCGCGGCGACCTCATCACGCGGCGCATCGAGGCGGCCGAGGTGCTGGCCGACCTGCTGCACGAGCGCGCGCTGCCGCTGGGCGACTGGCACCGCCTGGGCGGCGTGCTCAGGCGCTTCCAGGACGCCGGCGTGCGCCACGACGACATCAACGCGCGCAACGTCCTGCTCGACGCGCAGGGGCGCTTCCACCTTCTGGACTTCGACAAGGCGCGCATCGTGCCGCCCGGCCCCTGGCGCGAGCGCAACCTGGCGCGCTTCCGCCGCTCGCTGCACAAGTTCGCGCGCCGGGAGCCCCGTTTCCACTTCGCGCCCGCGGCCTGGGAGGCACTGGCGCAAGGTTACGAGACGAGCGCCCGTTTATGATTCCGTTACGCACTTCGTACGAGAGTTACCTCATGACTCCCCAAGAGATCCTCCAGCTCGCGCCCAAGCTTTCCACGGTGCCGGCCGTGGTCAGCGAGCTGCTGGAGGCGTTCAAGCGCGAGGAGACCAACGCGGAGAAGCTGGCGCGCATCCTGATGGCGGACCAGGGGCTTTCCGCCAAGACGCTGCGCCTGGCGAACTCGGCCTACTACCGCAAGTCGCGCGAGATTTCCAGCATCCGCGATGCCGTGGTGCTGCTGGGCGCGGACACCCTGCGCACGCTGGTGGTCAGCACCGCGCTGGCCGGCAACATCCCGGCGCCGCTGGGCTTCGACCGCATGCTGTTCTGGCGCTACAGCCTGCACACCGCCGGCGCGGCACGTCACTTGGCGCGGCATGCGGCGGTGGACCCGGATCTGGCGTTCGCCGTGGGGTTGATGCATGCCGTCGGCGAGCCGCTGGTCTGGCAGGCCCTGCCCAAGGAGAGCGCCTCGCTGGACCGGCGCGTGGCCTTCTACCACACGCGCCAGCGCGCCGCCGCGGAGCGCGAGGCGCTGGGCACCGACCATGCGCAGGTGGGGGCGCTGCTGGCCGAGCGCTGGAGCTTTCCGACGGCGATGGTCGAGGGCATCCGCCTGACGGCCGACCCGTTGGAGGTGGAGCCGTTCCCGGCGCTGGCCGGCGTGGCGCGGCTGGCGGCGGATGTCGCCGCGGCGCACGAGGCGGCCGAGGACGACGATGCCGTGGTCAAGGGCCTGGATGCGGCGCTGCTGAAGAAGCTTGGCCTGAAGGCCGACCCGATCCGCGAGATGCTGCCGGTGCCGCAGCTGGTCGAAGACCTGACCTGGCTGGTTCAGTAGCCGAGCTGCCGCGCCGCGAGGTCGTACATGATCTCGCGGCTGCCGCCGCCGATCGTCAGTACTTTCGTCTCGCGGTAGATGCGCTCGGTCTTGCTGCCGCGCACGTAGCCGGCACCGCCCAGCACCTGCATCGCCTCGCCGGCGACGCGCTCCAGCGTTTCCGTGGCCAGGTTCTTGAGCAGAGCGAGTTCCGCTACCGGCATCGCGCCCTTGCCCACGCGCCAGGCCAGCACATCGAGATGGGACTTGACCGCGTCCAGGCGCATCTTCATCTCCGCCAGCTTGTGGCGGATCACTTGGTTGCGGATCAGCGGCTTGCCGAAGGTCTGGCGCTCGCGCGCCCAGGCCAGGGCTTCCTCGTAGCAGACCTGGCCGAAGGCCCAGGCCTGGGCGGCGAGCATGATCCGCTCGTTGTTGAAGTTGAGCATGATCGCCATGAAGCCGGCGTTCTCCGGGCCGATGCGGTTGGCGACCGGCACGCGGCAGTTGTCGAAGTACAGCGTGGCGGTGTCCGAGCACCACCAGCCCATCTTTTTCAGCGGCGTGCGCGCCAAGCCGGGCGTGTCGCCCTCGATCGCCAGCACCGAGATGCCTTCCATGCCGGGGCCGCCGGTGCGCACCGCGGTGGTGATGTAATCGGCGCGCATGCCGGAGGTGATGAACGTCTTGGAGCCGTTGACCACGTAGACCTCACCCTCGCGCCGCGCCGTGGTCTTGATCGCCGCCACGTCGGAGCCGCCGCTGGGTTCGGTCACGGCCAGCGCCGCGATCTTGTCGCCCGCCAGCACCGGCGCCACGAAGCGCTGCTTCTGCTCTTTCGTGCCGGCCTTGGCGATGGGCGGGGAGCCGATGCCGTGCGACATCAGGCCTGCGATCAGGCCGCCGGAGCCGGCGCGGGCCAGCTCCTCGGTCAGGACGATGGTGTAGAACGGGTCCGGCACCGCGATTCCGCCACAATCCTCCGGAAAGCCGACGCCCAGGACGCCGGCTTCCGCCGCCTTCTTGTGCAGCTCGCGCGGCAGCGTTTCCGCCGCCTCCCAGGCCTCGATGTGGGGTGCGCACTCTTTTTCGACGAAGCGGCGCACCTGGAGGCGGAAGGTTTCGTGGTCTTCGGTGTAGAACGGGCTTTTGGCGCTCATGCGGTCGGGCCTTCATGGAAAAGGTGGTGGGGGGCAGCCGAACCTTACCCGCTGCGCTAGGATGCGAACAAGCGCGCGAATCGCGTGTCTACAGCCCGGGTCATTGCCGACCACAACGAGGATTAGAACCATGGCTGAGGGAACCAGTGCCGTAAGCATCGCCGAGCAGAGCCACCCGCTGGCGCGCATTTACCATTGGGAGAAGACGCGCGCCCACCACGTCTACCTGACGCAGCCCATGGGCGGCGGCAAGCTGCGCGACTACACCTGGTTGCAGGCGGTGGGCGAGGCGCGCCGGATGGCGGCGTACCTGCAATCGCTGGGCATCCCCAAGGGCGCCAACGTCGCGCTGCTGTCCAAGAACTGCGCGCACTGGGTCATGGCCGACTTCGCCATCTGGATGGCCGGCTACGTCACCGTGCCGCTGTACCCCACGCTGGCCGCGGACACGGTGCGGCAGATCCTGGAGCATTCCGAGTCCAAGGCGCTGTTCGTCGGCAAGCTCGACGGGTGGGACCAGATGAAGGCCGGCGTGCCCAAGGGCCTGCCGTGCATCTCGTTCCCGCTGTCCCCGCCCAACGACTTCCCGACCTGGGACGACATCGTCGCCCGGACCGCGCCGCTGGAAGGCACGCCGATGCGGCCGATGGACGACCTCGCCACCATCATCTACACCTCCGGCACCACCGGCATGCCCAAGGGCGTGATGCACGCCTTCAAGTCCTTCGCCGGCGCGCCGGAGGCGATCCGCCAGGG
The DNA here is from genome assembly GCA_016182805.1 of Gammaproteobacteria bacterium. Lineage (GTDB taxonomy): Bacteria > Pseudomonadota > Gammaproteobacteria > Nevskiales > Nevskiaceae > JACPFV01. The sequence goes on from JACPFV010000023.1 coordinate 37,578, forward strand.
CTTCGGCCTGCGCGAGGACGACCGCATGCTGTCGTACCTGCCGCTGGCCCACGTCGCCGAGCGCTGGTGCGTGGAGGCCTGCTCGATCAACGCCGGCTTCCGCATCTTCTTCGCCGACTCGCTGGAAAGCTTCGCCGCCGACCTGCGGCGCGCGCGCCCGACCTTCTTCATCTCGGTGCCGCGCTTGTGGACCAAGTTCCAGCAGGGCGTGTTCGCCAAGTTCCCCAAGCGAAAGCTGGATCTGCTGTTCAAGATCCCGGTGGTCGACCGGATCGTCAAGAAGAAGATCCTCGAAGGCCTCGGCCTGGACCAGGTGCGCTTCGCCGGCGGCGGCGCCGCGCCGATGCCGCCGGCGCTCATCAGCTGGTTTCGCGAGCTGGGCGTGGAGCTGCTGGAAGGCTACGGCATGACCGAGAACTTCGGCTGCTCGCACGGCTCCTTCCCCGGCCGCAGTCGCGTGGGCTACGTCGGCGGCAACTGGCCGGGCAGCGAGTCGAAGCTGTCCGGGACCGGCGAAGTGCTGACGCGCTCGCCCTGGACCATGCTCGGTTACTTCAAGGACCCGGAGAAGACGCGCGAGGCCTTCACCGCCGACGGCTGGCTCAAGACTGGCGACCTGGGCGAGTTCGACGAGCAGGGCCGCCTGCGCATCACGGGCCGCGCCAAGGAGCTGTTCAAGACCTCCAAGGGCAAGTACGTCGCCCCGGCGCCGATCGAGAACAAGCTGTCCACGCATCCCAGGATCGAGGCCGTATGCGTTGCCGGTGCCGACCAGGGCCAGCCCTGCGCGCTGGTGATGCTGGCGGCCGACGCGGCGCGCGAGCCGCGCGAGGCGCTGACGCACTCGCTGGCCAAGCATCTGGAGCAGATCAACGCCACGCTCGACCCGCACGAGCAGATGGATTTCCTGCTGGTGGTGAAGGACGCCTGGAACGTCGAGAACGGCTTTCTGACGCCCAGCATGAAGATCAAGCGCAACGCGATCGAAAGCGCCTACGGCAAGTATCTCGACGGCTGGTACGCGAAGCGGCAGCCGGTGATCTGGCAGAGTTGAGCCGTCGGGAAATCAGGAGCGCGGGACCGGCGATGCCGCCGGGTTCCGCAGCTCCGCCGCCTGCAAGGTGTTCTGCATCAGCATCGCCACCGTCATCGGCCCGACGCCGCCCGGTACCGGCGTGATGTAGGCGGCGCGCTCCTTGGCAGTCTCGAACACGACGTCGCCGGTCAGCTTGCCGTCCGCCATGCGGCTGATGCCGACGTCGATCACGGTGGCGCCGGGCCGGATCCATTCGCCCTTCACCAGCCCCGGCTTGCCGGCGGCCACCACCACAATCTCGCCGCGTTCCAGGTCGGCCTTGAGGTCGCGCGTGAAGCGGTGCGTGACGCTGACGATGGCGCCGGCGTGCAGCAGCTCCAGCGCCATCGGCCGGCCGACGTGGTTGGAGGCGCCTACGACGACCGCGTTGCGGCCGTAGAAGGTCTCGCCGACCGACTTGAGCAGCTCTATCACGCCGAACGGCGTGCACGGCCGCAGGCGCGGGATGCGCTGCGCCAGCCGCCCGATGTTGTACGGATGGAAGCCGTCCACGTCCTTGTCCGGGTGGATGCGCTCGATCACCGCCGTGGTGTCGATGTGCTCCGGCAGCGGCAACTGCACCAGGATGCCGTCGATGTCCGGGTCGGCGTTCAGCCGGTCGATCTGCGCCAACAGCTTGTCCTGCGTCACGGCGGACGGCAGGCCGACCGGTTCGGAGCGGATGCCGAGCTTGCGGCAGGCCTCGCGCTTGTTGCGCACGTAGACCTCGGACGCCGGGTCGCTGCCGACCAGGATGGTGGCGAGGGCCGGCGGCCGATGTCCGGCCGCGATGCGGGCCTCGATCCCGGCCTTTACGCTCTCGTGCACCCGCGCGGCGACGGCCTTCCCATCAATGATCTGCGCGGTCATGCGCGATGCTCGGAACTTGCGAAAGGCGTGGATTTTCGCACGCCGGCCCGGACGCCAACAAATATTGGCGCGGCGCATCCCTGCTCCGCGTCCGGACGGACTCGCTGCGCTCGCCCAAATTCGTTCCCGACGCATTTGCCGTTGACCGTCGCGGAACGCGCCCCGGATAATGCCGGCCCGCAGCATTCCGGATCGGGGCGTAGCGCAGCCGGGTGGCGCACCTGCCTTGGGGTGCGGAATCGCGCTTAGGCGATGACTCGATGTCATCGCCTGCGAATCCGCACGCCGCTGACAGGAAGTGCGCGGCGGGGTCACTTGGCGAGGCAGGAGGCCGAGCCTAGTGACAGACTGCGACCGGGGCAGTCGGTTGGAAGTGCGATTTTCGTGTCGGGGCGTAGCGCAGCCTGGTAGCGCACCTGCCTTGGGCGCAGGTGGTCGGAGGTTCAAATCCTCTCGCCCCGACCAAACCGCCGTAAAAAAGCGGTCGGCATACATGGGGACTCCATGCGTCAACCATTCGGGGGTTCCGCGCCAATCAGGGACGTTTGCGCGAAAAGGCAGCGGCCTCGATGCCGGAGCCGGGGATGGGTTGTGCTGGTCGCCGTGGTGTCTCTGACTGGCTGCGCCGATCCCAACGGCGGAAGCGCCGATGCTCAGCCGCATGCGGCCGATGGCGCCGCGCTGCGTGCCGAGACCACCGCCAGCCCCTGGAGCCTGCGCTTCGTCGACGCGCAGGGCGCGGTCGTGTTGACCGAGCATCCGGGCACGGGCGCCGGCCCGTCCGGGCGGCTGGGCTTCCAGACCCTGGGCAGCGCCTGGTGGCATGCAACCGGGGCGGTCTCGGAGTCGCGGGATGGCGGCATCTATGACGCGACGCTGGCGACCACCGACCCGGCCGGCCGGCGCATCGCGGTGCGCATCGCGCCGGACGCCGAAGGCGTGGTGCGCCTGAGCGCGCGGGTAGAGGGCGCTTCGACCGCCGACGTGACCGCGCTGGGCATCGGCTTCGCCGCGCGCGAGGGCGAGCGCGAGCGCTACCTGGGCTTCGGCGAACGCTCGAACGCGGTGGCGCAGAACGGCAACACGGTCGAGAACTTCGTCGGCGAGGGACCGTGGCCGCTGGAGCAGCGGCCGTTCGTGTACGGCTTCACGCCCGCCTGCTGCTACCGCCCGCGCGACGACGCGGCGAGCTTCCCGGTGCCCTGGCTGCTGTCCAGCGCCGGTTACGGCGTGCTGGTGGATAGCCCGGAAACCAGCAACTTCCGCCTCGGCTCCGATGCCGCGGACGCCTGGAGCGTCGAGGTGTCGGGGGACACCGAGCTGGCGCTGCGCGTGTTCGCCGGGCCGACCCCGGCCGATGCGCTGCGGCGCTTCACGGCCGCCACCGGGCGCCAGCCCGCGCCGACGGCGCCGTGGTTCCTCGGCGTCTGGATCATGCCCAACAACTTCGACGTCGAGGACCTGCCCGCCGAGCGGGCACGCGTGCGGCTGCTGCGCGACGCCGACGTGCCGGTGTCGGCGGCCGAGACCACCATGCAGTACCTGCCCTGCGGCGAGGTGCACGGCCTGCGCGAGGCGAGCCAGGCGCGCGTCGAGAGCTTCCATGCCGAGGGTCTGGCGATCCTGGCGTACCTGCATTCGCAGATCTGCACCGAGTACGCGGAGGTCTACGATCGCTTCGAGCGGAACGGCTGGTTCATCCGGAACGCGCTCGGCCAGCCGTACGTGTATCGCCAGTTCGCCGACCGCCATCCCGCGGGCGTGATCGTGAGCGCGGTGGATTTCAGCGCGCCCGGCGCGGCCGCGGCCTTCGGCGAGCTGATCGGCGAGGCGGTGCGCGACGGTTACGACGGCTGGATGGAGGACTACGGCGAATACGCGCCGCCCGACGGCGTCTATGCCAACGGCGAGCCGGGTGCGCGCATGCACAACCTGTATCCGACCGGTTACCACTGCGGCGCGATCGAGTACTCGCGCGGCATCGACCAGCCGGTCGCCGGCTTCGTGCGCTCGGGCTGGACCGGCACCGCGGCCTGCGCGCGGCTGGTGTGGTCGGGCGATCCGTCGGCGCGCTGGGACTTCGACGGCCTGGAGTCGGCGCTGTACAACGGCCTGACCATGGGGCTGTCGGGCGTGGGGCTGTGGGCCTCGGAGCTGGGCGGCCTGTTCGAGAACGGCCTGGACCGGCTGACGCCGGAGCTGCTGATCCGCTGGACGCAGTTCGGCGCGGTTTCGCCCTGGATCAAGGCGCGCAAGCAGTCGATCAACCTGCCGCCGGACCCGACGCTGAGCCGCCCGCAGATCTGGGATCCGGACGTCCTGCCGATCTTCCGCCGCTACGCGAAGCTGCACACGCAGCTCTATCCGTACCTCGACGCGGCGGTCGCCGAGTACCGCGCCAGCGGCCTGCCGCTGATGCGCCACCTGGCGCTGGTATACCCGCAGGACGCCAGCGCCGTCGCCAAGGACGACCAATTCCTGTTCGGTCCCGACCTGCTGGCGGCGCCGGTCATCCGGCCCGGCCAGACCACGCGGGCGCTGTACCTGCCGCAGGGGACGTGGGTGGACTGGTGGCGCACGCTGCGCTACGACGAGGCCAGCGGCGGCTTCACGCTCGGCGCCGCGAGCCTGCGCGCGGGCGGCGGCGACGTCGAGCTGCCGGCGCCGCTGGAGGAACTGCCGCTGCTGGTGCGTGCCGGCGCGGTGTTGCCCCTGCTGCCGCCGGAGGTGGACACGCTGGCCGACTACGGCGCCGGCGTGGACCTCGTGCGCCTGGCCGACCGTCGCGACCGCCTCAATTTGCTGGCGTTTCCGCGCGGCGGCTCCGTTTCGCGCTTCTACCGGGACGGCGCGCTGGTCTCGACCGAGGCGCCGGGCCGCTGGACCCTTGCGATCCGCTCGTCGGTCGAGCGCCGCTACGACCTCCAGGCCTCGCTCGCCACGCTCAATGCGCCGTTCCACGTCTGCCGGGTGCGGCGCGACGGCCGGCCGCTGCCGGCGGGCGAGTGGAGCTACGACCCGGCCACGCGGGTCCTGAACGCGCGGTTTGCGCTCGCCAGCGGGACGCTGGAGTTCCTGGGCTGCCCGCCGTAGGGCGACAGGGCGGCCGGCGGGCGTGCCGCCAGCGGTAGCCCTCGGCGCGGCTCTAGGCCGCCGCCGTCGCGCCGTCGTTCAGCACCCGGTCCGCGCCGATTTCGGCGATCAGAACGGTCGGCGCGTGGATGTTGCTGCCGGTGATGGTCGGCATCACCGACGAGTCGATCACGCGCAGGCGGTCGACGCCGTGGACCCGCAACCGGCCGTCGACCACCGCCAGCGCGTCGCTGCCCATCTTGCACGAGCTGGCGGTGTGGTAGACGGTCTCGACCCGGTCGCGGACGAAGGCGCGGATTTCGTCGTCGGTCCGCACCGCGGGGCCGGGCATCTCCTCGCCGCCGTCGAACGGGCGCAGGGCGGGCTGGGCGAGGATGTCGCGGGCCAGCTTGACGCCCTTGACCAGCGCCTCCAGCTCCTTGTCCCTGGCGAAGTAGTTGGCTTCGATCCGCGGCGGATCGAACGGGTCGGCGCTGCGCAGCAGCACGCGGCCGCGGCTTTCGGGCCGCAGGTGGCAGAGGTGCAGCACGTAGCCGGCGCGGGCGGGCATCAGCAGGTCGCGGCCGTGGGGTTCCATGCGCGTCGCCGCGAACTGGAGTTGCAGGTCGGGGATCGGCTCCGCCGGGTCGGATTTGACGAAGCCGCCGCAGTCCGTGACCGTGTAGACGAAGGGCTGCCCGCGGCCGAGCGCACGCCGCAGGAAGCCCAGCATGGCGCGCCCCGGCGTGGTCGAGAAGGAGCTGCGGCTGCGGTCGCGGTGGCGGATCAGGATGTCCGGATGGTCCTGCAGGTTCTCGCCCACGCCGGGCAGGTCGTGGACCACGTCGATGCCCAGCGCGCGCAGCTCGGCCGCCGGGCCGACGCCGGACAGCTTGAGCAACTGCGGCGAGTTGATGACGCCGCCGCTCAGGATCACCTCCTTGCGTGCGTACACGCGCACCGGCTTGCGCCGTGCGGCGAGGTCGTGAAACGCCACGCCGACCGCGCGCCGCCCGTCGAACAGGATGCGCGCGGCGTGGGCGCGGGTGCGCACCGTCAGGTTGGGGCGGGGCAGCGCCGGGTCGAGGAAGGCGTAGGCGGCGTTGCAGCGCCGGCCCTCCGGCGTCTGTGTGACCTGGAAGAAGCCGCAGCCTTCCTGGCTGGCGCCATTGAAGTCGTCGTTGCGGGCGAAGCCGGCTTCCGCGCAGGCGCGCACGAAGGCCTCGCTGGGCGGGAACCGGAACGTGGTGTCGACCACGTCCATCTCGCCATCGGCGCCGTGCCAGGCGTCGGCGCCGCGCTGCTGGCGTTCGGAGCGCAGGAACCACGGCAGCACCGAGGTGTGGTCCCAGCCCGCGTTGCCCAGCTCGGCCCAGCGGTCGTAGTCGCAGGGATGGCCGCGGGTGTAGATCATCGCGTTGATCGAGCTGGAGCCGCCCAGCGCCTTGCCGCGCGGCCAGTAGAAGTCGCGGTTGCCGTTGGCCGGCTCGACTTCCGTCCGGTAGCGCCAGTTGTAGCGCCGGCTGTACATCAGGTACAGCATGTTCAGCGGGTTGCAGCTGCGGACGAAGTAGCTGCGGTCGCTGGGGCCGGCCTCCAGCAGGCACACCGAGTTGGCGGGGTTTTCGGACAGGCGGTTGGCGAGCACGCAGCCCGCCGAGCCGCCGCCGACCACGATGTAGTCGAACTGCGCGTCGTGCATGAAAGGTCCAGGAGGGCGATTTACCATCGAAACTTGTCCCACAGCTCCGGATGTGCCCAGTGCCGCGGGTTGAGCCAGTCGGGACGGTCCTTGTAGTCGTACAGGTCGAAGCGGAACAGGTCCAGCCCCGGTGTGTGCGCCACGCGGCGGAAGCCCAGCGCCGCGCATTCCGCCGCTTGCACCGGCGAGCGTTCGTCCAGGATGGCGAGGGTGCGGCCGGCGTGACGGTCGCGCAGGGCGGCAAGCAGGGCGCGCCATTCGGCGGCGGTGCGGTCGGCGGTGACATGCGCGACGGCGGCGTCGAAATGGTCCGCCGGCGTCAGGCCGGACCGGCCCAGGTGACGCGGGTGCAGCGGCGCCAGCGCGGCGCACAGGCGGTCGCGCAGCGGGCCGGCCGGCATCGCCAGCAGCAGCGAGCCGGGCACCGGCTGCAACTGCGCGAGCAGGCTGGCCAGGAAGGGATCGTCCATCGGCGCGCAGGATAGGCGCAAAGAAAAAGCCCCGCCAGCGTGCGCTGGCGGGGCTCGATCCGAACGCGACGGCGCTTACTCGCCGATCACGCGCATCTCGACGCGGCGGTTCAGCTCGCGGCCGTCCTCGGTCTCGTTGCTGGCGATCGGCTGCGACTCACCATAGCCCTTGAAGGTGAGGCGCTTGTTGTCCACGCCGCGCGAGGCCAGGTAGTCGTAGACGGCGATGGCGCGCTTCTCCGACAGCTTCTGGTTGTAGACGTCGCTGCCGAGCGAGTCGGTATGGCCGCCGATCTCGACGATGATCGCCGGCGCCGCCATCAGCGCGTCGGCGAGCTGGTCGAGGATGACCTTGGCGTTGGCGGTCAGCTTGTTGCTGTTGAACTCGAAGTTCACGCCGCGCAGCACGATGGCGTCGCCGCTGGCGCAGCCTTCGAGCGTGACCGGCTCGCCGGGCGCCGGCTCGCGGCAGGCCGGTTCCTCGGCCGCCGGGGCGGGGACGGGTGCCGGCTCAGGCTCGGGCGCGGCTTCGAGCGGGCAGCCTTCCTCGTTCACCTGGGTGCCGGCGGCGGTGGCCGGGCACTTGTCGAGGCGGTCGACGACGCCGTCGGCGTCCTCGTCCAGCTCGCAGCCCTTCTCGTCGACAATGGCGCCGGCCGGCGTGGCCGGGCACTGGTCGAGGTCGTCCGGAACCGCATCGGTGTCGACGTCCGCCGGAGCGGCGGGGACGACGGCCGGCGGTTCCGGCGCCGGCTCGGCCGGGGGCGGCGGCAGGTTGCCCAGCGGGATCTGCAAGCCGATGTTGAACACGCCGTCGTAGAACTCCTTGTCGCCGCCCGGCGTGCCGATGCCGGTGCGCCAGTGCGCGTCCATGCGGTAGCGCGCTTCGGCGCGCAACTGCGTGCCCTCGGCCAGGCCGATGCCGGTCAGGTCCACCGGCCACAGGTAGCCGACGCCGGCGTCGAAAACGGTGGCCTTGTAGTCCACCGGCGTGACGGTGGCGCCGCGCGCGGTGGGCAGGTCCTCGCCGAAGCCCTGGTGCAGGGCGAGCAGGGCGTACAGGTTCGGGTACTCCGGCTTCGGGAAAACCATCGCCGCGATGCCGAAGCCGTTGAGCTTGGTGGAGCCGTCCGCGCCTTCAACGTCGGCGTCCATGCTGCTGAAGTAGCCGGTCAGCTCGAGGTTCAGGCCGGAGGCGAAACGGCGGCCGACCGCGATGGAGGCGCCCAGGCCGTCCTTGGTGCCGCGGTCGCTGTCGGCCAGCGTGTAGGAGAACAGAGGGGCGAAATACAGGCGCTTGTCCTGGCCGCCGGACGTCGCCGCGGCCGAACCGCCATCGTCGTACGAGCCCTCGTCGTCCTGTGCGGACGCAGGAATGGACGCGAGCATCGCCGCCGCCGCGAGCGCGCAAAAAAAGCCCGACCGATAAGCCATGTGATCTCCCCTGAAACGCTTTCCGGGACTCCCGGAACGCCCTGATTGTTCGGATCAAAACAATATAGCAGCCGCCGCCGCCCGGCGCCTGCCGGAAAAACTGTAGCAGACTCCAAACCCTGTTACATCAATCGATCGTCCGTGGCGCGATGACCGTCGCATGCCGATCCGCTAGACTGCGCCCCCTTCGGAAGTGCGAGCCCATGGAAATCAACCCGATCAAGAGCGAGATCACAGCCCTGCAGGCGCGTTTCGACGCGCTGCGGGGCTATCTTTGACTACGCCGGCAAGCGCGACCGCCTGGCCGAAGTAGCCGCGGAACTGGAAAGCCCCGAGGTCTGGAACAAGCCCGAGCGCGCGCAGAACCTGGGCAAGGAGCGCGCGCGCCTGGAGGAAGTGATCCAGCCGCTGGAAAAGGCCGAATCCGGCCTCAAGGACGCCGCCGAGCTGCTGGAACTGGCGGCGGCCGAGAACGACGCCGGCACCGTCGCCGAGATCGCGCACGACGTGCAGGCGCTGGCCAAGCTCGCCGCCGGCATGGAATTCAAGCGCATGTTCAGCGGCGAGATGGACGCGAACAGCGCCTATCTCGACATCCAGTCCGGTACCGGCGGCACCGAGGCGCAGGACTGGGCCGAGATGCTGCTGCGCATGTACCTGCGCTTCTGCGCCGACAAGGGCTGGAAGACCGAGATCATGGAATGCTCGGCCGGCGAAGTCGCCGGCATCAAGAGCGCCTCGGTCTACGTGCAGGGGCCGTACGCGTACGGCTGGCTGCGCACCGAGATCGGCGTGCACCGGCTGGTGCGCAAGTCGCCGTTCGACTCCAATGCGCGGCGCCACACCTCGTTCGCCGCGGTGTTCCTGTCGCCGGAAGTGGACGACGACATCAAGATCGACATCAACCCCGCCGACCTCAAGGTCGACACCTACCGCTCCAGCGGCGCCGGCGGCCAGCACGTCAACAAGACCGAGTCGGCGATCCGCATCACGCACGCGCCTTCGGGCATCGTGGTGGCCTGCCAGACCGAGCGCTCGCAGCATGCCAACCGCGACCGCGCGATGAAGATGCTCAAGGCCAAGCTGTACGAGCGCGAGATGGAAAAGCGCGACGCCGAGAAGCAGAAGCTGGAGGCGTCCAAGACCGACATCGAGTGGGGCTACCAGATCCGCTCGTACGTACTCGATCAGTCGCGTATCAAGGATCTGCGCACCGGCGTGGAAGTCGCCGATACGCAGCGGGTGCTGGACGGCGACCTGGACCGCTTCATCGAAGCGAGCCTCAAGCAGGGACTTTGAAATGAACGAGCCGCAGAAGCCGCAAGACGAGAATTTCCTCATCGCCCAGCGCCGCGAAAAGCTGGACAAGCTGCGCGCAGCCGGCAACGCCTATCCCAACGACTTCCGCCGCAACGCCTGCGCCGCCGACCTCCATGGCATGTACGGCGCGCGCTCGGCCGAGTCGCTGGACGCCGAGACGTCCACGTTCGCGATCGCCGGCCGCATGATGGCCAAGCGCGTCATGGGCAAGGCCAGCTTCGCGCAGTTGCAGGACCTGTCCGGCCGCATCCAGGCCTTCGTGCAGCAGGACGCGGTCGGCGCCGAGGTCTATACCGACTTCAAGACCTGGGACGTGGGCGACATCGTCGGCGTCGAAGGCCGCGTGATGAAGACCAAGACCGGCGAGCTGTCGCTGCGCGCGACCAAGGTCCGCCTGCTGGTCAAGTCGCTGCGGCCGCTGCCGGAGAAGTGGGCCGGCCTGACCGACACCGAAGTGCGCTACCGCCAGCGCTACCTCGACCTGATCGTGAATCCGGACGTGCGCAAGGCGTTCGAGCGGCGCGCCCAGATCACGCGCTTCGTGCGCGACTTCTTCGACACCCTGGGCTTCATCGAGGTGGAGACGCCGATGATGCAGCCGCTGGCCGGCGGCGCGGCGGCCAAGCCCTTCGTCACGCACCACAACGCGCTGGACCGCGACCTGTACCTGCGCGTGGCGCCGGAGCTGTACCTCAAGCGCCTGGTGGTCGGCGGCTTCGAGAAGGTCTACGAGCTGAACCGCAATTTCCGCAACGAGGGACTGTCCACCCGGCACAACCCCGAGTTCACGATGCTGGAGTTCTACCAGGCGTACGCGGACTTCGAAGACTTCATGGACCTGATCGAGACGCTGGTGCGCGATCTCACGGAGACCGTGACCGGCGGCACCGTCGTGCGCTACCAGGACCGTGAGTACGATTTCGGCAAGCCGTTCGCACGCCTGACGCTGGTGGAGGCGGTGCAACGCTACAACCCGCAGATCGACGCCAACCGGCTCTACGACCGCGCCTATCTCGCCGAGTACGCGCGCAAGGTCGGCGGCGACGTGAAGCCCGACTACGGCGTCGGCAAGCTGCAACTGGAGATCTTCGAGAAGACCGCCGAGTCGAGCCTGCACGACCCGACCTTCGTCACCGAGTATCCGACCGAGGTGTCGCCCCTGGCGCGCCGCAACGACGAGAATCCGGAAGTGACGGACCGTTTCGAGTTCTTTCTCGGCGGCCGCGAGATCGCCAACGGTTTCTCCGAGCTGAACGATGCCGACGACCAGGCCGCGCGCTTCCGCGCCCAGGCCGACAGGAAGGCGGCCGGCGACGACGAGGCGATGGTCTACGACGCCGACTACATCCGCGCGCTGGAGTACGGCCTGCCGCCGACCGCCGGCGCCGGCATCGGCATGGACCGGCTGGTGATGTTTCTCACCGACAGTGCTTCGATCCGGGACGTGTTGCTCTTTCCGCAGATGCGGCCCGAAGCCTAAACGCTTACTCCGTCAGGAACGCATGAGCCCCCGCGGTGCTGCCGACGCGCAGTCCGCGCGAGGCGGCGCGTGTGCGCTGCAATACGGCCAGCAGCTCGCGGGCGCCGTCCGGCAAGATCGCGGCGTCCACCACCTCGCCGACGTTCTGGCCGTCGGCCTCGGCGTCGTATACGGGCATGCCCGGCTCGATTTCGTCGGCTCCGGCGCGCAGGCGGAACAGGCGGCGCTTGATTTCGCCCAGGTAGTGCACGCGCGCCACGACCTCCTGTCCGGTGTAGCAGCCCTTGTTGAAGCTGATGCCGCCGAGCTGGTCCAGATTGGCCATCTGCGGCACGAAATGGTCTTGCGTCTCGACGTAGACGGTCGGGACGCCGGCGCGGATGTCGAGCAGCTTCCAGGCGTTGGTTCCGGCCGGCGCGGCCTGCGCGGCGAGACGCGACCACAGCGCCGCCACGTCGGAAGCGGGGTGCAGCACCGTCCAGCGCGGGACGTGGCCATGCCGGCGCAGGACCGCGGTTTCGCCGGCCTGCGCGCAGGCCATCGGCGCCTCCGGCGCCGGCAGCCCGGCCGCGGCCAGCGCGCCGGCGGCGGCGGGGCCGGCCAGGCCCAGGACGGCGCAGCGGCCGCTCAGGTCCTCCAGCGTCACCTGCGCGCGCAGCACGTACATCCGCAGGCGCCGCAGCGTCGCGTCGAGGATGCAGCGCTCCACCAGCAGGTGGACGCCGTCGGGCCGGCGCAGCAGGTGCAGCACGGCGAGCATGCGGCCCTTGGGGCTGTTCAGGCTGGCGAGCTGGCCGGTGTCCGGCGTCAGCCCGCGCAGGTCGTTGCTCAGCTGTCCCTGCAGGAACGTGTCGGCGTCGCGCCCACCGACGCGGATCACGCCCAGGTGGAGCTGCGGGACGACGACCGTGCCGCCGAGCGCGGCTTCGGCTTCGGCGCCGCGCGATTTTGTCACACTATAAAAGTTTTCCAGCCACCGAGCCCCGTGTCGTCCTCTGCCCGCGATCCGTTGGTCCGCATCTACCGGCCGAAGCCGGTCGAGGCGGCGATCCGTCTGGACGAGTTGTTGAGGCAGGAGTCGCAGGCAGAGCGTTCGGCACCCGTGACCGAGATCGGCGGGCGCAAGGACGGGCCGGAGCCGACGCGCTACGGTGACTGGGAAAAGAACGGCCGCTGCATCGATTTTTAAGCGTCGCGGCAGGCCGCCCGCAGTTCGATATTTGGGACCCAACCAGGGGAGTTGGAATGAGCACGCCAAGCTCCGCGCCGAACCGGCCGCTTTCGCCTTTCATGCTGGGGCAGTATTACCGCTTCCAGCTCACCTCCGTACTGTCCTTCCTGCACCGCTTGACCGGCGTCGGCCTGTCGCTCGGCGCGGCGCTGCTGGCGCTGTGGCTGATCGCGCTGGCCGGCGGTCCGTGGATGTACGCCGCCGTCGCCCGGCATCTCACCGCCTGGTACGGCCAGGTTCTGCTGTTCGGCTTCACCTGGGCGCTGATGTATCACCTGGGCAACGGCATCCGCCATCTGGTGTGGGACTTCGGCTACGCCTTTTCGATGAAGGCGGTATATGCCGGCGGCTACATCGTCGCCGCCGCCTCGCTGCTGCTGACCGCGGCGGTGTGGGCGCTGGCCTACGCAATCTAGGGAGACCGACATGAGCCTGCGTTCCCCCCTCGGCCGCGCGCGCGGCCTGGGTTCCGCCAAGCAGGGTGTGCATCACTTCTGGGTGCAGCGCGTTTCGTCCGCCGCCCTGGTCCCGCTGTCGCTGTGGTTCGTGTTCTCGGTCGCCCGGCTGCACGGGGCCGACTACGCCGCGGTCAAGCACTGGGTGTCGGCGCCCTCGGTGGCGGTCGCCCTGGTGCTGTTCCTGGCCACGCTGTTCTACCACTCGATGCTGGGCGTGCAGGTGGTCATCGAAGACTACGTGGGGCACGAGGGCGCGCGGCTGGCGAGCCTGGTGCTGTCCAAGTTCGTTCACGCGATCCTGGCCGCGGCGAGCATCTTCGCCGTCCTCAAGGTCGCCCTGGGATAACAACAATGTCCGCTTACGAGATCGTCCATCATGAATACGACGCGGTCGTCGTCGGAGCCGGTGGCGCGGGCCTGCGCGCCACGCTGGGCCTGGCCGAGACCGGCCTGAAGACCGCCAACATCACCAAGGTGTTCCCCACGCGCTCGCACACGGTGGCGGCGCAGGGCGGCATCTCGGCGGCGTTGGCCAACATGGGCCGCGACGACTGGCGCTGGCACTTCTACGACACCGTCAAGGGCTCCGACTGGCTCGGCGACCAGGACGCGATCCAGTACATGACGCGCGAGGCGATCCCCGCGATCATCGAGCTGGAGCACTACGGCGTGCCGTTCTCGCGCACGCCGGAAGGCAAGATCTACCAGCGTCCGTTCGGCGGCATGACCACCGAGTTCGGCAAGGGCCCGCCGGCCCAGCGCACTTGCGCCGCCGCCGACCGCACCGGCCACGCGATGCTGCACACGCTGTATCAGCAGTCGCTCAAGTGCAAGGCGCAGTTCTTCATCGAGTACTTCGCGCTCGACCTGCTGATGGACGAGGACGGCTCTTGCAAGGGCGTGCTGGCCTGGGACCTGGCGACCGGCCAGCTTCATCGGTTTCGCGCGCACATGGTGATCCTGGCGACCGGCGGCTACGGCCGCGCATTCTTCTCGGCCACCTCCGCGCACACCTGCACCGGCGACGGCAACGCCATGGTGCTGCGCGCCGGCCTGCCGCTGCAGGACCTCGAATTCGTGCAGTTCCACCCGACCGGCATCTACGGCTCCGGCTGCCTCATCACCGAAGGCGCGCGCGGCGAGGGCGGCTACCTGACCAACGCCAAGGGCGAGCGATTCATGGAGCGTTACGCGCCGTCGGTGAAGGATTTGGCGCCGCGCGACATGGTCAGCCGCGCGATGTCCACGGAAATCCGCGAGGGCCGCGGCGTCGGGTCGGAGAAGGACCACATCCACCTGCACCTGGAGCACCTGGGCCCGGACGTGCTGCACAAGCGCCTGCCCGGCATCACCGAAAGCGCCAAGATCTTCGCCGGCGTGGACGCGACCAAGGAGCCGATCCCGGTCGTGCCGACCGTGCACTACAACATGGGCGGCATCCCGACGCTCTACACCGGCGAGGCGGTCACGCTCAAGAACGGCAACCCCGACGCGGTCGTGCCCGGCCTGATGGCGGTAGGCGAGGCGGCCTGCGTGTCGGTGCACGGCGCCAACCGCCTGGGCTCCAACTCGCTGCTCGACCTGGTCGTGTTCGGCCGCGCCGCGGCGCTGCGCACGGCCGAGCTGATCAAGCCGGCGACGCCGCACAAGAAGATCCCCGGCGCGTCCGAGGAGCAGTCGCTCGCGCGCCTGGACAGGTTGCGCAACGCCAAGGGCAAGGCTCCGACCGCGACCATCCGCCTGGCGATGCAGAAGACCATGCAGAAGCACTGCGCGGTGTTCCGCGACGGCCCGCTGATGCAGGAAGGCATCCAGGAGCTGAAGGGCGTGATCGACGAGTTCACCAACGACCTCGGCGTGACCGACCGCTCGCTGGTCTGGAACAGCGACCTGGTCGAATCGCTGGAATTGGACAACCTGCTGGGCCAGGCGCTCATCACGATCGTCTGCGCCGAGAACCGCAAGGAGTCGCGCGGCGCGCACGCGCGCGACGACATCAAGGATCGCGACGACAGGAACTGGCTCAAGCACACCATCGCGTGGCGCACGGGCGCCAAGGACGTGAAGATCGATTTCCGTCCCGTGCACATGAACCCGCTCGACGCCGAGGTGGATCACATTCCGCCCGTCGCCCGCAAGTACTAAGGACGAACCGACATGGCTCAGTTCACCCTGCCGAAGAATTCGCAGATCGACAAGTCCGCGGGCAAGCATCACCCGGCGCCGGCGGGCGCCAAGAACGTCCGCACCTTCAAGATCTACCGCTACGACCCGGACTCCGGCGCCAACCCGCGCGTGGACACCTACGAGGTGGACATGGACGCTTGCGGCCCGATGGTCCTGGACGCGCTGATCAAGATCAAGAACGAGATCGACGCGACGCTCACCTTCCGCCGGTCCTGCCGCGAGGGCATCTGCGGCTCCTGCGCGATGAACATCGACGGCACCAACACGCTGGCCTGCACCAAGGCCTGCACCGACGTTTCCGACGAGGTCAAGATCTACCCGCTGCCGCACATGCCGGTGGTCAAGGACCTGGTGCCGGACCTGACGCACTTCTACGCGCAGCTCGCCTCGGTGGAGCCCTGGCTCAAGACCGATTCGCCCGCGCCGACGCGCGAGCGCCTGCAATCCGAGGAGGACCGCGCCAAGCTCGACGGCCTCTACGAGTGCATCCTGTGCGCCTGCTGCACCACCAGCTGCCCCAGCTACTGGTGGAACGGCGACCGCTACCTGGGTCCGGCCACGCTGCTGCAAGCGTACCGCTGGATCGCGGACTCGCGCGACGAGGCCACCGGCGAGCGCCTGGACGCGCTGGAAGACCCGTTCAAGCTGTACCGCTGCCACACCATCATGAACTGCGCCCGGACCTGCCCCAAGGGGCTTAACCCGGCCAAGGCGATTGCCGAAATAAAGAAAATGCTGGTCGAACGCACAACCTGAGAATCGTCGCCGGTGGAGCTGGGTCTACGCATCGGCGACACGCTGCAACTGCAAACGCTGCAGGAGGATCATCCTGCGCGCTACCACGTCACGCTGATCGGTGGCGCCGAGCGGCGCAGCCTGCTGGTCACGGCGCCGCAGGCCGACGGCAAGATCATCCTGGTGCGCGAGGGCCAGGTGTTCGTGGTGCGCGCCTTCCTGGGCGACCGCGCGCTCGGCTTCCGCTGCACCGTGCTCAAGCGCGTCGCCGTCCCGTACCCGTACCTGCACCTGAGCTACCCCTATGTGCTGGAGCAGGTCCGCGTGCGGCGCTCGGCGCGGGTGCTGGTGCAGTTGCCGGGCGAGATGATCTCGCCGGGCCCGCTGGCGGGCGTCGCCAAGGGCACCGTGATCGACCTCAGCGTCACCGGCGCCATGTTCGAGTGCTCCGCCAGCCCTGGCGACGTCGGCGCCCGTCTGCGGCTGAATTGCAACCTGCCGATCGCCGGCATGGCGGTCCACCTGCTGGAGACCGACGTCGTGATCCGCAACATCGAGACCGAAAACGCGCCCGAAGGCACGGCGCATTACGGCGTGCACTTCATGGACGTGAACCCGGCGGCCGCCCTGGCGTTGCGCGCTTTCGTCTACGAGCGCCTGGCCGGCATGGGCCGCGAGGGCCCGTCCGAGGGCGCGGCGCCGTGAGCGCGGGCACCACGGGCGAGGCGGGACGCCTGCGCTGGCTCCTGCGCCGCGGCATGAAAGAGCTGGACGTCATCCTCGAGCGCTACTACCAGCGCAATTACGCGGCCGCGTCCGCGGCGGAGCGCGAAGCCTTCGTGGCGCTGCTCCAGCAGGAAGACCCCGCGATCTGGGCCTGGACCATGGGCTACGAAGTCGCGCCCGCGCCATTCGCCGATGTCATCCAGCAGCTTCGCCGCTACGCTTGAGCTGGCGCCGAAGGCTTCGGTGCGCGCCCTGATCGTCCTGTTCTGGGTGCACGTGGCCGTGGTGGCGCTGGCCCTGTTCGCGATGCAGCCGGGCGCCGCGATGGCCGGGCTGGTGCTGGCGGTCGGCGCTTCCTGGCTCGCGCTGCGGCGCCACCCGGCGCTCGGCTTCGGGCCGCGCGCGCTGGTGCGGCTGATCTGGCACGCGCAGGGCGGGTGGACGTTGCACGACGCCGCCGGCCGGCGCTTCGACGCCGACCTGCTGGGCCACAGCCACCGCCACCGGCGCCTGATCGTGCTCGATTTCCGCCTGCGCGACGGCACGCGCCGCACGCGCTTGCTGCTCGGCGACGAGCTGGACGCCGAGATGCTGCGGCGCCTGCGCGCGCGGCTCACCGTACCCGCGGGACAGCCGCTAGGATGACGCGAATGGCGGCGGGGGAGCGATCCTCATGAAGCAACGAATGCCGCGGGGCAGGGGGGAGCATGAATGCACTGGTCGTTGACGACGACGACTTCGTCCGCGGCATCGTGGTCGGGCAGCTCCGCGCGCTGGGCGCCGGCCCGGTCGAGGAGGCCGCCGACGCCCCGACCGCGCAAAGCCTGCTGCGGCGCGGCACCGCCTTCGACCTGATCGTCTCCGACCTCAAGCTGCCCGGCGTCGAGTTCCTGCGCGGCCTGGCCGAGGCGCAGCCCGGCGCCGCGGTGATCCTGATGAGCCGCATGGACGAGGGCGTGCTGCGCTCGGTGGCGGTGATGGCGCGCGAGCGCGGCCTGCGCGTGCTCGGCGCGCTGCGCAAGCCGGTGCGGCTGGAAGCCCTGCGCGAGCTGCTGGTGCGGCGCGAGACCCTGGCGGACGCGCGCGCCGGCGGGACGCCCGCAGCGGTCGGGCGCGCCGAGCTGGAGCGCGCGCTGGAACGGCGCGCGAGGGCCTGAGTGGCCGCTGGACCCAGTACCTGCTGGGCACGGCGCTGCGTGCCGCCGCCGGCATGCAGCAGGCCGGCCTGCACGCGCCGGTGGCGGTGGCGCTGCACGACGGCGCGTTCGCGGACCTCGACCTGCCCGACCTGGTGGAGCGCATGCTCAAGGCCGCCGGCGCCCAGCACGTTGATGAGGAAGATGAAGAACAGCTCGTAGCCGAACTGCTTGCCGCCGAGGCCGCCGAGCGTGCCGCCGACGAGGTAGGTCGCGAAGATGACCGCGGTGGTGACGAGCGCCTGGCGGAACAGCAGGCCGCCGAACACGTAGCAGTGGATGCAGATGAAGATCAGTCCCTCGTAGCGCCGGTCGATGTTGAAGTGGTGGGCGACGATCTCGATGCCGGTGACGCCGGCGCCAAACACGAAGTAGGTGAACACCGTGATCGTCCGCATGTGGCGGCGCAGCGCCGTGTAGCTCGCGGCCAGCGCGGCCGCCATGGCGCCGATGACGAGGGCGCGGATGCCCAGGCCCCACAGCGTGGCCGGCCCGCTTTCGGCGAGCAGGCGCACCAGCAGGAAGGTGACGTAGAGGCCGATCGCCAGCATCAGGCCGATGCGCAGGCGCGGCAGGCTGCGCCGCGCGTAATCGGCGCGGAACTCCGCCTCCAGCTCCGGCACGAAGCGCAGGTTGTCGATGCCCTGGCCGAGCTGGAAGGCGTACAGCGGCTTTTCGATGCGCGCTTCGGCGCCCGCGATCGCGGCGCGAGTCGTGTCGGACATGGCAGCTCCCCCCTTCGGCGGCATGTCGTTCTGTTGTCGCCGCCCAGTCTGACAAGCGCGGGCGGAAAAGCAAACCGCGCCGGCTGTCGGGGTTTGCCCGACGCCGCCGCGGTCAGGCGCGGCCCGGCAGGAGGGTGGGCTGGGTGACGGCGTCGGTCCGCGGGTAGTCCAGCGTGTAGTGCAGTCCGCGGCTTTCCTTGCGCGCCAGCGCCGAGCGGATGATGAGGTCGGCGACCACGATCAGGTTGCGCAGTTCGACCAGGTCGGCGCCGATCCTGTAGTTGCCGTAGTACTCCTGGGTCTCGCGCCGCAGCAGGTCCACGCGGTTCTGCGCGCGCTGCAGGCGCTTGTCGGTGCGCACGATGCCGACGTAGTCCCACATGAAGCGGCGCAGCTCCTGCCAGTTGTGCGAGACGACGACTTCCTCGTCCGAGTCCGTCACGCGCGATTCGTCCCAGGGCTGCAGCGGGCCGGGCATCGCGCGCCGCGGCAGCGCCCGGAGCAGGTCCTCGGCCGCCGCCTCGGCGAACACCAGGCACTCCAGCAGCGAGTTGCTGGCCAGGCGGTTGGCGCCGTGCAGGCCGGTGCAGGCCGCCTCGCCGACGGCGTAAAGGCCGTCGAGATCGGTGCGGGCGGCGAGATCGGTCACGACGCCGCCGCAGGTGTAATGCGCCGCCGGCACCACCGGGATCGGCTCCTTGGTGATGTCGAGGCCCAGCTCCAGGCAATGCGCGTGGATCGAGGGGAAATGGCGGCGCGTGAACTCGGCCGGCTTGTGCGTGATGTCCAGGTAGACGAAGTCCAGGCCCAGGCGCTTCATCTCGTGGTCGATGGCGCGCGCCACGATGTCGCGCGGCGCCAGCTCGGCGCGCGCGTCGAAGCGCGGCATGAAGCGCTCGCCGCCCGGCAGGCGCAGCACCGCGCCTTCGCCGCGCAAGGCCTCGGTAATCAGGAAGGAGCGCGACTTGCCGTGGTACAGGCAGGTCGGGTGGAACTGCATGAACTCCATGTTGGCGACGCGGCAGCCGGCGCGCCAGGCCATGGCGATGCCGTCGCCGGAGGCGCCGTGCGGGTTGCTGGAATACAGGTACACCATGTTGGCGCCGCCGGTGGCCAGCGCCACCGCCTTGGCGGCCACGGCGTCGACCCTGCCGGTTCCCAGGTCCAGCAGGTAGGCGCCCAACACGCGGCGCGCGGCGCGGTCGACGATCAGGTCCACCGCGATGGTGTGCTCGCGCACGCGGATGTTGGGATGGGCGGCGGCCAGCGAGGCCAGCGTGGTCTCGACCGCGCGGCCGGTGGCGTCGGCGGCGTGCACCACGCGGCGGTGGCTGTGGCCGCCCTCGCGCGTCAGGTGCAGGCGCCCGGCGGCGGGATCGTCCTCGTCCAGGGTGAAGCCCACGCCCTGCTCGATCAGCCAGCGCACGCAGGCCGGGCCGCGCTCCACGGTGAAGCGCACCGCCTTCTCGTCGCACAGGCCGGCACCGGCGACCAGGGTGTCGCGCACGTGGGCTTCCAGCGAATCGTTCTCGTCCAGCACCGCGGAAATGCCGCCCTGGGCCCACAGCGTGGCGCCGCCGGACAGCTCGGCCTTGGACACCACGCACACGGAATGGCCCTGCTGGGCCAGGCGCAAGGCCAGGGAAAGGCCGGCCGCGCCGCTGCCCAGGATCAAAACTTCCGCATTTTGCATAACTTGTTGAGAGCGGCTTGCTAGAATGTGCTGCGGCCGCGGGATTTTGCGGCCGTCACAGTTTATCCCGTTCCCCTTTCAGGCGCGCCGGATTGCGCGCCGACACCCCATCGCGATGAGCGAAGAAATACTTGACGAGCAACTGGTCGTTCGCGCCCAGCAAGGCGATAAGCGCGCCTTCGATCTGCTCGTACGCAAGTACCAGTTCCGGATCGTCCAGCTGGTCGAGCGCCTGGTCGGCGAGGCCGACGCGCTGGACGTGGCCCAGGAGACCTTCATCAAGGCGTACCGCGCCCTGAACGGCTTTCGCGGCCAGTCGCAGTTCTACACCTGGCTGTACCGCATCGGCATCAACACGGCGAAGAACCACCTGGTGGCGCGCAACCGGCGGCCGGCCAGCCAGGACATCGACGTGTCCGACGCCGAGCTGTTCGGACATACCGACCACATGAGCGATGCGGAGACGCCGGAGCGCGTCGCGCTGTCCGACGAGATCAAGCACAAGATCATGGAAACCATAGCGAAACTGCCCGCCGATCTGCGCCAGGCGATTACCCTGCGCGAGCTCGAGGGCCTGTCGTACGAGGAGATCGCCGAGGTCATGGACTGCCCGATCGGCACGGTGCGCTCGCGCATCTTTCGCGCGCGCGAGGCGATCGACGCGGTCATCAATCCTTTGCTGCAAAGCACATGACTCCGACCCGGAACTTTCCCCCGCTTTTGTGGTTTAAACGGACAAGCCGGCGAGCGAAAGCCCGCTTCCTGAATTAGGATTACGGTATGCGTGACGAGTCCCTTTCCGCCTTGCTGGACGGCGAGTGTTCCCCTGAGGAACTCAATCGCCTGTTGGACGATCTGGACCGTTCTCCCGAGCTGCGCGCGCGCTACAGCCGCATGTGCCTGTCGCGCGAGGTTGCGCGCGGCCTGCGCTGCGGGCGCCGGGACCTGGACCTCGACCTGTCCGGCCGCGTGATGGCGGCGCTGGACGCCGAGCCGGCACCGGCCGCGCGGGTGCTCGGCTTCCCCGGCCGCATCCGCGCCTGGCAGCCGCTGGCGGGACTGGCCGGCCTGGCCCTGGCCGCCTCGATGGCGGCGGTCGCCGTGGTCGGCTGGGTGCGCCTGCAGGACGAAACGGTTCCGGCGGCGCCGGCCGTCGCAGTCGCCGTCCCGGCCGCGCCGGTCGTGGCCGCGGCCAATCCGTCCGTTGCCGGCTTCCAGCCGGTGGCGCAGAAGCAGGCCGAGGAGCAGTACGGTTCCGAGGCCGAACTGCGCCAGCAGCTCGACCGCTACCTGATCGAGCACAACACGCACAGCCCGATGGGCATGGCGCGCTACGCAGCGCACCACGCCATCTACCGCCCGGACGAACGGCGCTGATGCGCGCCGCGGTTTCGGTTCTGCCCGCCGCCTGCGCGGCGGCCGTATGGGCGTCCTCGGCCGTCGCCGGGCCGGCCGAAGGGCTGGTCCGCATCAGCGAGGCGGCGCGCACCGGCAACTACCAGGGCATCGTCGTCTACCGCGACGGCGAGATGCTGGAGACGCTGCGCCTGGTGCACCGCTTCCAGGACGGCGAGGAGCGCGAGCGCATGGTCTCGCTGACCGGCGACGCGCGCGAGATCCTGCGCCGCGGCACCGAAGTGACGACCGTCGTCCCGGCCGCGCGCGTGGTCACGGTGGATCAGCGCGAAGGCAAGGGCATCTTCCCGGTCCTGTCGCAGAACGCCGTGCAGGAACTGGTGCAGTACTACGAGTTCAGCGACGTGGGCGTGTCGCGCGTCGCCGGCCGCAGTTGCCGCAGCCTGCGCGTGCGGCCGCGCGACCGTTACCGCTACGGCTACGAGGTCTGCGCCGACACGCAGAAGAACGTGCCGCTCAAGGTCAGCCTGCTGGGCCGCGACGGCCGCGTGCTCGAGCAGCTGATGTTCACCGAGGTCGAGTATCCGGCCGCGATCCCCGACCAGGCGTTGGCCGCGGGCGTGGACACCACCGGCTTCGAGCGTGTCGCCCACCGGGTCGCCATGCCGCCGCTGGATGCGGCCGCGTGGGTGCCGCAAAACCTGCCGCCGGGCTTCCGCGTCACCATGCGCGACCTGCGCCTGCTGCCGGGCGACCGCGGCGTGGTTGAGCACCTGCTCATCAGCGACGGCCTGTCGGCCGTGTCCATCTTCAGCGCGCGGGTGCGCGTGCCGGAAAAGCCGCCGGAAAAGCAATTCAACGGCATGTCGCAGGTGGGTGCGACCCACGCCTATGGCCGCGTGGTCGGCGGCGTCCACGTTACGGTCGTCGGCGAAGTGCCGGAGGAGACCGTGCGCTACATCGGCGACGGCGTGCAGACGCCATCCGCCGCGGGGACGGATGATTGAGGAGCGCGCCGTGGTCCGCGCGGTGCGCGGCACCGCGGTCCGGGTGCAGGCGTACGGCCCGGGCAACTGCGAGCGTTGCGCCAGCGGCCAGGGTTGCGGCGGCGGCATCCTGTCCCGCCTGATCGGGCACCGCCGCCCGGACGTCGAGGCCGACAGCCGCGTCGCCGACCTGCGGGTCGGCGACACCGTGATCGTCGGCATCCCGGAGGACGCGCTGGTGTCGGCGTCGATCCGCGTCTATCTGCTGCCCCTGGTCGCCATGTTCGGCTTCGGCGCTTTCGCCCACCACATCCTGGAGGCGCACGAGTTGCTGGTGGCCCTGTTCGCCCTGGCGGGCCTGGCCGCAGCCTTTCTAGCGCTGCGGGTGTTCAACGCCAAGGCCGAGCGCTCCGGCCGCTTCCGCCCGGTGGTTCTGCGCAAGGACGCGCCCGATGCCGGGCGTTGCGCGCGCATCGGGTGAATTGCGCGTCAACAGGCCCTAAAATCCCCCACCTCTCCTCAATTTTCCAGCTTTTTCGGGGTTGGCCATGACGGATGCCGCGCGGCGCCTGCGCCTCTTGCTGTCTAGCTTCGTCGTTGCGGCGGCCGTCGCCGGCTGCGCGCGCGAGCGCGAGACGGCGTTCCCCGATTTCGCCGACCTGGTGGAGGAAGTCAGCCCGTCGGTGGTCAACATCAGCACGGTGGCGGCGGCGCCGGACCAGCCGGCGCGGACGGTGCCGGAGAGCGAGCGCGGCCCGTTCGGCGATTTCTTCCGCAAGTTCTTCGACAACCCGCCGGAAGGCGAGGACGGCGGCGAGCAGGACGAGGACCAGGGTCCGGACGCGCAGTCGCTGGGCTCCGGCTTCGTGCTGTGGGAGGACGGCTACGTCCTGACCAACGCGCACGTCGTGCGCGAGGCGAGCGAGATCATCGTGCGCCTGTCGGATCGGCGCGAGCTGCCGGCGAAGGTCGTCGGCAGCGACGACCGCAGCGACCTGGCGCTGCTCAAGATCGAGGCCGACGACCTGCCGGCGGTCGCGCTGGGCGACGCCACCCGGCTGCGCGTCGGACAGTGGGTGCTCGCGATCGGTTCGCCCTTCGGCTTCGACCACTCGGTCACGGCCGGCATCGTCTCGGCCAAGGGCCGCGCGCTGCCGAGCGAGAACTACGTGCCGTTCATCCAGACCGACGTTGCCATCAACCCCGGCAACTCCGGCGGTCCGCTGTTCAACATCCGCGGCGAGGTGATCGGCGTCAACTCGCAGATCTTCTCGCAGACCGGCGGCTACATGGGAGTGTCGTTCGCCATCCCCATCGACGTCGCCGCCAAGGTCGCCACCCAGCTCAAGGAAAAGGGCCGGGTCACGCGCGGCTGGCTGGGCGTGGTCGTTCAGGAGGTCACGCGCGACCTGGCGCAGTCCTTCGGCATGGAGAGGCCGGAGGGCGCTCTGGTGGCGCGCGTGCTGCCCGGCAGTCCGGCTGAGGAAGCCGGCCTGCGCCCCGGCGACGTGATCCTGTCGTACAACGGCGAGCCGCTGCCCACCTCCAGCGCGCTGCCGCCGCTGGTCGGCAACTCCGATCCGGGCGAGAGCGCGCGGCTGGAAGTGCGCCGCGACGGCCGCACCGTCACCATGAAAGTGCAGGTCGGGATGCTGGACAGCGAGGATCAGCGCCCGGCGGCCCCGGAAAAGCGCGGCACCCTGGGCATCGTCGTCGAGGCGCTGAGCCCCGAGCAGCGCCGGCGCGAGCGGGTCGTGTCCGGCGGCGCCCTCGTCGTCGAACTGGAGGACGGCCCCGGCCGCTCCGCCGGACTGCGCTCGGGCGACATCATCCTGACCATCGCCGGCAACGAGATCGACGGGCCGCAGCGCCTGGCCGAGGTCGTGCAGCGCCTGACGCCCGGCATGTCGGTGCCGATGCTGGTGCAGCGCAACGGCACGCCGTTGTTCCTGGCGCTTGAGATCCCGGCGGCGGGCGATGAGCGGCGGTAAGACGCGGCTGTTGTTGCTGAGCCGGCCGGATTGCCACCTGTGCGAGGAGCTGGCGGACGAGCTGCGCGCGGCGTTTTCCGGGGCATACGAACTGGCCGAGGCCTGCGTGGACGAGCGGCTGGAGTGGAAGAAGGCGTACGGCCGCGAAATCCCGGTGCTGCTGACGGAGTCCGGAGAGGTTCTGTGCCGCAGCTTCTTCGATCCGGAACCGGTGCGACGCCACTTGCGGGCGGCGACGCCGGTCCTCCCCGACTCCTGACTCCCGACCCCCCGACTCCTGGCCCCTGTATACTTCGCGGCCATTTTGGCGCGGCTTTGCAATGAAGCAGTCCCACATCCGCAACTTCTCCATCATCGCCCACATCGACCACGGCAAGTCCACGCTGGCCGACCGGTTCATCCAGTTGTGCGGCGGCCTGGAGGCGCGCGAGATGACCGAGCAGGTGCTCGACAACAACCCGATCGAGCGCGAGCGCGGCATCACCATCAAGGCGCAGGCGGTTTCGCTCAACTACACCGCGCGCGACGGCGAAATCTACCAGCTCAACCTGATGGACACGCCCGGGCACGTGGACTTCTCCTACGAGGTGTCGCGCTCGCTGGCCGCCTGCGAGGGCGCGCTGCTGGTGGTGGACTGCTCGCAGGGCGTCGAGGCGCAGACCGTCGCCAACTGCTACACCGCGATCGAGCAGGACCTGGAAGTGCTGCCGGTGCTGAACAAGGTGGACCTGCAGAACGCCGAGCCGGAGCGCGTGCAGGAGGAGATCGAGGAGATCATCGGCCTGGATGCGTCCGACGCGGTGAAGATTTCCGCCAAGACCGGCCTCAACGTCCCGGACGTGCTGGAAGCCGTCGTGCACAAGCTGCCGCCGCCCAAGGGCGATCCGGCGGGCCAGCTCCAGGCGCTGATCGTGGACTCCTGGTTCGACAACTACCTGGGCGTGGTCTCGCTGGTGCGCGTGGTCAACGGCTCCGTGCGCAAGGGCCAGAAGATCCGCGTGCTGTCCACCGGCAAGGATTACGAGGTCTCCGGCCTGGGCGTGCACACGCCCAAGCGCCTGTACAAAGACCGGCTCGAAACCGGCGAGGTCGGCTTCCTGATCGCCGGCATCAAGGACATCTTCGGCGCCCCGGTCGGCGACACCCTGACCGATTCGGCCAACGCTTGCGAAAAGCAGCTCCCCGGTTTCCGCACGATCCAGCCGCGCGTGTTCGCCGGCATGTTCCCAGTGGACGCCGACGACTTCGAGAACTTCCGCGAGTCGCTGCAAAAGCTGCGCCTGAACGATTCCGCGCTCCAGTTCGAGCCGGAGAACTCCACCGCGCTGGGCTTCGGCTTCCGCATCGGCTTCCTGGGCATGCTGCACATGGAGATCGTGCAGGAGCGGCTGGAGCGCGAGTACGGCCTGAACCTCATCACCACCGCGCCGAGCGTGGTCTACGAAGTCGTGCCGACCAACGGTGAGGTCAAGAAGATCGACAACCCGGCGGACCTGCCCGAGGCCGGACATTACGACGAGATCCGCGAGCCGATCATCCTGGCGCGCATCCTGATGCCCTCCGACTACGTCGGCCCGGTCATGCAGCTGTGCATGGAAAAGCGCGGCGTGCAGAAGAACCTGCGCTACATGGGCAAGCAGGTGCAGATGGAAGTCGAGATGCCGCTGGCGGAGGTCGTGCTGGACTTCTTCGACCGCCTGAAGAGCGTGTCGCGCGGCTACGCCTCGTTCGAGTACGAGTTCGTGCGCTTCCAGGCCGCGGACTTGGTCAAGTTGGATGTGCTGGTCAACGGCGACAAGGTGGACGCGCTGGCGACGATCGTGCACCGCGACACCGCGTACCCGCGCGGCCGCGACCTGTGCGAGAAGATGCAGGAAGTGATCCACCGCCAGATGTTCGACGTCGCGATCCAGGCCGCGATCGGCTCCAAGATCATCTCGCGCTCGACGGTCAAGGCGCTGCGCAAGGACGTGCTGGCCAAGTGCTACGGCGGCGATGTGTCGCGCAAGCGCAAGCTGCTGGAGAAGCAGAAGGAAGGCAAGAAGCGCATGAAACAGGTCGGCACCGTCGAAATCCCGCAGGAGGCGTTCCTGGCGGTCCTGGGCGTCAGCAAAAAGCAATGAGCGACTTTCACGTTGATTTCGCGGTCATCCTGACCGCCCTGACGTTGTTCACCGGCCTGATCTGGGCGCTGGACAAATGGTGGTGGGCGCCGGCACGGCAGTTCAAGCTGGCGCCGGGCGAGGCGGACAAGCCGAACTGGCTGATCGACACCTCGCGCTCGTTCTTCCCGGTGATCCTGATCGTGCTGCTGCTGCGTTCGTTCCTGGTTGAGCCGTTCCGCATCCCGTCCGGCTCGATGATCCCGACGCTGCTGGTCGGCGATTTCATCCTGGTCAACAAGTTCACCTACGGCCTGCGCGATCCCGTGTTCCACACCAAGTTCGTGGACGGCGGTAAGCCGCAGCGCGGCGACGTGGTCGTGTTCCGCTTTCCGCTCGATCCGAGCAAGGATTTCATCAAGCGCGTGATCGGCCTGCCGGGCGACCGCATCGCCTACCGCGACAAGACCCTGTACATCAACGGCGAGGTCATGCGGCTCGACGCCGACGGCGTATATACTGCAATCGGCCTGCCGCCGCCGGGCGTGGTCTACCGCTACAGCGAGGCGCTGGGCGGGGCCAAGCACGCGGTGCTGATCAACCCGGCGCGCCCGGCCGAGGGTTTCGAGTTCGTGGTACCGCAAGGCGAGTACTTCGTGATGGGCGACAACCGGGACGGCAGCGACGACAGCCGCCGCTGGGGCACGGTGCCGGAGCGCAATCTCGTCGGACGGGCGTTCTTCATCTGGATGAGTTGGGACGCCTCGCGCTTCCGCCCGGACTGGGGCCGCATCGGCATGAGCATCCGCTGACCGCCGGGGGAGAGGATATGCGTTTGCGCCGTTCGCAACTGGGTCTGGGCATGTGGGGCTGGTTCTACGTGGCCGGCACGATGGGCGTCATCGCGATGGTCGGCATCAAGTCCGTGCCCATCTACACCAACCAGATGGCGATCCAGCGCGCGATCCAGCAGGTGGCCGGCCAGGGCGCGCTGGCCAGCGCCAGCGCGCCGGAAGTGCGCAGCGCCTTGCAGCGATTCTGGGACATCGAAGACATCGCGATGCTGGACACCAAGGAAGTGAAGGTGAAGAAGACCGCGGCCGGCCGCTCGCTGGCGTACGAGTACGAGGCGCGCGTGCACCTGTTCTACAACATCGACATCGTCATGACGTTCGCCGACGAAGTGCCGATGAGGGCCGGCGAGGGCGCTTGAGCGAGCCGCTCGCGCGCCTCGAAGCCGCACTGGGCCACCGCTTCAAGAACCCGGACCTGCTGCAGCGCGCGCTGACGCACCGCTCGCGCGGGGCGCAGAACAACGAGCGCCTGGAGTTCCTCGGCGACGGACTGGTCAACTTCGTCATCGGCGAAGCCCTGTTCCGTTCGCGGCCGCAGGCCGAGGAGGGCGACCTCTCGCGCCTGCGCGCGAGCCTGGTACGCGAGGAGTCGCTGGCGCGCGTCGCCGGCGTCCTGGCGCTGGGGGACGTTCTGGCGCTGGGGCCGGGCGAGCTGCGCAGCGGCGGCTTTCGGCGCGAGTCGATCCTGGCCGATGCGCTGGAGGCAGTGCTCGGCGCGGTGTTTCTCGACGATGGTTTTGAGGCTGCGCGCGATGTTTGCCTGCGGCTGTTCGCGCAGGCGCTGACGGAACTGCCCGACCCGGACACGCTCAAGGACCCCAAGACGCGCCTGCAGGAGTGGCTGCAAGGGCGCGGAAGGCCGCTGCCGGAGTACCTGGTGCTGAACATGGAAGGGCCGCCGCACCGCCAGACCTTCACCGCCGCCTGCCGCCTGCGCGACACCGGCGAGCAAACCGAAGCGGCCGGCGGCAGCCGCAAGCAGGCCGAGCAGTCGGCCGCCGAACAAATGCTGAATCAACTGAACGAGACCCGAAATGCGTAGCGGAATGGTCGCCGTCGTCGGCCGGCCGAATGTCGGCAAGTCCTCGCTGGTCAATGCCCTGGTCGGGCAGAAGGTCAGCATCGTCACGCCCAAGCCGCAGACCACGCGCCACCGCATCCAGGGCGTGGTCAACCGGCCCGAGGGCCAGGTCGTGTTCGTGGACACGCCGGGCATCCATCGCAAGACGCCGTTCGCGCTCAACCGCTATCTCAACGAGGCCGCCATCGGCGGCCTGCGCGGCGTGGACGTGGTGCTGTTCGTGGTGGAAGCCGGCCGCTGGACCGACGAGGACGAGCAGGTGCTGGAGCGCGTCAAGACCTGCGCGGTGCCGGTCGGCCTGGTGCTGAACAAGGTCGACAAGCTGACCGACAAGACGCAACTGCTGCCGGAGATCGAGGCGCACGCCAAGCGCCACGGCTTCGCCTTCATCGCGCCGGTCTCGGCGCAGAAGCGCGACAACCTGGATGCCGTCGTCAAGGAGATCTTCGCCCGCCTTACCGATGGCCCGGCGCTTTACCCGGAAGACCAAGTGACCGACCGCGACCTCGCGTTCCAGCTCGCCGAGACGGTGCGGGAAAAGCTGATGCAGCGCCTGCGCCAGGAGGTGCCGTACGCGCTCACGGTCGAGATCGAGAAGCTGGAACGCGAAGGCAAGCTCACGCGCGTCAGCGCCGTGATCTGGATCGAACGCGACAGCCAGAAGGCGATCGTGATCGGCGCCGACGGCGCCGGCCTGAAGGCGATCGGCACCGCCGCGCGCAGGGAGATGGAGTACCGCCTGGGAGGCAAGGTGTTCCTGAAGCTGTGGGTGCGCGTGAAGGAAGGCTGGACCGACGACCCGCGCGCGCTGGCGCAGTTCGGTTACGACCCGACGTGAATGCGGTTCGCGCCCAGCTCGAACCCGCCTACCTTTTAAGCCAGCGTCCGTACCGCGAAACCAGCGCCCTGCTGGAAATCTTCAGCGCCGCGCACGGCCGCGTCGGCCTGGTGGCCCGCGGCGTGCGCGGCCCCAAGTCCAGGCAGCGCGGCGCCTTGCAACTTTTTCAGCGCCTGCTCCTGTCCTGGACCGAACGCGGTGAACTGGGCACGCTGACCGGCGCGGAAGCCGGCGGGCCGGCGGCGGTACTGGCAGGCGAGGCGATCTTTTCCGGCTGGTATCTGAACGAGTTGCTGTTGCGCCTGCTCCAACGCCACGACCCGCATCCTCTGCTGTTTGCGATCTACGAGGCGACGCTGCAACAGCTTGCCGCCTCGCCTGATTTGGGGGTTCCCTCTCCCCCAGCGGGAGAGGGTGGCCCGAAGGGTCGGGAGAGGGGCAGGGGTACCACCGCCGAATCAGCATTGCGACTCTTCGAGCTGCACCTCCTCGCCGAACTCGGCTACGGCCTCCAGCTCCCGAACACGCTAGACCCGTCCCGTACCTACCGCTACGACTTCGAGCGCGGCCCCGTTCCCCAGGAGTTTGCGACGTCGGAGACTTATCCAGGTGCCAGCCTCCTGGCGCTGGCCAAAGGCAAGCTCGACTCGCCGGAGTCGCTGCGCGACGCCAAGCGCCTGCTGCGCGCCGCGCTGGCGCTGCACCTCGGCGGTCGGCCGCTGGAGACGCCGCGCCTGTTGCGCAAGTTGCGCCGTCGTCGGCCAGGCCAGGATGCTTAAAATGCCCGTCCGCCAACGACAACAATGCACATGGAACCCATCCGTCTCGGCGTCAACGTAGATCACGTCGCCACCATCCGCCAGGCGCGCGGAACGAAGTACCCGGACCCGGTCGAGGCCGGACTTCTGTCCGCCGCCGCCGGGGCCGACAGCATCACGATCCACCTGCGCGAGGACCGGCGCCACATCCAGGAGCACGACGTCGAGCGCATGCTCGCGCGCTCGCCGGTGCCGGTGAACCTGGAAATGGCGGTCACGGACGAAATGGTCGCGCTGGCCTGCGCGGCACGCCCCGCCTATTGCTGCCTGGTGCCGGAGCGGCGCCAGGAGTTGACCACCGAGGGCGGCCTGGACGTGGCGGCGCACCTCGATACGATTGCCGCCGCCTGCAGGCGCCTAGCGCGCGCCAAGATCAAGGTGGCGCTGTTCATCGACCCCTGGCCGGAGCAGCTCGAAGCCGCCGCCAAGACCGGCGCCCCACATCTGGAGATTCACACCGGCCGCTATGCGGAAGCGCGGTCGTCCAAGGCGCGAAATGCGGAGCGCAAGCGCATCGCAAGCTTCACGCGCGCCGCCGCCAAGTCCGGATTCGAAGTGCATGCCGGGCACGGACTCAATGTGGAGAATGTCGGCGACATCGCCGCTGTCCCGGAAATCGTCGAGCTGAACATCGGCCACGCCATCGTCGCACGCGCCCTCTATATCGGCTTTCCCGCCGCCGTGGCGGAGATGCGGCGCGCGATGAACGACGCGCGGCATCCGCGGCCGTGATCTACGGGATAGGCGTGGACATTGTCCGCGTCGAGCGGATCGAGCAGTCCCTCGCGCGCTTCGGGCGGCGCTTCGTCGATCGCATCCTGCACCCCGACGAGCATGCGGAGTTCGCTGCCGTCCGCGCGCCGGCTCTGTACTTGGCCAAGGCGTTCGCCGTGAAAGAGGCCTTCGGCAAGGCCCTGGGCACCGGCGTGAGCGGGTTCGAGTTCAAGGACGTGGGAGCGGTGCGCCGT
The DNA here is from genome assembly GCA_016182805.1 of Gammaproteobacteria bacterium. GTDB lineage: Bacteria > Pseudomonadota > Gammaproteobacteria > Nevskiales > Nevskiaceae > JACPFV01. The sequence continues at coordinate 68,946 of JACPFV010000023.1, forward strand.
GAGCTGGGCAAGCCGGTGATCGTGATGTCGCGGGACCTCGATCGGCGCCTCGGCGCGTGCGGAATCAAGACGGCGCACGTTTCGTTATCCGACGAGCGCGACATCGTCTGTGCGATGGTCGTTCTGGAAACGTGAGGAAGCGATGCGCCCAACAGATCAAGGGCATCCTGACCCACTTACACGCGCATCATGATGCATCCGAGCGCACGACCGTAACCCTTGATGTCGAGATTGAGCGCCTTCAAGGAAGCGGCCGAGCGAGTTGCCAAGCAGGGCGCAACTGCGTAAACATCACCCCGCCTCCCCTCGCATCCGAGGCGGAGCATCTTGACCCGGCCACGAGTGGAGCACTTTGGGGCGGCCGCCCGGGTTTGTCCGGACAGGGGTCATGCAGGCCGGAACGAAATCCGCAGACCGAGGGCGTGCGCCACCTTCATCACCGTGGCCAAGCTTGGGTTGCCTTCGCCAGATAGCGCCTTGTATAAGCCCTCACGAGTCAGGCCGGTATCGCGGGCAAGCTGGCTCATGTTTCTGGCGCGAGCGACCACGCCCAGAGCATGAGCGAGGACCGCCGGATCGTCACCGCCTTCGTCCATGATCGCCTCAAGGTAGGCTGCAATCTGCTCCTCCGACTTGAGGTACTCGGCTGTGTCGTAACGGCTGAATGTTTCGGTGTTCATCGCTCAATCCTTCCAATGTGCGGCGATGGACTTGGCTGCGATGATGTCGCGCGCCTGCGTGGATTTGTCGCCGCCACACAGAAGCAGGACGAGCAGCCTGCCGCGCCGCATGAAATACACCCGATAGCCGGGTCCATAATCGATCCGCATCTCGCTGATTCCTTCGACCACCGGTTTCACATCGCCGGGATTTCCTGCGGAGAGCCGATCCAGGCGTGCCTGAATGCGCGCCGCTGCTCGAATATCCCGCAAGTCCGACAGCCAGCGGTCAAAGGTGGCGCTTTATTATTAGCTCCAGCATGCGTTAACTGTAGTTATCACGTCTGGTCATGTCAACATTTGTCGGGCGACAGTAGTGTCCGGTTCATTGAAAGCCACAACGCGGAAACTGACGTCGTAGCCGCCAGATTTACGCGGATTTGGATCGCCGTTCACACCTGTAGCTGGCCAAGACATTAGAAAGCAGGCAGTTATCGCAGCAATACCCGGCGTCGGGTTTCCGGCGCAAATCCTCTGCATCGCTCGTGGTCCGACACTTGCCTTGACCGCTTGGGGTCCCCGGTCGTCCGGCGGCGCGTCCGCATCGTCGCGCCTCCACGCCACTCGGGGCGTTCGTTCCAAGCAGGCGAGAGGTGAATTCGTGGACATACTGGAGGCGTCGACGCTGCAGCGCGAAGGCGTGCGTCACCACCGGGCGGGGGACCTCGCCGAGGCCATGCGTTGTTACCGCACGGCCTTGAAGGTTGACCCGGATAACGCGCAGGCGTGGCATACGATGGGCCTGCTCGCCACGGAGACCGGGCGGTTCCAGGGCGCGATGAAGCTCATGACCCGCTCGCTCGAAATCCAGCCGGACAACCCGGAATGCCTGGGCGATCTGGGCAACGTGCTGCTGCACGTGGGCCGGCCATCCGAGGCGGAAGAAGTTCTGCGCCTGTCGCTGCGCCTGCGGCCCAACTCCTCGGTCGTTACCTTGGATCTCGGCGCGGCCCTCGCCATGCAGGGCCAGTACGAGCCCGCGATCTCCGCATTTCACAAGTGCCTGGAGCGCGATCCCAACAACCGTCTTGCTTATGTCTACATCGGACTCCTCGATCTCGAATGCGGGCGAATCGATCGCGCGGAGGCGATGGCGCGCGAAGCGGTCAAACGCAAGCTGGACGACTGGTTGGCGCACTACAACCTCGGCACATTCCTGCTGCTCACCGAGCGATTTTCGGAAGGTTGGCAGGAACTTGAGTGGCGCCTGAGGCGAGAAGGCTACGTCCATCCACGCTGGGCACCCGACTGGGACGGCTCCAGCCTCCGTGGAAAAACCATCCTGCTGCTTCCCGAACAGGGACTCGGCGACACCATTCAGACACTGCGCTATGCGCCACTGCTGAGGCAGCGTGGTGCACGAGTGCTTTTCCACTGCCCGGAGCCGCTGCGAGCCCTTGTCGCCGAATCGGGACTCGTCGACGAATTTATCGGTGAAGGCCAGATCATGCCGAAGCTCGACTGCCAGGCGATGCTCTTCTCGCTGCCCATGCACTTCGGGACCACTCTGCAATCGATTCCGGCAAAGACGCCATACCTCCGCGTGCCGCCGTCGCGCATGGAGAAATGGCGCAAGAGGTTGATACGGAGAAAAGGCGTCAAGGTCGGGCTGGTGTGGGCGGGAAATCCCGATCACAAGAACGACCGCAACCGATCCATGTCGCTTTGGGATCTGAAACCGTTGTTGAGGATGCAGGGAATCCAGTACTTCAGCCTGCAGAAGGGGCCTGCCGCCGTGCAACTGCGCGAGTGTCGCGAGGCGGAAGATGTCGTCGATCTTGGCCGTGATCTGAAAGACTTCGCCGATACCGCGGCCGCGATCCAGAATCTCGATCTGGTCATTACGGTGGATACGTCGGTTGCACACCTTGCTGGAGCCCTTGGGAAACCGACCTGGGTCATGTTGCCCCGACTTCCCGACTGGAGGTGGATGATCGGTCGTGCCGAGAGTCCGTGGTACCCAAGCTTGAGATTGTGGCGTCAGACGAAGCGCGGAGATTGGGGGACGCTCACGAGTTCGGTGGCTGACGAACTGGCGAAGCGGAATTCCATCCGGCGCTAACGCCGGGCCCTCGCATGCTTCGATTCGCGCCGCCAGGTGCATGGCACAATTCGACTCTGACGGAAGCAAGAGCATCTCGATGACTATGGCATTCAGCCGTTCCAACCCAAGTCCCCGTTACATCGAGCTTCAAAGCCAGTACAGGACGATGCACGAGAAAGGGGAGAGTTTCCTGGGCATTCCGCCCGAAGGCACTTTTCCGGGCACGAGCTTGATTTCGCAGGCACCCAGCATCAAGCGAATGATCGATCTCACCGGTGCGCGCTCGATCCTGGACTACGGCAGTGGCAAGGGCATGCAATATCGGCCGGGGACGGTGCGCGATGAAAGTACGGGACGTGAATGGCCCAGCATTCAGGAATATTGGGGGGTCGAGCGGATTGTCTGCTACGACCCTTGTTACCCGCCATTCAGCCAGCTTCCCGTCGGTCGATTTGACGGTGTCATCTGCACCGATGTGCTTGAACACTGCCCGGAACTCGACATCCCCTGGATCGTGGATGAGATTTTTCATTTTGCATCGCAGTTTGTATTTGCGAATGTTGCGTGCTATCCCGCCAAGAAGCGGCTTCCGTCGGGGGAGAACGCGCACTGCACGATTCGTCCGCAGCAGTGGTGGAAGGAACTGTTCGGCAATGTTGCATCGAAGTATCCAGGGACAAAATGGGAAGTGTGGATACAGCATGTTTCGATCAAGCCGCAGGGACAGACGATTGTCGAGGAACGGATCGGAAACGTTTGACCTGAATTCCGGCGAACCGATGGCAAACCGGACCGCTCATCAACGATGGAAGAGCAGGTTCGCCGGCCTTGCGATCGGCGATGCAACGCATTAAGCCCGCCCAGCAATGTCCATCGATCTAACGGTACTGAAGCTTCTGTACCGCCTGCGGGCCAGGTTAGGCGGCACGGAACCGAGACGCCTTCTGTCTTTTGGTTATCCCGACGCACTGATTCGACGGCAGGATCTCGAGGCATTTATCGGGCAGGAAGCCTATGCGCACCTTCGCTGGCGCAACGACAGCGAAAGCGTCTTGCGCTGGCATGGGCTCGCGGGTCAGCTCGATGCATTGCCCGACAGCGACTCGTTGTTCCGCGCCATCGGCTTTGACCTCGAGTACTCCGATATCGCAATGGCCAGAGGTGGAGAACGGATTCTTGACCTGAACGAGCCCCTGCCGTCGTCGATGGCCGGGCAGTACGATGTCATTTACGACGGCGGCACTCTCGAGCATTGCTGCAATGTTGCGCAGGGCTTCAAGAACGCGGCAATGGCTTGCAAGCTTGGCGGCTACGTGGTCAACGTCAATCCCATGAACGTCTACAACCACGGATTCTTCAATTTTTCACCGACGTTCTATGCGGATTTCTACGGGGAGAACGGGTTCCAGATCCTCGACATCGTCATGATGCACGGTCATTACGGAACCTTGAATGCGCCCGTGACCGTTCGTCTGGATCCCTATAGGCGCTTCGCGCACGCCCCGGACAACGCGACGATCATGGCTGTTGTTCAAAAAATGCAGGCGCGTGAAATCGCTTGGCCGGTTCAAAGAAAGTATCGCCTGTCGCCGACGTTGCGCGGTTGAGGGGTTCTCGCCTTTACGCGGCGCGTCTCGATATCAGATCTTCGACGAGCCTGATTTCGGTGCTGCGGAGTCTTGGTTCCTGGCGCAACCGGTCGCGAATCTTGGCGCCAAAGGTGCGGGACATGATCCATAGCTCGTCGACAGGTCGATCGACGAGTTCCGATCGATTTTCGATGGGGACGGGAAAGCCCGGAAACCGTTTACCGTGCTGATCCGGGTCGTCGTCGAAGAAACGAATATTCGATGCATGGTGCGGCAGCAGGCCTATTGCCCGATTCGGGCAGTAGATTCCGATGCGGCGGCCATTCTCGGCCGCAGAGCGCAATAGCTCCGAGACTCGCTTGCGCTGCTCGGTTACGCGGGTGCCGAAGTTGCGCATTTCGGAAAGTTCGCTTGCGTCGGGCGCAGATGCGCCTGAAGTTGGGGCCAGCGCTGCACTGCAATACAGCACTCCTCCGTGTCCGGCACGCTCGATCCCCAACGGCGTGAACCCGTTCGCGGAAAGCGAGCGAGCAAGACTTCCGGCGGTGAAGTAGTGAAAGTGCTCGTGCAGCAGAATCGACGGGTCGCCTGCCGCAATACACTCGCAGCAGTCCGGAATGGCAACGATCAGCCGTCCATTCGTGGAAAGCTGGCGCGACGCGGCCGACAGGAAGTCGGCGAGGTCGGCGATGTGCTCGAGGACGGCATACGCGAGAATGGCATCGAACGTCCCAGTGACGGCGGGACTTGGAAAGCTGTCGGAGATGACTTGGACGCCATGGTGGTGCCAATGCGGTTCATTCGACCGGCCAGGCTCCAGCGCCGTGACGTTCCAACCGGCATCGATCAGCCGTCGGGTCAGATAGCCGCGTCCCGCGCCGATCTCGAGGCATCGGGCGGATGGGGGAAGTTGCGAGCCCACGAATCGAAGGAAGTCATCCGCATAGGCTCGTCCCATTGGCGTATCGTCCATCGCCGTGCCCAGGAGCGAACCGGATCTGTAGGCGAAATCCAGCAGTCGTTGCAACTCCGGTCGGGATGGCTGATGGAGGTGGCCGAGAGTTTCGTCCAGTTGCAGGTGCAGCGGGTACCAGTTCGGGAGGCCGGCCGGATTGTCGGGTCCATCCAGCATTCGCACCAGGAAAGGGAATTCGGGAATCGACAGGATGTCCACGACGCGTGCATTGGGGACCTTTGGGCTCATGGCGAGAAGTCCTCCTCTGCAATATTGGCGATCGTTTCCATCAAGTTGAAGGTTGCCGTCCAACCCAGGATCTTGCGCGCTGCGGTCACGTCATATCGCGCAACGTGGCCTTCGTTTGGATCGGGTTGCCCCGTCATCACGATCCGGCCTCGGCCAAAATACCCAATGACGGCCTCGGCCAACTCGCGCATGGTGGTGTGACGACCGGAACATGCATTGAAGATGCCGCATGCGCTCTGCGTCGCCGCGGATACGAACAAGCGGCCAAGATCTCGGGCATCGACGAAATCCTGTTCCCGGTTTCCGCTTCCGTACAGCGTGATGTCGCCACCCTCCCTGGCCCGTGCGACAAAGTGCGCCATGACCGTGCTTTTCCGCAGGCCTCTTCCAATCGGGCTCGAAAGGCGGAATGCGCTGGCGCGATCGAGGGCCAGCATGGCCGCTTCCCCGGCCGCCTTTGCCGCGAAATACGGCGACAGGCTTTGTGCAAGCGGCGCCGACTCGTGCTTCGGTATCGCGTCGTCGCGCCGATAAAGCCCGCAGCTCGACGCATAGTAAACGGGGCAGTCCCAGGCTCGCGCCGCGGCGCACACGGCCGCGTCCATTCGGCGGATTGCCAGGGCAGCCTCCTGCGTGTCGGGATGGAGCGTGCCGTGAGGTACGGCCGCCGCAAGATGAACGATGACATCGGGTCGTGCTCGCAGCGCAACGGTCAAATCCCGATCGCGCGCAAGATCGAAGCTGACGGAATCGGGAATCGTTGGCTGAACGTGGCGATGTACCCGCCATACCCGCCACCCGTTCCGCTCGAATTCGGATGCGACTTCTCGGCCGACGAGTCCGCTCGCGCCGGTAATCAGAGCGCTACTGCCCGTCATCTGTGTGGAGCGTTCCACGCCTGCACCCGGTTCGGTACCAGCTCCGTTTCCGTAAGACTGCGCAGAATGGTTGCCGATCGAAACGGAAATCCTTCGGCAATCGGCTCGTTGCAGAGATGCTTGCGGATCAGGAGGTCGGGCTCGTTGTAGCCGACCATCGCTCGCAAGGAGGTCGTGCCCGAGAAGCGCGGGTTGATTTCGAATACGCGCACCCTGCCGTTGACGAGCCGGCATTGGATGTTGATCGGCCCTTGCGGATGGAAGATGTCGGCAATCGCTCGGCACTGGGTCGCGACTTCGGGGTAGGGGCCGATTTCCCCATGGCTGACGCCGGAACTGATGGCAAGCAGCGGGCCGAGGTCGGTTCGACCGGTTCGATTGGGGACCTTCTGCTTGACGTTCAGCAGGCTGCCGAGATCCCGGCGTACCGCGATGGAATTTAGATACTGGCCATTCATATCGTAGAGAATGCCGACCGAGTATTCATCGGACGGTGTTCCGACGTACTCCTGGACCATGAAGCTGCGTCCCGCCGACCCGAGATGAAGGTAGGAGGCCAGCGAGTACAGTTCGCCCGGATCCTGGGCGATGAAGCAGTCGACGGAGCCGCCGCTCTGGCGCGCTGGCTTGACGACCACGGGAAACCAGTCGATGGCGTCGAGGTCGGATGGATCGTCGACCGCGACCTGCCGCGGCGTCGGGAACCCGGCGTCTTCGATCGCTTTCATGCAGGCCGCCTTGTCGAAGCACTGCGCAATCATTTGCGGCCGGTTGACTGGCAGAAATATGCCCGCTGCGGCAAAGCGTTCTCGGTGCTGGGCTACCACCTTCAGTTCGGGTTCGCAGCCGATAAAGGCGGCGCGCAGGTCGAAGTCGCGGCATACGGCGATGACAGCGTCGACGTACTCCGGGCTATCCGCGCGCGGAAGCGTCACGGCGGCATCCACCTTGGCGAACTGCGGGCATTCGGACCGCACATCCGCGCCTACGATGCGGTACCGCCCAGCGGGTACCAGCCGCAGCGCCTTGAGTATCTGATCGCCGTAGCCGATCCCGCCAATAGCGGTCACGAGGACGCCGATCCGCGGGTCAGTCGCAGATTTCCCCATATGGAGCCTCGCTTGAGCGGCGTGCAAGAGTGTTCAATACCGTCGGATGCAGGTCGCCGAAGCGTGCGACCAGTTCCGAGGTGGTGTCGAGAATCGAGTATCGGAGAATGCGCGCGCGGCCCGCCGCCGCGTCATACAGGCATACGGAACCCCAGGCGCCGTGGTCGCGCGGAAGTCCGCTGCTGCCGATGTTCACGAAGAGAGTGCCGCCAAACGATCTCAGGAACGGTCGATGCGTATTCCCCATGAATACGGCTTCTGCCGCGGCATCCGCGAACCGGGCAAGGTCCGTGTCCGGGTACACATAGTCGAATGTCGGGTCGACCGGGCTTCCGTGCACCAGCAGAAGTCGCTGCGTGCCGACCTCGATCCGGCGGAGACGAGGCCACGATGCGATCCATGCGAGCCAATCGTCGGTCAGGAGGTTGAAGGTGTCCCTGAGACGGTACACGGCATCGCGCTCTGGCGGAATGTCGCCGGAAAGCAGCATCGCTTCATGATTTCCCATCAGGCAGGGAATCCGCTCCTCGCGCAGCCGGTGAAGGACCGCAACGCTGGGAAAATAACCTACGGCATCGCCCAGGAAGTAAACGTCGCTGGCCCCTTTGGAACGCAACAGTGCCAGCCCGCGGTCGAATGCGGCCACATTTCCATGTGCATCCGAAAGAAGGCCGAGCACCGGCTACAGCGTCCGGATCAGGCGGGCAGGAACACCCGCAAAGACGCAACGAGGGGGAACGTTCCTCGTCACGACGGCACCCGCTCCGATAATGGCTTCCTCACCGATGGTGATGCCGGGCAGGATCGTCGCATTGCTTCCGATAGACGCGCGGCGTTTCACGACGGTTTCCACCAATTCCCAATCGCTGCCCCCTTTCAATCGTCCATCGGCAGTCGTGGCATAAGGAAGCGCATCGTTGGTGAACATGACGCCATGGCCGATAAAGACCTCGTCTTCGATGGTGACGCCCTGGCAGATGAAGCTGTGCGACGAAATCTTGCAGCGACAACCGATGCGCGTCTTCGATTGTATTTCGACAAACGGCCCGATGCGGGTGTCGTCCCCGATCGTCGATCCATAGATATTGACCAACGTGGGATGCAGAATCTGCACGCCGCGGCCCAATTGCACATCGTCGTTAACCGGCATCCTCAAGGCCTCCCAATCACCGCGACCCAACCCAGTTGACCGGCCGCTCTTGCGCAAGCAAGGTCGTCAACGGGACGTCCAGCGAACGATACCAATTGAGGAGGCGGCGCATTCCTTCCTCGATCCCGACTTGTGCCTGAAAGCCCACCAAGGTCCTGGCCTTCGATACGTCCGCCAGCAGCCGACGCACGTCGCCCGGGCGATCCGGACCATGCTCGATCGATAGATCGCCACTCCCAACGACTGCTGCAACCGCATTCGCAAGATCGTTGATGGAGATTTCCCGACCAGAACCGAGATTGATCGTTTCTCCTAGGGTGTGCGGCGATGTGGCGCAGGCAATGATTCCCGCGGCTGTATCCGCAACGAAGGTGAAATCCCGGGTCTGCCGGCCGTCGCCATGGACAAGAAGCGGGCTCCCGCACAGCGCGCGGAGCAGAAACTTTGGAATCACTTCTCCGGAATCGCACTCGTGATGCGATCGCGGACCAAAGGCATTGAACGGGCGAACGACCGTAGTCGGATATCGGTAGGTCCGCCAGTACGCGTCGGTATATCGCTCACCCGCGAGCTTGGCGGCGCCATACACCGTCATCGGCCATAAGGGATGTTGTTCGGACATGGGCGCCGTCTGTGCGGTGCCGTAGACCTCTGAACTCGAAACATAGACGAATCGACCTACTTCATTCCCGCGGGCCAGCTCAAGAAGGCGCAGCGTTGCGGTTGCATTGACGTCATGATTCTCGATCGGCGCGTGAATGGAATGCCGCACGCCGAGGCAGGCGAGATGGAGAACAAGGTCGCGCGATCGGAGCAGTTCGGACATTCGGTCCACGTCCCGGATATCCGCCTGGTGAAATGAAAATGCGGAGCCCCGCAGGTCGGCAAGGTTGTCCATCTTGCCGTTCACCAGATTGTCGATGGCGGTGACGTTGGCGCCGGCCGAAACGAGCTGGCGGCACACTTCGTTGCCGATGAATCCGGCACCGCCGGTTACCACGACATTCAGTCCGCGAAGTGAGGCGCCAGTGGCTGACGTAATGCGCATGAAGGACTTTGGTGTCTTAAGCGGCGATCCGGAGCGCGTCGCGGAGGCAGTCGGCGATGCGCCCCACGTGCGCTTGGGTCATTTCCGGGTACATCGGCAACGAGAGTTCGCTTTCGGCGTGCCGCTCGGCCACGGGGAAAGTCCCTCGGGAGTAGCCAAGGTCCGCGAAACAAGGTTGCATGTGTACGGGCACCGGATAGTGCAATCCGGTTGCGATTCCGTGAGCCGACAGGTGCGCGGCGATCGACGTGCGTAGCGGCGACGGAACGCGGACTCCATAGATATGCCATACGTGGTGCCGTTCGCGAAGCTCCTGCGGCAAGGCGATCATGGGCAAGCCGGCGAGGGCCTCCGAGTACCACCTGGCGACCGCGCGGCGACGTTCCGTCCAGGCCTCGATGAAACGCATCTTGACTCCGAGGACGGCGCCCTGAACGCCATCCATGCGGTAATTGAATCCCTTGACCGCATGGTGATACTTCCGGTCCTGTCCCCAATCGCGAAGCATCCGCAACCGTGATGCGATGGCGTCGTCCTGGGTCGCGACGAGACCTCCTTCGCCATAAGCGCCAAGGTTCTTGCCCGGATAGAAGCTGAAGCAGGAAATATCTCCCATGGTGCCGACAGGTTGACCTTGGTACATGGCGCCGTGTGCCTGCGCCGCGTCCTCGATGACGGACAAGCCATGCTTGCGGGCAATCGCCAGAATCGGCGCCATGTCGGCGCACTGACCGTACAGATGGACCGGGACGATCGCCCGGGTTCGCGGCGATATTGCGGAGGCCACCTGGTCGGGATCAAGGGTGGCACAGTCGGGCTTGATGTCGACCAGCACCGGCTTCGCGCCGGCAAGATCGACGGCGGAGGCCGTGGCGATGAACGTCATGGCCGTCGTGATGACTTCGTCGCCCGGGCCGATGTCGAGCGCCTTCAGCGCCATATGCAAGGCGGCCGTTCCCGAGCTGCACGCAACCGCGTGGCGCATGCCGTAAGTCCTGCAGAACGACGCCTCGAAGTCGGCGACCGCCGGCCCCAACGTGAACTGCCCGCTGTCGAGGACGGCGATGACCGCAGCGTCGATGTCGGCCTTGATCGCCCGATATTGCGCTCCAAGGTCGACCAGGGGGATTGTCGCGTTACCAGGATTCGACACGCAGTACTCTCCCATTTTCGCGGGCCGACCGATCGGCCAGCTCCAACATGCGAACGATTTTCAGGCCGACTTCCCCGCTCGTCAGTGGCGGAGTGTTTTCCGTGAAGCAGGTATTGGCGTGCTGCGCCATGACCGCAAGCGCTTCCTGCGACGGAATCTGCGGCGCCCGCATATCGCCGACGCGGTACTCCACCTTGAGCTGATACTCGCGCGCAGGATCCGGAGCCAGCTCGACCCCTTTGTCGTATATGCGTAGCTTCTCGCTGGGGTCGAGATCGTCGTAGACGATCATCGATTTCTTTCCGCCGATGAGCACGCGCCGGATCTTCACGGGCGCGAGCCAGCTTGCATGAATATGGGCAATCGTATTGCCGGGATAAAAGACCGTAACGTACGCGATGGCCGGCACGCCGATGCCAAGAGAATCGACCGAAATTGCGCTGATGGCGTCGGGCTTGGTGGGAACGAGCCGCATGAGGATGGAAAGGTCGTGCACCACGAGATCCCAGATCACGCTGGCGTCGCGCTGGTAGAGGCCGAGGTTGATGCGTGTCGAATCGTAGTAGAGGACCTTGCCCAGGTCGCCGTTGTCCACGATCGATCGGATCTTCTGGACGGCGCCCGTGTATACGAAGGTGTGATCGACCAGGATCTGGCGATTCATCTTGGCCGCAAGATCGACCAAGCGGGCGGCCTCTTCGGCCGAGGCGCACAAGGGCTTCTCGACCACGACGTGCTTGCCGGCAAGCAGGGCGGCCTTCGCAAGCTCGAAGTGCGTGGAAATCGGCGTCGCGATTGCCACGACGTCGATCGCGGGGTCGCCGATGATGGCCGCCGTGTCCTCGTGCGTGGCAATGGAGGGGTAGAGCGACGCGGCCTTTGCGAGATTTGAGGTCAGCCGGTCGGCGACCGCGATCACCTTGGAGCCGCTTGCCTGATTGAACGCCCTGACCAGATTGGGGCCCCAATAGCCATAACCGATTACGCCGTACTTGAGCGTGGAGTTCGTCATCGTGCGTCCGGTTCTTCGATGGTCAGGACTTCTTGCAGCGCGGATACGACGCGATCCACGTCGTTCTCGGTCATGGCTGGAAACAGCGGCAGGATCATGCCGTGGCACCGTGCCCGTTCGGAAGTTTGAAGGTTGTGCCGAGCGTGATGGCGGGAGTATGCCGGCTCCAGATGCGCGCACATCACGCCTCTTCGCGTGGCGATACCGCGGGCCAGCAAATGGCTCATTGCCGCATGCTGGTCAATGTGCTCTGGAAGCAGTACATGGAAGCTCTGCCAGTTCGTCCGTGTATCGCGTCGGTCCGACGGCACGCCGAGGCCCCGTATGCCGGCAAGGCGGTTTTGATAGAGCGCCGCCAGTCCGCGACGCCGTTGAAGCATGAGGGGAAGGCGTTTCAATTGTTCGCGGCCAATCGCGGCCTGGATGTCCGTCATCCGATAATTGAAGCCGATTTCGTCGTAGCTTTCGAAAATCACCGACCCGGCCATATGCCGCTGCCGATCGGTGAGCGACATTCCGTGCTGGCGGAGTGCCCGCAGGCGCGTCGCGAATGCAGGATCGTTCGTCGTGATCATCCCGCCATCGCCGGTCGTCAGCAGCTTCCGCGGGTGAAACGAAAAGCACGCGGCGATTCCGAACGGCTGTCCGATCGTGCGCCAGATGCCGGCCGTGTTCACTTCGCTGCCGATCGCGCAGGCCGCGTCTTCCACGAGATGCAGCCCATGACGTGCGGCGATGTCCGCAATGGCGGCAATCCGGCAGGGCATTCCGAGTTGGTGAACGGCCAAGATGGCCTGCGTGCGCGGGGTGATCGCCGCTTCCAGCAGGTCTGGATCCAGATTGAGATCGTCCAGACGGATGTCGACGAAAACCGGCGTTGCCCCGGTATACGCAATGGCATTGGCAGTCGCGATGAACGAATGACTGGCCGTGACCACTTCGTCCCCCGGGCCGATGCCGAGGGCATGGAGCACCAGGTGCAGGGCGGCCGTGCAACTGCTGACGGCAACGGCGGAGGTCGAGCCGCAGGCAAGGGCGAACTCCGACTCGAATGCGGAGACTTCCGGCCCTTGCGTGACCCAACCCGAGCGGATCACGCGGGCGACCGCCTCGATTTCCGGCTCGCCCATGTCCGGGGCGGCGATCGGGATGGATGATGGTGAACTCATGCAGGCGCTCGCTTCACGTAGTCGCAAGCGGAGTGCTGGCGAACGAAACTGCGGAGCGGAGCACAGGATTCCTTCGGCAAGATCGAAAGCGGTGGGTCATGGCTGCAAATCTGCGCCTAATGCTTCGATGTGCTCCACGATCGCCCTTGCCGTATCGCCGACCCGACTGGCGTTGGCCGCGATCGAACGCGCGGCGTCCCGGCGCTTCGCAAGAAAGTCGGCGTCGGACGCCAGGCGGACGGCCAATTCGACATAGTGGGCGCGGTCGCGCGCGCGGAGTTCCGGGTCGCGCAATCCGCGGCTGCTCTCCGTGCCGGCGCCGTCGAGAAATACCGTGGGGATTCCCTTGGCCATGGCCTCGATCGGCGCGAGACCCCCACACATTGGGAACGTGTCGACAAACACGTCGATGAGGTGATGATAGGCATGCGGATCAACCTCCCCTGGGAGCGAGACTCGGTCGGAAAGTCTGCGGCTTGAAAAGAAGTCGAAAATCCGCGACCTGTCGTTCGGGCCGGCTATAACCAGCGCGGCTTCGGGAAGGCGCTGCAAGATTTCGGCCATCGTTTCCAGGAATCCGATTGTCGCTTTCTCCATCCTGCAAAAAACGGCGAAGACCGGCTTTCCGGCCGGGAGGGATTTGCGCGCGCGCGCGATCTCGGCTTCGGATCGGCCCGGGCAGAGGAATTGCGCATCGAGGGTCCACGGAAGGATCTTCGCGTGCTCCATCGGGACGCCGAGGGCCGGGGCGTCGGCGGCCAGGTTTTCGTAGAGCAAATAGCCGTCGAAGAACGGTGCGGCCATTGGGTGCATACCCAGCGGCATATAGAGCTGTACGCTCGCAGGCCGTGCCTGCACGATTCGCAAGCTGTCGGCGTCAAAACCCGATAACACCAGCGCGTCGATCTTGTCCGCCGCTATGGCAGCCACCTTACCGGCGATGTCGGTGATCTTGTGAAGATCCCGAAAGGTCACGCCTGGAACCGCCGCGAACGCCCGCTCGGTATGCGCGGAGCTTTGGTTTTGGGAATAAACGAAAATCCGGTTTTGTTCACCGATCGTTTCCGAGTGTCCGCGCGCGATCGAATAGACGACACGGCCCAATGCGTAGCTTCCCTCGAGCTGAGAACTCCAGGTGAGATACCCGATACGGCGGGGGCGGCCGCTTTGTAAAATCCTCGGCTTTGACGATGCCGGGTATACGCGTTCCAGGTAGTGAAAATAGGGCTGGCACAAGGATCGGTTCAGATACGCCATCGTCTGTCGCCAGTCGTCAGACGTCTTGAATGCCATCTGGAAACCGATATTGAAAATCCCATCAAGGGCGCGATTCGGACTCCGTGCCGTTGTCGCGACGCGGCCGGCATGTCGGGCAAACATCTCAGCGATCGGCATGAATGCCTGATCCCGTTTGCTGGCCCACCAGATCCGGTAGATGCCTTGTGCGAGCTTGGCAAAGGATTCGAGGTTTAGATCCAAGGTGGCAGCATCGAGGCGCCGGGCCAAGGCGTTGCGAACGTCATCCAGTTGTCCGGTCGTGAACCGCCCTTGCAGGGTCAGGAGTCGTGGAGTAATGGCGTAAAGCCGGTCGCAAAAGTCCTTCAAGGAAATTGAAGGCGTGACCAGCTCGCCCTCTGCTTGCCGAAGCCAATCGGACGCCAAACGATCCGTCTGCGAGGCAACAGATGTCGTGTCATGCAAGGCAGGGGGGCGCGGCGGCGGTGTCGCGATTGTGCCGGGCGCATCCGCCAAGATTGCGTGCAGCTCATCGCGGGCGCGGGACGCGACCTGCTTCCAGGTTTCTTCGGGAGCCTGGCGTAACAGCCGCATCGAGGGGTACCAAGGAGATTCGCCACGGTCGATCTGCCAGCGCCAGGAGGGGGCCAGCGGGACGAGGGTGAGAACGGGCTTGGCCAGCGCACCGGCGAAGTGGACGGTGGTGTTGGCCATGGACACGACGGCGTCCAGGGCGTCGACCTGGGCGGCGAAGTCGTCGAGGTCCTCGACGGCGCCGGGCCAGTCGTGGACGGTGATGCCGTACTTTTCTTTCAGCGCGGCGAGTTCCTCGTTGCGCTTGCCGTATTGCAGGTTGACGAAGTGCAC
>JACPFV010000002.1 GCA_016182805.1 Gammaproteobacteria bacterium
CATCGTCGGCACTCGTCGATCGACTACTTGTCACCCGTCAACTACGAGAGGAGGATCACATCACAGCACATCAAACCCGCTCCAACTGGCGGCTTGAATCCCAAGTCGCCATCCGTCCACTGAAGCGGGGCAACTCCAGGATACTGGTCCGAACATCCAGTGCCAGCACCCGCTCCGGCTTGAGCGTTTGGTCGCACGATGTCTTGAACGTCATCGCACGCATTCTCAACGCGGGGATCAACGTAGTCGGCCGCAGCCATGCAAAGCTCGCGCTCGTCGCCCGGAGGCAGACGTTCGCACAACTCCTGCGTGACCTTGCAACTGACCGTGACCGGCAAATATTGATCCGCAAAAGCGGACCACGGCATGGCAAATGCAGCGGTGACAGCGCCCAGCACCAACATGTCTCTGAGTTTCATTTGTTGTTTTCCTCAAGCAACGTGGTGTACGAAAACAACCGGCGCGCCAAACGCCAGCAATTTTCAACGGACAGTAACGGAGAACCGGTTGTCTTATTCTTCTTCGCAGCCAACCGATGGGGCCACGCGCAACGCTCCCTTTGTGCTCGAAGTTGCAACGGGGCGAAGCGCCCGCGTTCTCGGCTTGCGTGAGTCTCTATCCTTGAGGCGACAGCGGTACAAGCGCAAAGCGTGCACCGAGTATAGGTAGGGGGGGGGGGTAGAAAGTCAACCGGCGGCATATTCACGTCCTTATTCGCCCGTGAAACTCGAAGAACGCGGTTTCGACCCCGGCCGGATCTTCCACCTGCGGATAGTGGCCGATTCCCGGCAGCACGACGACATCCGGTTTCGGCACCAGTTCGCGGTAGCGCGCGACCATGTGCGCGCCGGAGACCGGGTCTTGCGGGCCGTCGATGAGGTGTAGCGGCACGGTCGTTTTCTGGAGGACGCCGACCCAGCGCTCGCGATGGGCGCGGCGCTCGGCCATATAGCCGATCAGCTTGGGAAACACGAGGCGGCCGTCGTTGTGCGCAATCAGGCTCCAGAACTCGCGCAGTTCCTCGCGGCTGGGCCGTGTGCGCGGGCCGAAGATCGCGGCGAAGCTGCGGCGGAAGCTGCGTTCGTTCATCAGCCGCGCCACCAGCGGGCCGAGCGGCGAGGCGAGCAGCTTCTGCACCAGGCGTGCGCGGTGCACCTCCGGGAACAGGCCGCCGTTCAGGAACACGCAGGACTCGACAACCAGGCTGCGGTCGCCGCGCGCCAGGCGCTCCTCGTGCCGCGCGAGCAGTTCCTGCGCGACGGTGTCGCCGTAGTCGTGCGCCAGGATGTGGACGCGCGTCACGCCGCGCTCGCGCAGCAGTTCCTCGTGCAGCGTGGCCTGGTCGAAAATCGAGTAGGCGTAGGCGGTCGGCTTGGCGGACAGGCCGAAGCCGATCATGTCCGGCGCGTAGACCTGGGCAAAGGCCCTGCACAGCGCCGGCCACAGCCGGTGCCAGTCCCAGGACGCGGTGGGAAAGCCGTGGATGCAGACCAGCGCGGCGCCGGCGCCGCCGCGGCCGCTCTCCCGGTAGAACACCGCGTGGCCGCGGTGGGTGAAGAGCTTGCCGCCGCCGCTCCACTGCGAGAGGCTGGGCGGCCGCATCTTACTTGCTCAGCCGCTCCGACAGTTTGAGCAGCACCCCGGAATAGCTTTCCGGCATCAGGCGCTGGATCTTGTCCATCAGCACCGCGTCCGGCCCCACCAGCACGCGCGGGCGGCCGCGCTCGATGCCATCGACGATGATCTGCGCCGCCTTCTCCGGCGTGGTCCGGGCCAGGCGCTGGAACTCGTCGGCCAGGGCCTTGGCGTCGCGGCGGCCGCGGTGGTCGACGTGGACGCGGGCGTTGCGCACGATATTGGTCTTGATGCCGCCGGGATGCACGCTGATCGCCTTGACGTCGGTATCGCGCAGCTCGATGCGCAGGCACTCGGTGAAGCCGCGCACCGCGAACTTGGCGGCGTTGTACGCGCCCTGCGCCGGCCAGGCAAACAGGCCGAACACGCTGGAGATGTTGACCACCGCACCCTCGTCCTGCGCCAGCAGCATCGGCAGGAAGGCCTTGGTGCCGTGGACCACGCCCCAGAAGTTGATGCCCATCAGCCACTCGAAGTCCTGGTACCCGAGATCGGCGATGGTCTGCGACACGGCGACGCCGGCGTTGTTGACGACGACGTGCGCGGTGCCGAAGCGCCCCTTGACCGCGTCGGCGAAGGCGTAGACCGCGGCACGGTCGGCGACGTCGAGCTTCTGCGTCAGCACCTCCGTATCGATGCCGGCGGCGGTTTCCTGCAGGCCTGCCGCGTCGATGTCCGCCAGCGCGAGCTTGCAGCCCTTGGACGCGAGATTGTGCGCGAGCGCGCGGCCGATGCCCGAACCGGCGCCGGTCACGACCGCCACCTTGCCCTCAAGCGCGTATGCCATTTACGTGCTCCCGGAAATTTGCGTCCGGCATCCTAACCCGGTGCGGAAACCCAGGGGCGGCCCAAACGAAGAAGGGGCCCGCAGGCCCCTTCTTCCGGCGCGACGCTTCGCCCCGAATGTCGGCCCCTGTGCGGGCCTCCCTCGGGACAAGGCGCGCGATACGCGCCTTAGAACTCGTACTCGACCTGCCAGCGCACGCGCAGGTCCTCGGCGTCGTCGGTGGCGCCGAACAGCAGGCCGGCGTCGTACTTGAGCTTCTTGCCGCCGCCGAGCTGGGCCTGGCCGAACAGGGCGGGGCCGACCAGGTGCGCGTCCTCCTCGCCGAAGGCCTGCACGCCGACGTCGAGCGGGGCGCCGGTGCGGTACCTCGATTGCAGGCGGTAGCCGATCTCGGTCTCGCCGTCGGCGTTGTCGCCGAACTGGCGTTCGGCCAGGACGTTGAGGTTGGTCACGGTGCGGCCGATCTCCTTCTGGAACATCGGGCCGATCTCCAGGGCGTACGGCAGGCCGCTTTCCAGCGGCACCTTGGCTTCCGCGAACAGGCCGAAGTCGACGAAGTACTGCCCCGGCTCGGTGAGCTGGATGATGTTCTCCCACTCCAGCTCCTCGACCTCCAGGCTTCCGCCCGGCTCCTTTTCCACTTCCGCCACGATCTCGCTGAACAGCCAGGGCGTGAAGCCGTAGCCGAGGTCGAACACGTAGGCCTGCGCGGTATTGGCCGGGCCGTCGTCCTTGATGTAGCCGCCGCGGAACTCCAACTCGGTCTCGCCCAGCTCGACCACCGGACGATAGACCTTGTCCGCCGGGCCGGCGTACGCCGGATCGGGCATGAGGGCGGGGACGGCGGCAAGGGCGAGGGCCGCGACGGCGGCGCGCGCGGACAGGGGGCGGCCGAACAGTTTCATCGCGCTTCCAATGGTCAGAAGGGTGACGACGTAGAACACGAGCTGCGTGCCGGCCGGCGAGGCTTCGTAGCCCACCAGCGCGCGCAGCACCTGGCCCGCCAGCGAATGGGCCGAGATCAGATGCGAGGTATCCCAGATCCGCGCGCCCAGCGGCGGCAGCAGATCGGCCTGGATCAGGAAGCCGGCGGCCTGCGAGGCCATGCCGGCGGCGAGCAGCAGGATCATCCAGCCGGTCACGGTGAAGAAATGGCGCATCGGCACCTTGAGCAGGCCGAAGTACAGGATCGCGCCCATCGCCGCGCCGCCGGCGAGGCCCAGCGCGCTGCCGCCGAGCAGGCCGGCGGAGGTCGAGCCGCCCGCGGCCATGCCGTAGAGGAACAGCACCACCTCCGAGCCTTCGCGCAGCACCGCCAGCGCGATGACCGCGCCCAGCGCGTACAGCGGGCGCGCGCCGGACTGCACGTCGCGGCCGATCCGGCTCATCTCCGCCGCCATCTCGCGCCCGTGGCGCGCCATCCAGACGTTGTGCCAGCCCAGCATCAGCACGGCCGCCAGCAGCACGCCGGCGTTGAACACCTCCTGGCCCATGCCGGAGGCCGCGTCGGCGATCGCTTCGGCGAAGCCGGCGACCAGGCAGGCGCCGAGTGTGCCGGCGACGATGCCGAGCGCGACCCAGGTCGCGCGGCGCGGCACGCCGCGCGTGGCGGCACAGGCGATGCCGATGACCAGGGCCGCCTCCAGGACTTCGCGGAACACCACCAGGGCCGTGGCGAGCATGGGGCGGCTCCTATTTGACGATCAGCTTGCCTTGCGCGGTGTCGGCGTGGAACTCGCCGAAGAACGGGTAGGTGCCGGCCTCCAGCGGGCCGACGAAGATGTTCGCGCTCGAATTGCCGGGGATGACCTTTTCGCGGTTCAGCTCGTGGCTCTCGAATTCTTCCGCCGAGGCGTCCGCGTTGACGACCTTGAGCTTGACCTTCTGCCCCGCCGGCACCGTCAGTTCCGCCGGCTCGAAGCGGTGGTCGCGGATGGTCAGGGTGAATTCGGGGACTTCGGCGTAGGCCGGCGCGGCGAGCGCGGCGGCAAGGGCGAGGGCGGCGAGAGAGCGCATCGGGTGTCCGGAGAAAATGGGAATTTCATACGAATGATAATGGTTCTCACTTTAAGATGGAAGACGATCCGCTCCGCATGGACACGGAGGCGGCTCCGCGCGGGAATACAAGGATTGGGGGCGGGCACCCGGTGCCGGCTACTCGCGCGGCGCGAGCGTTTCGCGGCGCTGGGCCTCGACTTCGCGCGCGCCGGGCACCATCCAGCGCGCGGCGACGATTCCCAGCTCGTACAGCAGGTACACCGGCACCGCCAGCAGGATCTGCGACAGCACGTCCGGCGGCGTGAAGATGGCGCCGACCACGAAGGCGCCGACCAGCACGTACTCGCGCTGCGCGCGCAGCTGCGCCGGCGTGACGAAGCCGGTCCTGACCAGCAGCACGATCGCCACCGGCGTCTCGAAGGCCAGGCCGAAGGCGACGAAGATCGTCAGGATGAAGTCCAGGTACTTGCTGATGTCGGTCATCACCGTCACGCCTTCGGGCGCGACGCCGATCAGGAACTTGAACACCGTCGGCAGGACCAGCAAGTAGGCGAAGGCCACGCCCAGGTAGAACAGCAGCGTGCTGGACGCGAGCAGCGGCACGACCAGGCGCCGCTCGTTCTGATACAGGCCCGGCGCGACGAAGGCCCAGATCTGGTACAGCACCCAGGGCAGGGCGCCGACGAAGGCCAGCACCGCGGCGAGCTTGAACGGGGTGATGAAGGGCGTCGCCACCTCGGTGGCGATCATGCTGGAGCCTTCCGGCATCAGCGACAGCAGCGGCGCGGCGAGCAGCGAGTAGAGGTCGCGCGCGAAGTACGCCAGCGGCAGGAAGCACAGGGCGATGCCCACCAGGCTCTTGAGCAGCCGGCTGCGCAGCTCCAGCAGGTGGGCGAGCAGCGGCTGCTCGCCGCCGGGCAGTTCGGCGCTCACGGCTTGGGCGGGCCGCCGCCCTGGGGCCCGGCCGCCGGCGAGGACGCGCTGGACGCAGTGTCGGCCAGCTTGCGCGCGGCGTCCTGCACCGCCTGCGCCGGCTCCTGGAAGGCCTGCCGGACCTCGTCGACCTGCTTGCGGAACTCGCCGGCCTGGGTTTCGCGCTCCAGTTCGGAGGTGAGGTTGCGCAGATACACGCGCGCCTGCCCGGTCCAGCGGCCGAGCGCGCGGGCGATGCCGGGCAGCTTTTCCGGCCCCAGCACCACCAGCGCCACCACGAAGCAGACCAGCAGCTCCGCGAAGCTGAAGTCGAACATCAGCGGCTCAGGTCTTCGGCGGCGTACCGGCGTCGGTCTTCTGCTGCGTCAGTTCGTCGGGCTTCTTGTCGGCCTCGGTCTCGCCGTCCTTCATCGCGCCGCGGAAGTTCTTGATCGCGGCTCCGAGGTCGCCGCCCATGTTGCGCAGCTTCTTGGTGCCGAAAATCAGGACCACGATCGCCAGGACGATCAGCCAATGCCAGATGCTCAGGGTTCCCATGTCGAAATCTCTCGATCGAATTACCGTGTTCGTGCGGCCTTTTCGTCCAGGCCGGAGCGCCCCATCCGTCCCGCCAGCTCGGCGCCGACTTCGGCCGGCGTGATGTCCTTGGCCGCCATCAGCACCAGGCTGTGGAACCACAGGTCCGCCAGCTCGCGGATCAGGGCGCCGCGGTCGGCTCCCTTGGCCGCGATCACCGTCTCGGTGGCCTCCTCGCCGACCTTCTTCAGGATGCTGTCCAGGCCCTTGGCGTACAGGCTGGCGACGTAGGACGATTTGGGGTCGGCCTGCTTGCGTTCAAGGAGGGTGGCGTAGAGCTGTGCCAGGACATCTTGCGGGGCGGTCATGGCAATAGTGTACAGCCGCGGCCCCGCAGGGGCCTCTTCAGATCCGGACGCGCACGCCCTTGTCGGCCAGGAACTGCTTGGCCTCGGCGACGGTGAAGGTGCCCTGGTGGAAGATGCTGGCGGCGAGCACGGCGTCGGCCCCGCCCTTGGCGAAGCCCTCGTACAGGTGCTCCAGCGTGCCGACGCCGCCGGAGGCGACCACCGGCACCGGCACCGCGTCGGTCACGGCCTTGAGGAACTCGACGTCGTAGCCCTGCTTGGTGCCGTCGCGGTCCATGCTGGTCAGCAGCAGCTCGCCGGCGCCCTTCTGCACCATCTTGACCGCCCACTCGACGGCGTCGATGCCGGTGGCCTTGCGGCCGCCGTGGGTGAACACTTCCCAGCGCGGGTTTTCCTTCTTCTTGCTGACGCGCTTGGCGTCGATCGCCACGACGATGCCCTGCACGCCGTAGCGGTCGCCGGCCTCGGTCACGAAGTCGGGGTTCTCCACCGCGCCGGTGTTGATCGATACCTTGTCCGCGCCGGCCGAGAGCAGGGCGCGCACGTCGGCGCAGGTGCGCACGCCGCCGCCGACGGTCAGCGGGATGTAGATCTGCTCGGCGACCTGCTCCACGGTCTGGAACAGGATCGGCCGCGCCTCGGCGCTGGCGGTGATGTCCAGGAAGACCAGCTCGTCCGCGCCCTGCTGGTCGTAGCGGCGCGCGACCTCGACCGGGTCGCCGGCGTCCTGCACGTCCCCGAACTTGATGCCCTTGACGACGCGGCCGCGGTCGATGTCCAGGCAGGGGATGATCCGCTTGGCAAGCATATAGGTTTGGAGGCGCGATGCGTGCTCAGGAGAGCGCCTTGAGGGCGTCCTTGAGCGTCAGGCTGCCTTCGTACAGCGCGCGGCCGATCACCGCGCCGGTCACGCCGTCGACTTCCAGCTCCCGCAGCAGGTGAATGTCCTTGAGGTTGGTGATGCCGCCGGAGGCGAACACCGGCGTCTTGAGCGAGCGCGCCAGCGTGCGCGTGGCCTCGGCGTTGAAGCCGTCCATCATGCCGTCGCGGGCGATGTCGGTGTAGACGATCGCCTCCACGCCGTCGCGCTCGCAGTGCTGCGCGGTCTCGATCGCGCCGTGCGCGGTCAGCTTGCTCCAGCCGTTGAGCGCGACGCGCCCGTCCTTGGCGTCGATGCTGACGATGATGTGGCGCGGATATTCCAGGCACAGGTCGTGCAGGAAGTGCGGCGCGTTGATCGCCTTGGTGCCCACGATCACGTACTGCACGCCGGCGTCGAGCAGGCGCTGCACCGTTTCCTCGGTGCGCACGCCGCCGCCGACCTGCACCGGGATGTCGACCGCCGCGGCGATCTGCTCGACCACCTTGATGTTGACCGGCAGGCCCTTGATCGCGCCGTCCAGGTCCACCACGTGCAGCCGCTGCGCGCCCTCGTCCGCCCAGCGCTTGGCCATGGAAACGGGGTCGTCGGAGAAGACGGTGACGTCGTTCATCTTCCCCTGGCGCAGGCGTACGCACTGGCCGTTCTTCAGGTCGATGGCAGGGATCAACAGCATGGCGGGATCGGGCGGGGTTGTCGCGGGGACGGACCGACGGCTTATTCGTTGGGACGGCCGGGGATGGTTGGCGTGCTTCGGAAGGCCCTGAGCTATGAATTGAATCTGCACCAATTGACGGCCGAAGGCAAGGCCGCTCGGATGCACGGAGTCAAGGGCTCCAGTTGGCGAAATTGGCCAGCACCTGCATGCCCACGGCCTGGCTTTTTTCGGGGTGGCACTGGAAGGCGACGATGTTGTCGCGCGCGATCGCGGCGGCGAAGGTGTGCACGTAGTCGGCGGTGCCCAGCGTGTGTTTCTTGTACTTCGGCTGGGCGTGATAGCTGTGCACGAAGTAGAACCAGGAATCGTCCGGCACGCCGGCCCAGATCGGGTGCGGGCGGGTCTGCGTGATGCGGTTCCAGCCCATGTGCGGGACCTTGAGCCGCTGGCCGTCGATGCCGGCCGCCGGCGGGTCGGGGAAGCGCACGACCTTGCCGGGGAACAGGCCCAGCGCCGGCACGCCGTTGTTCTCGTCGCTCCACTCCAGCAGCACCTGCATCCCCAGGCAAATGCCCAGCAGCGGCACGCGGCCGGCGGCCTCCGTCACCATCTGGTTCAGTTCCAGGCGCTTCAACTCGTTCATGCAGGCACGCACGCCGCCGACGCCGGGCAGCACCAGGCGGTCGCACTTGAGCAGTTCCTCGGGGTCGTAGCTGACGACGATGCGCTGGTCCGGCGCGACGCGTTCCAGCGCCTTGCCGAGCGAATGCAGGTTGCCCATGCCGTAGTCCACTACGCCGATCGCGGTCATGGTCCGGCTCCGGGGCGTGTTACAGAACGCCTTTCGTGGACGGCACGCCGGCCGCGCGCGGATCGGGCTCCACCGCCATGCGCAGGGCGCGGCCGAAGGCCTTGAAGCAGGTCTCGGCGATGTGATGCGCGTTGCGGCCGCGCAGGTTGTCCACGTGCAGCGTCAGCCTGGCGTGATTGACCAGGCCCTGGAAGAACTCGCGGAAAAGGTCGACGTCGAAGTCGGCGATGCGCGCGCGCGGGTACTCGACGAAGTACTCCAGGCCGGGGCGGCCGGACAGGTCGACGACGACGCGCGACAGCGCCTCGTCCAGCGGCACGTAGGCGTGGCCGTAGCGGCGGATGCCGGCCTTGTCGCCCAGCGCCTGGTCCAGCGCCTGGCCGAGCGTGATGCCGATGTCCTCGACCATGTGGTGGTGGTCGATGTGGACGTCGCCCTTGCCCTCGATCGCCAGGTCCACCAGGCCGTGCTTGGCGACCTGCTCCAGCATGTGCTCCAGGAACGGAATGCCCACCGCCAAGCGCGACTGGCCGGTGCCATCCAGCGCGATCTCGACCTTGATCTGGGTTTCTTTGGTGTTCCGGGAAACGGTGGCTTTGCGGCCGACCATGCCGTGTTGCCCTGCACAAAAGGGCCGCTAGCATACCCCGGGGGCGGCCGAAATCAAGTGCGTCGCCCTCAGGTCTCGATCCAGAACGTGACCGGCCCGTCGTTGATCAGGCTGACCTGCATGTCCGCCCCGAACACGCCGGCGCCGACCGGCGCGTGCGCCTGCCGCGCCAGCGCCAACAGGTGTTCGAACAGCGCGCGGGCGCGCTCCGGCGCCGCCGCCGGGGTGAAGCTGGGGCGGGTGCCCTTGCGCGTGTCCGCCGCCAGGGTGAACTGCGGCACCAGCAGCACGCCGCCGCCGACATCGCGCACGGACAGGTTCATCCGGCCCTGTGCATCCGGGAAGACCCGATAGCCCAGCAGGCGCTCCAGGAGGCGTGCCGCCTGCGCCTCGGCGTCGGCCGCCTGCACCCCGACCAGCACCAGCAGTCCGCGGCCGATCGACGCCACCTCGTGGCCGTTCACCCGCACCGCCGCCGAACCCACGCGCTGGAGCAACCCGATCAAGTCGTCACCTTTTGTAAGCCGTTTCTTACATCCGCTGTCTAGTGTGGCCGACTGAAATCGGACTCCAAAAGGACAATACTCTGTCCCGCGGTGGCCAAGGACAGGGATGCCAGGATGGCAGAGGCCGCCGCTCCAAGGACGGAGCTGGAACGCAGGATCGCGTGCCTTGGACAGTGGCTTCAGGATACCAGGACGGTTCTGAAGGCAGGTTCAAGGTGATGGTTTCTCCTCCCTCCCATGGCCCGGCAGTCAAATGCCGGGCTTTTTTTATTGTCTTCGGCGTTGCCGTCTACAATGCGCGGCTGAAAAAACGATCCGGGCCGTTCCGCTGCCCGACCGGACATCCCGCATGCGCCTGCTGTTCCACATCCTGGCCCGGCTGCCCCTGCCCGTGTTGCAGGCTTTGGGCGCGTTCATCGGCTGGCTGCTGTGGCTGCTGCCCACCGGGCGCCGGGGCGTGGCCCTGCGCAATGTACGCGCCTGCTTCCCGGACCTAGCGGCGCGCGCGCAGCGCCGCCTGGCGCGCCGCTCGCTCGGACACGAGATGAAATCGCTGTGCGAGACGCCGATGGTCTGGCTCGGCGCCACGGAGCGCGTGCGCGCGCTGGTGAGAGAGTTCCGCGGCCTCGACGCGTTCGAGCAAGCGATCAAGCCCGGCCGCGGCATGCTGCTGCTGACGCTGCACCAGGGCTGCTTCGAGGCCGGTGCCATCCCGATGTCGGAGACGTACCCGCTAGCCGGGATCTACAAGCCGCAGGACGGCGCGGTCGACGAGCTGTCGATCCGCGGCCGCACCCGCTTTGGCGCCGGCCTGGTGCCGGCCGTCGGCGGCGGCGTCACCGCGCAGACGGTCGCGCTGCTGGCGCAAGGCAAGGGGGTCTACTTCATGCCGGACCAGGATCCGCCGGCCGGCCGCGGCGTGTTCGCGCCGTTCTTCGGTGTGCCGGCGCACACGCCGACGCTGGTGCACCGCGTGCTGCAATCCTGCGACGTGCCGGTGGTCGTCATGTGGGTCGAGCGCCTGCCCTGGGGCCGCGGCTTCGTGGTGCACCTGCGGCCCGCGTCCGACGGCATTCGCGATCCGGACCCGGTGCGCTCGGCGGCGGCGATGAACGCCGATTTCGAGACCTGCGTGCGCCAGTGCCCGGAGCAGTACTGGTGGGGCTACAAGCGTTTCCGCCGGCGTCCGCCCGGGCAGCCGGCGTTCTACAAGTAAGACGAGGGAGCAAGCATGAAGCGTCGCGAGTTAATCAAGGGCCTGGCCGCCGGCAGCGTCGTCGGCCTGGCCGCCTGCAAGGGCAACCGGACCGCGGCGGGGCCGGCCGCGCCGGCTGCCGCGGCGCGGCGCGAGTGGAAGATGTACACCACCTGGCCGAAGAACTTCCCCGGCCTGGGCACCGGCGCCAACCGCGTGGCCGAACTCATCACCAAGATGAGTGGCGGCCGCCTGACCGTGACCGTCTACGGCGCCGGCGAGCGCGTGCCCGCGCTGGAGGTATTCGACGCCGTCGCGCAGGGCAGCGCGCAGATGGGCCACAGCGGCTCGTACTACTGGAAGGGCAAGGCCGAGTCCTCGCCGTTCTTCTGCTCGATCCCGTTCGGCCTGACCGCCGAGGAAATGAACGGCTGGCTGTACTTCGGCGGCGGCCTGGAGCTGTGGCGCGAGCTGTACGCCGGCTTCAACCTGGTGCCGTTCCCGGCCGGCAACTCCGGCACGCAGATGGGCGGCTGGTTCCGCAAGGAGATCAATTCGCTGGCCGACCTGCGCGGGCTCAAGATGCGCATTCCGGGCTTGGGCGGCGAGGTGCTGGCGCGCCTGGGCGTGACGACCGTGAACATTCCCGGCGGCGAGCTGTTTACGGCCCTGTCGTCGGGCACGATCGACGCCACCGAGTGGGTCGGCCCGTACAACGATCTGGCCTTCGGCCTCTACAAGGCAGCGAAGTTCTACTACTACCCCGGCTGGCACGAGCCCGGCTCGACCCTGGAGTGCATCGTCAACAAGCCGGCCTACGAGGCGCTGGAGCCGGACCTGCAGGCGATCGTCGCCGCCGCCTGCGATGCCGTGACCACGACCATGCAGGCCGAGATGACCGCGCGCAACCAGGCCGCGCTGCAGGAGCTGGTGGGCAAGCACGGCGTCAAGCTGCTGCCGTTCCCCGCCGAGGTCTTGCAGGCGCTGATGAAGACCTCCGAAGAGGTCGTCGCCGCCAGCGCCGGCAAGGACACGTTTACGCAGCGCGTGTACGCCTCGTACAAAGCCTACCGCGACACTGTGATCGAGAATTCGCGGATCGGGACTCAGGCGTTCTTGAACGCGCGGTCCGCCCGATAGTCGAGACTGCTCTACAAGCCCCGGCGATCCATCGTTACACTCCGCCCCAACAAGACCCCATTAGCGGGGCACGGGGAGGGGAGGCGTGGACCAGTTCGATCGGGTCTTCCGGCTGCACCGTCTGCTGTCCGCGCATCGCGCGACCGGGGTTTCGTTCGATGCCCTGCTGGATGAATTGCGCGAGCACGAGCACAAAAGCACCAAATCCACGCTCAAGCGCGCGCTGCGCTTCATGCGCGACCGCCTGCAGGCGCCGCTGATCCACGACCGCGAGCGCGGCGGCTACCGCTACGAGGGCGATGGCGCGTTCGAGCTGCCGGGCCTCTGGTTCACCGCGCAGGAACTCGCCGCCCTGCTGGTGCTTGAAACCGTCGCCGAACAACAGCCGCTGGGCCTGCTGTCCGAGGCGCTCAAGCCCTGCCGCGCCCGTGTCGAAAGGCTGCTGCAGAAAAGTGGGATCGGCGTTCCCGATTGGCGCTCGCGCCTGCGCCTGCTGCGTATGGCCGCCCGCAGTCCGGGCTCCCAGTTCGCCGTCGTCGCCGAAGCGCTGGCGGGACGCCGGCAACTGCGGATCGACTACCACGCCCGCAGCGACGATCGCATGACTCCGCGCACCGTTTCGCCGCAGCGCCTCACGCTTTACCGCGACAATTGGTACCTCGACGCCTGGTGCCACACGCGCCAGGACCTGCGCACCTTCGCGCTTGACCGCATCATCGCCACGCAGGCGCTGGACGAGCCGGCGCAGGACGTGCCCGCCGAACAGCTCCACCAAACGCTCGCCACCAGCTACGGCATCTTCTCCGGCCAGCCGACCGCCACCGCCGCGCTGCGCTTCTCCGCCCACGCCGCCCGCTGGGTCGCCGCCGAAACCTGGCACCCGCAACAACAGGACACGCACGACGACGACGGCCGCCTGACTCGCCGCCTGCCCTACCACCGCAGCGAAGAACTGGTGATGGACATCCTGCGCCACGGCCCGGAGGTGGAAGTGCTGGCACCCGCCGGCCTGCGCAAAGCCGTCATCCAACGGCTGCGCCAGGCGCTGAGCGTCTACGGCGCGCCCGCGTTCGTCGACGCAGCGCCGGCCGATGCGATGCCGGCCCGTTTCGGGTCCACTATATGAACCTGACGCCGGTTAGGGTGGTGCGCAGAACCGTCCCCGAGACCGGCCATGATCCGTCGAAAATTGCTGCAATTGCTCCTCGGCCAGCAGCGCCATGCGCTGCGAGCTGCTTCGCGCCGCCGACCTCCCAGTGGCGAAAGACAAGCTACGAGAGCAGCCGCCGCGAGCCACAGCGACGCTGGCGCGCGCTGACGTTGCGGCGCCGCTCTGCTCTTGCTTCACACATTTTGACGGAGACCACTGAAGTGGACTGGAAAGAAGCAATTAATCGCTGGCGGAGCTTGCATCCGGCCGAGCGGAAAGCCAGACGCCTTGAATCGGTTCCGCGGCACGTGGCTCAGAGCATGGCCTTCGATGGCCAGCCACTGCCGCCGGAGTGGCTGGCGCGGGAGCAGCGAATATTCGATTCAATGGCAAACGAGATCAGGCGATGCGCCGGACTGCTTCCTTCCGGAGAGCCGGAGTGACTCAGGCCGCGCGGTGCCGTTCCATGACCTGGCGCAACGCGGCGGAGGCCTCATCGCACTCCTTGTCGCTGGCCGCACGCAACCAGGCAGCGACATCCAGGGCGGTCCTCCGCAGCACTACCAGCTACGCCGGCCTGGAGATGCACGCGGCAACATCAACAGCGAGTGACGCATCAAGCAAACTGAGTTGGCCCAGTGTGGCCGACGCGCAGATGCGCTGTGGGGACGGAGGCCATCATGGCGGGTAAATCGCGCGAGGATTCCTTCGCGGACTTCTTCAAGAGCGCAACCGGCGGATTCACCCCGTACCGCTGGCAGATGCAGGTCGCAATCGATCACGGTACTGCGCTCGACGACCGCGGGACGACGTCTTCGCCATGCGAGCCGAGCCGGGCATGCTTGTGATTGGCAACGACCAATGGAACGAAGCGCAGCCGCGCGGTGGCGAGGGAGGGTGAGATGGTGAGTAGCTCGCAAAGCGAGTTCCCTACGTGGTTCACGCGCTTCGCGTCGGGGCCAGTTGGCGCCGCGATGACGCCAAGAGAATGGCAGGAGGCGCTCGCCCAGGACGAGGTTCCGCGCTCGCGCGTGATCCGAATCCCTACGGGCTACGGAAAGACACTCGGCGTGCTCGGCGCGTGGATCTATCACCGCGTCGAGCGAAAGGACAATCGTTGGCCCCGGCGCCTCATCTGGACCCTGCCGATGCGCGTGCTCGTGGAGCAGACCGCAGACGAAGTTCGGAAGTGTCTCGATCGATTGCACATCCTCTGGCAACCCGGTACGGATCATCAAGGCAAGGTTGGGGTACATCTCCTGATGGGCGGTGTCGATCAAGGCGGCGAGTGGAACCTCTATCCCGAAGAGAACGCGGTCTTCATCGCGACCCAGGACATGGCGCTGTCGCGCGCCCTCAACCGTGGCTATGCGGCACCCCGCGCCCGCTGGCCGATGGAATTCGGCCTCCTCAGCAGTGACGTGCTGTGGGTGCTCGACGAGGTTCAGCTCATGGACGTTGGGCTCGCGACGAGCGCACAGCTCCAAGCCTTCTTCGACGATGACGCGAAGGCGGGCAGCTCACTTCGCCCGAGGCTGAGCTGGTGGATGAGTGCAACGCTCCAGCCCGAGTGGCTGAAGAGCGTGGATACCGCGGTGCACCACGCCGCGTGGACGACGAACCCCACGACGCTTACGCCGAGCGCCCTTGGTGCTGGTCTCGCCACCATCAAGAAGGTGCTCGAGATCAAAGCGATCGGAGCGGACGACGACGGGTCCTTCGCGAAGGCGATCAAGGACGCCCACGAGAAGACGTCTCAAGACGGCGAGCACGGGCGGATCACGCTGGTCGTCTGCAACACGGTCGATCGAGCCTCACGCACCTATGAGGCGCTCCAGAAGCTCGGCGTCACGAGGAATCTTCGGCTCGTCCACAGCCGCTATCGCCCACAAGAGCGCGCCACATGGAAGACAGACTTCCTCGGCAGAGAGGCGTGCAAGCAGGGCGTGGATCGCATCATCGTCGCGACCCAGGTCGTCGAGGCGGGCGTGGACATCAGCGCGACAACCCTCATCACCGAGCTCTCGCCGTGGTCAAGCCTTGTGCAGCGCTTCGGGCGCTGCGCGCGCTACGGTGGCTCGGGGAGCGTGGTGGTGGTCGATCGTGGTCACGACGATAAGACGGCGAGGCCGTACTCCATGGAGGAACTCGACGCTGCGAAGGGGGCTATCGATACCCTCGCGGCCCAGGCGAAGGATGTCGGCATCGCCAGCATCGAGGCCTTCGAGCAAGGGCTGACCGACGACCAGCGCAAGCATCTGTATCCGTATCAGCCCAAGCAGCTCCTTCTGCGCCGTGAACTCGACGATCTCTTCGACACGACGCCCGATCTGACGGGCGCTGACATCGACGTCAGCCCCTTCATCCGCAGCGGGGAGGAGCGCGACGTGTCGGTGTTCTGGCTCGACGTTTCACAAGCCAAGAGAGGAGAGCCCGCACCGCTGCC
This sequence comes from Gammaproteobacteria bacterium, assembly GCA_016182805.1. GTDB lineage: Bacteria > Pseudomonadota > Gammaproteobacteria > Nevskiales > Nevskiaceae > JACPFV01. The sequence goes on from JACPFV010000002.1 coordinate 15,634, forward strand.
CCCGAAGGCTCGCAAACCATCGCGAGAGGAGCTGTGCAGCGTGCCGTTCCTTGCGGCGCGAGAGTGGCTCTGCGGCAAGGCGACGAAGGAGAAGCCCGCACCCCGCCTCTTGCCCTCACGTCGCGCGTGGGTCTGGGATTGGATCGAGGGCGAATGGAAGGTCGCGGAGCGCGCGGCGCTCATTCCCGGCGTCGTCGTCTGTGTGGCCGCCGATACCGGCGGCTATCGCGACGACCGAGGGTTCGATCCCGAATCCAAGGCTCCGGTGACTGTCTTGAGCGCACCTCCGCAGGCGGCGCAGGACACCGCCGATGATCTCGAAGACACCGAGGAGCTGAGCGCTGCGGCCTACAAGACGATCGCGACCCACAACGCCGAGGTCGGCCAACTCGCGACGCAGATTGCGGGAGGGCTCGTGCCCGAGCGAGTCGCCGAGCTGATCGAGCTCGCTGGGTGCTGGCATGACCTCGGCAAGGCGCACCCTGCGTTCCAAGCCGTCATCGAGGCGCGAGGCCCGTATCAGGCGCGCATCGATCTCGCGAAGGCGCCTGAAGGGGCTTGGCAGACCCCGTGCGTGTATCGGAGCGCGGATGGTGAGACGCGGCGAGGCTTCAGACACGAGTTGGCGAGTTGCCTCGCGCTCTTTGCCGTACTACGGCGATACGAGCCCACGCATTCAGCGCTGCTTGGTCCGTGGGTCGAGGCGCTCGCGCTCATCGGCGAAGGTGAGGTGCCGGCGCCGGTTGCGGACCGATCGGAGGCAACGACCCTCGAAAGGCGGGTGCTCGCGTGTACCGCCGCGGAGTTCGATCTCCTCTCGTATCTGGTGCTCTCGCACCACGGGAAAGTACGCGCCGCGCTGCACGCGGGGCCGAAGGATCAGGAGTACGTCGCACGCGACGGTCGCGGCTTGCCGATCCGAGGGGTGCGAGATGGTGATGAACTTCCGGCGATCTCGCTCGATGGCGTGAATTCGCTTCCGGCACTCCCGCTCACCCTCGCGCCTGCCGCGCTCGGCCTCTCTCCCAGCACAGGGCGGAGCTGGCGCGATCGGACAGCCGCGCTCCTGCGTGCCCATGGCCCGGGCTCGCTCGCCTATTTGGAGGCGCTCCTCATTGCGGCCGATCGCCGCGCGTCCAAGCTCACGACAGTCGATCCATTGCTCATCACGGGAACGGGGAGCGCGCCATGACGGTCCATCTCCACCCCCTCGCGGGCTGCGCACCGACGCCGCTCGCGCACTACCTCAAGGCGATCGGGATACTGAGGCTCGTCGCGCAGCAGAAGGACTCCGACGTCCGCGGATTCTGGCGCGATCAGCGCTTTTGGTTGCTCACGACGCTCGATGAGGCCGCGCTCGAAGCATTCTTCCTCGGCGAGTACGCGCCCACGCCTTTTGTCTCACCATGGAACAAGGGGTCGGGCTTCTACACCGCGAATGACAAAGGGCTTGCCCCCGTCGAGGGTTCGCGTGCGCCTCGCTTCGAGGCGTTCCGTCGAGGAATCGCGGAGGCGCGGACGCAACTCGATGGCATCACGGAAGCCGACGCGACGGTACGGCGACTCAAGGATCAGACCAAGGCAAAGAAGGGAGCGAAGCCGGCCCGCTCGAAGGATGATCCTGACTACAAAAGGGAGCTTGCCGCCGCCGAACGGGAGTTCAAGAGACTCAAGGCCGACCTCTACGGCCCATTCGCACTGGCGTGGCGCGGACCTCATCGCGACTGGATGGATGCCGCGATGGTGCTGTCGTCCGAAGGGGAACCGTCGTGGCCCGCGCTCCTCGGGACGGGCGGCAACGACGGGCGACTCGACTTCACTAATGCCGCGATGCAGCGCCTTGGGGATCTGTTCGATCTCAACTCAGACGACGGCGCTCCGGTTCCGCAGGCGAAGGCGTTGCTGAAGACTGCGCTCTTTGAGATACCTTCAGCAGCGCTATTGGACGCCGCCGTTGGCCAATTCCTGCCAGGCTCCGCAGGTGGTGCGAACGGTACGACCGGCCCCGATGCAGGGAGCCGAATCAACCCGTGGGACTTCATCCTTATGCTCGAAGGCGCGATCGCTTTTCGCGGTCAGGCCACACGAAAGCTGGGGGCGCGAGATGACATGCGCGCCGCGATTCCTTTCGCGGTGGCAGCGCAAGCCGTCGGGCACGCGACGCGTGGAAAGGAAAAGGACGCGCGGGGTGAGCAGTGGATGCCGCTCTGGGAGCGTCCCGCGAGCTGGCAAGACGTGAGTGCGCTCCTCGGAGAAGGACGCGCGCAACTCGGTCGCTCGTTGGTTCGGCGTCCACTCGATTTCGCGAGGGCGATTGCGGCGCTGGGCGTTGCCCGCGGGTTAACTGGCTTCGTCCGCTACGGCTATCTCGAGCGCAATGGCCAGAGCAACCTCGCTGTGCCGCTGGGGAAGATCGAGGTTGCGGCCCATCCGCGCGCTCGGTTGATCGATGAGATCGGCGGCTGGCTTGATCGCCTCCAGCGCGAAGCAGACGATGCACCCGCACGGTTCTCCGCGTCCGTGGGTGTGCTCTCGGACGCCGTGTTCGATGTGCTCACACGGGAAGCCGAGGCGACGCGATGGCAGTCGGTGCTTGTGGCAATCGACGAAGTGGAGCGAGCCCAGGCAAGTGGGACGGCGTTCAAGGTTGGTCCATGCCCAACGCTGTCTCCGCGCTGGCTCGACGCAGCGGCGGATGACTCTTCCGAGTGGCGACTCGCCCTCTCCCTCGGAAGCGCGGCGCGTGGATACGGATATGAGGATAGGCGCCCCTTCGACGCCGTGCGCGCGCACGCACTCCCGATCGATCCGACGAAGCGCTGGAGCTACGCGATCGGCGCCGACAAGCGGCTGATCAACGACCCGCGCGTCGTGATGAAGGGTCGCGATCCGCTCAGTGACCTCGTCGCGCTCGTCGAGCGCCGCCTCATCGAGGCCTCGCAAAGAGGAAGCCGGACGCTGCCACTCGTCGCTCAATACGGTGCGGGCGCGAGGCTCGACGATCTCGCGCGCTTGCTTGCTGGCGAGGTTGACTTGGAGCGCGTTGTCACGCTCGGGCGTGCGTTGATGGCGCTCGACTGGCGATACGTGCGGCTGCCATCCGTGCGGGTCGACTCGCACGGCGACCGACCCGATGAGGCGTGGGAGGCCCTGCGCCTGTGCGGGCTCCCATTTGCGTTTCGCGAGCGGACCATCGCGACCGAGCCTGCGATGTTCAGGAGGCTTGCGTCCGGCGATGCCGCGGGAGCGATCGAACTCGCGCTCCGTCGGCTGCGCGCGTCCGGGCTTCGTCCTCCCCTGGCCACCGCGATCGCTGACCCAACGACAGGGCGCCGTTGGGCTGCTGCCTTTGCTTTTCCGATAGATCCTGCTGTCGCCGCGGCGATGGCCGATCGCTTCCAGAACCCCACTTCCACGGAGACCCTATGACCATCGACCTCAGCCAACTCGATAACACCACCCGCCTGCTCTTCTCGATCGACCTCCAACCGGTTCAGGGGGATCGCTTTCAACCTACCGGCTTCCCGAGTCTTGGTGCAGCGACCTACCAGACGAAGGAAGGTCAGAAACTCCTCGTCGAGTCTGCGCAGAGCATGGCGAATCGCCTCGAAGCCACGGTGTGGGATGCAGTGAACGAGAAGCCGGTCGCGGCGCTCGCCGGCATCAGCCACGTAACCATCAAGAAGGACGGGAAGTTCCTCACGGACACAATGCTCGAGGCGCACCGGCTGAATAGCCCGTACATCTTGGAGGCTCCGAAGTCGAAGTTCGTGGAAGAGATCAAGAAGGATCTCGGAGTGCTCGAAAGCGGACCGATCAATCGCAAGCTGCTCGCGCAAGTGCTCCTCAAGTACGACGTCGGCAGCCTGTTGCATGGCTTGTTCCTCGCGAAGTCCGACTTGGCAGGTGGACGTCTGCGCGTCGCGCGCGCCCTCTCTGCATTCATCGAGGCGAGCGGCGTGCGCGTGGCTGCGTCGGGAGGCGTGAAGAACGACCACGTGAACCCGGGCGGCGACACGAAGAAGGGCTTCGGCAATGTGCCCTTCGCGCGAGACGAGTTCACCGCCGAGAAGATCGTGCTCCACGTCAACTTCGACCTCGCCCAGGTGTGCGGCTACGGCCTCGGCAAGGACGCGGAACGGCTGATCGTGCTTCTCGGCCTCTACCGCCTGCGCAAGCTCGTGGACGGGGATCTCCGCTTGCGCACTGCGTGTGACCTCGAACCTGTGACGCGCGCCCCCAAGGCGACTCGCCCCGATGGCTTCGAGCTGCCGAGCCTGGGTGATCTCGAGACCGATCTACGCGCTTCCATCGAGAAGAACAAGTCCGCGATGGTTCAGACCGAGACGAGCTACGACGCGAAGATCGAACCAGCCAAGAAAAAGAATGGCGGCGACAGCGAGAAGGGCAGTGATGACGAGACCAGTGGAGCGGACTGATGCCAACGATGGTCTTGCGTTTCCCTGGCGGTCGCTACCATGCGACGCCCGGCGGTCATCATGTGAACGAGGGCGTCGTCGAGTGGCCGCCGAGCCCGTGGCGGCTCGTGCGCGCACTGATCGCGTGTGGCTACTCGACGCAACACTGGGGCGAGGTTCCGCCAGAAGGTCAACGTCTCGTCGAGGCTTTAAGTAGCGTCCTGCCTGAGTACCGGCTTCCCCAGGCGGCGCTCGGACATTCGCGCCACTACATGCCGACAACGAAGATGAAGGACGGGCGCGAGGAGACGACTCTCGTACTCGACGCGTTCGCCGACGTGGGCGACGGCGCGCTTTGGGTGCGCTGGCCTGCGAAGGTCGATGAGGAAGCGCAGCAGATCTTCGACGTTCTCGTCGCGCATCTTGGTTACCTGGGGCGCAGCGAGAGCTGGGTGCTCGGGGAGTCGATCTCAGACGACGTTCCTCTCCCGCAGGCCGGACGCGCTTTCCCTCACTCGAATGACGCTCGACCCGGGCGGAACTTTGAGCAGATTGCGTTGAGCGCCCCTGACATTCCCGTTGAATACGCGACTTGGAGGAAAAGCGAAGTCGAGGCCGCGATCAAGGAACTCAGCCTCCCTGCTGGAAAGAAGCCAACGCAGGCGCAGCAGAGGAAGATTCAGGGCGCATACCCGGCCGATCTCGTTGACTGCCTCCAGCGCGACACTGCCTGGTGGAAAGAGAAGAAGTGGAGTCGAGCCCCGGGTTGTCGTTCGGCCCTATATTGGCGCGAAGGCAACGCTCTCGAGGTCGGTCCACCGTCGTCTCCGCGTGTATCGGACGCACACCGTGTCGAGATGATGCTCCTCGCGCTCACGACACCGAGCGGCTCGAAGTCGGCGCTACCGACGGTTGCACGCACTCTTCCACAGGCCGAGTTGCTCCATAGCGCCTTGGTCTCCAAGCTCGGATTCGGTGGCGAGCCGTGCGCTGAGATCGTCGGACGTGATGAGATGGGTGAGCCGCTCAAGGGGCACAAGCACTCTCACATTCTGCCGGTCGATCTCGATGGCGATGGCCGACTCGATCACATCGTCCTCTTCGCGCCGATGGGGCTCGGAGCGCGCGCGCAGCGTGCCGTGCGCAGCCTTCGCAGGACATACATGAAGGGTGGGGTTGGAGAGCTTCAGGTCGCGGTCGCAGGCGTTGGCGCTTTGAACGACATGCGCGCCATTGGCGCCGGGATGGTTCAAGCCGTCAATGACTTGCTCGGGCCGACGACTGGCGCGGTCTCGTGGGTCAGCACGACGCCTTTCGTTCCGCCCCGCCATCTCAAGAAAAGCGGTCGATCGTCTCTCGTTGGTCAAGTCGAAGCGGAGCTGCAGGTCCGAGGATTGCCGCCAGCCAAGGTTGATGTACTCGACTGGACTGGTGAGACGCTCGCGCTCCGGCACTTCGTGCGCCGAAGGCTGCGCGGCCCGCAGCCGCTGATCGATGTCTGCTTCGCCGTTCGACTCGCCTTCGACAGCCCTGTCGGAGGCCCGATCTGCTTGGGTTACGGTAGCCACTTCGGTTTGGGTCTCTTCCGGCCCGTCCAGGAGCCGAACCAGCCGTGACCACCCTCGCCGCCCTCCAGTCTCTCATCGCCCAAGGCGAATCCGAGACGCTCGAGTTCAAGCGCTCGACCGCCGAGCTGCGGCGCGCGGGCGAGACGCTCTGCGCGTTCCTGAACGGCGACGGTGGCAAGGTGCTGATCGGCGTCGGGTCTGACGGCAGGCTCGTCGGCCAGGAGGTCGCAGACATCACGCTGCGCGACATCGCGGCGATGCTCGGTCGCTTCGAGCCGCCCGCGCGCGTCGAGCTGAGCCGCGTGGACGTCGGCAACGGCCGGCAGGTGATCGTGCTCGATGCCGCACCCGCCCGGCAGTACGCGCCGTTCGTATTCGAGTCGAGGCCGTACAAGCGCGTGGGCTCGACGACCACAGTGATGTCGCAGGAGGAGTACGCGCGTCTGCTCCTCGATCGCAACCACAGCCGCCATCGCTGGGAGAACCAGCCCGCCGTGGGCGTGCGGCTCGAAGACCTCGACCGCGAGGAGATCCTGCGCACGCGGCAGACCGCGATCGAGCAGCGGCGACTCTCGGCCGGCACGAGTATGGACCTCGGCGACATCCTCGACCGGCTCGGCCTGCGCGTCGATGGGCAGGCCACGCAGGCCGCGCAGATGCTCTACGGGACGAGGTTCCTGCCCGACTACCCACAGGGGCTGCTCAAGCTCGGGCGCTTCCGGGGCACGAGGATCACCGGCGATATTCTCGACAACAAGCAGGAGTACCTGCACGCGTTTGCGATGGTCCGCGAGGCGATCGCGTGGCTCGATCGGACGCTGCCGCTGTCCGCGCGCTTCCCACCGGGCGCCATCAACCGTGAGGACCGCCTGCCGGTGCCCGCGGAGGCGCTGCGCGAGATCATCATCAACGCCGTCATCCACCGCGACGTGAGCAACCCGAGCTCGTACGTTGCCATCGCCGTCTTCGACGACCGCATCGAGATCCACAGCATCGGCGAGTTCCCAACCGGCATGCGCGCCGAGCTGCTCACGCAGGAGCACCGCTCGATCCCGCGCAACCCCCTCATCGCCGGCGCGTTCCATCGGACGGGCGCCATTGAGGTCTGGGGCCGCGGCACCAACCGGGTCATGGAGGCGTGCCGCGCGTACGGCATCGCAGACCCGACGTTCGCGCAGCTCTCGGGCGCGGTCACGGTGACGTTCAGGGCGGAGGTTGTTGCGGGGGCAAGGGACTTGGTGCCGCGTGGGCACCAAGTCGGCACCAAGTCGGCACTAAGTCCGCACCAAGTTCAAGTGCTTGAACTTGCAGACGTTCCGTGCGCGTTGGCGAAGCTCATGGGACCGTCGGGTCGAACGGACCGGACCAAGTTCAGGGACCAAGTCCTGAACCCTCTGCTCGAAGCCGGGCTGCTCGAGATGACCATCCCGGACAAGCCGCGAAGCTCGAAGCAGCGGTATCGCACGACCGACGTTGGCCGCGCGGCAATCGCGACCGCGAACAAGGCATGAGGGGTTTAATTCGACGGGTGCTTTACGATGATCGAGATACCGGTAGGTAGAATCGCAGTTGCTCCGCACGGCACGGTGCTTCAGCGGCCTTTTTCGGACTCGTCCTGCTTCGCGCGGGATGACTGGAGACGCTAAGGCGGCGGCAAGAAATAAAGGTGACGGGTTCAGCGTTCGAGAGCCTGGTCGGACCGGTTGTTTACCAAGTCAGTTGTTACCGTTATTTATTTACAGAGCCTAAGCGAGCGTCGCCGACCGTGGACGGCCCCACTCAGCAGGAACTTCCGCTCCCGTTCCCGGAGTTGACCGGCGACCAGCCCCTGCTGCCGGCGCGCATGGTCAACGAGTTCAGCTACTGCCCGCGGCTGGCGTATCTGGAGTGGGTGCAGGGCGAGTGGGCGGACTCATCCGACACCGTGGACGGGCGCTACAAGCACCGCCGCGTTGACGCGCCCGGCGGCGAGCTGCCGGCAGCGGAGGACATCGAGTCCGAAACCCGCATCCATGCGCGCTCCATCACTTTGTCGAGCAACCGGCTCGGCGTGATCGCCAAGCTGGACTTGATCGAAGCCGAAGACGGCCGCGTGATTCCAGTGGACTACAAGCGCGGCAAGCGGCCGCATGTCACACGGGCGGCGTACGATCCCGAGCGTGTGCAGCTCTGCGTGCAGGGGCTCATCCTCGAAGACTGCGGCTACACCTGCACGGAGGGTGTGCTGTATTTCGCGGAGTCGCGCGAGCGAGTGCCGGTGGCGTTCGATGCGGAGTTGCGCGCGCTGACGCTTTCCGCGCTGCACGGCCTGCGCGGGGTGGCGCTCGGGGGGCGCATCCCGCCGCCGCTGGAGGACTCGCCCAAATGTCCACGATGCTCGCTGGTTGGAATCTGCCTGCCGGACGAGGTCAACTTTCTGCGTCGCGGCCAGACGCCGCCGCGCGCGATCGGCGTCGGAGCGACCGAATCCTTGCCGGTTTACGTGCAGGCCCACAAGGCCAAGGTTGCCAAGTCCGGCGATAACCTGGAAATCTCCATCGACGACCAGGTTGTTTCGCGCCCGCGACTCGCCGAGGTTTCCCAGCTCTCGATCCACGGCAACGTGTATGTCACCACGCCCACGCTGCACGAGTTGATGCGGCGCGAGATCCCCGTGGCCTGGCACAGCTACGGCGGCTGGTTTCTGGGCTACACCGCCGGGTTCGGGCACAAGAACGTCGAGTTGCGAACCGCGCAGTTCCGCGGCGCAGATGACGAGAATGCCTGTCTTGCGCTGGCCAAGGGCTGGGTGCGCGCCAAGCTGGTCAATTGCCGCGTGCTGCTGCGCCGCAATTGGCGCGGGGCCGATCCCGCCGATCCCGTGCTGGAGCAGCTGGAGCATTCGATCCGGACCGCAGCACGAGCACATAGTCTGCAAGAGCTGCTCGGCATCGAGGGCAATGGCGCGGCCGTTTACTTCGGCGCGTTTGCCAATCTGATCAAGCGGGAGGGCGAGGCGAACTTCGCGTTCGATTTCACTCAGCGCAACCGGCGCCCGCCCACCGATCCGGTCAATGCGCTGCTCTCGTTCGCTTACGCGATGTTGTCCCGCACGTTGACGGTTGCGCTGACCGGCTGCGGATTCGACCCGTATCGCGGCTTCTACCATCAGCCGCGCTACGGACGGCCGGCGCTGGCGCTGGACATGATGGAGCCGTTCCGGCCGCTGATCGCCGACTCGGCGGTGATCCAGGCCATCAACAACGGCGAGGTGCGGCCAACCGACTTCATCGGCGGGGCTGGGCGCGTCAATCTCAGCGACGAAGGGCGCAAGCGCTTCATTGCCACGTTCGAGCGGCGCCTATCGCAAGAAATTACGCACCCGCTGTTCGGGTACCGCGTGAGTTACCGCCGCTTGCTTGAGATCCAGTGCCGTCTGCTGGGCCGATTTCTGCTCGGCGAGATGATCGAAAACCCCAACTTCACGACCCGCTGAGGCCCCGTGCAGGAACACCTCTACATCGTGGCCTACGACATCTGTGACGACAAGCGACTGCGGCGCGTGTTCAAGCTGATGAAGGGCTATGGCGAGTGGCTTCAGCTCTCGATTTTCCAATGCCGGCTCTCTGCCCGCCGGCAAGCCGAACTGGTTGAACTGCTGGACGGCCTGATCGTCAACGGGCAGGATCATGTCGTGATGCTCGACCTGGGTCCGACGGATTCCGTCAAACCCAGGGTCATTAGCCTGGGCAAGACATTCCAGGCGGTGGCCAGGGAGCCGACCATTGTGTGAATCGAGCGACGTTGTTTTGCCTTCCCGCCGCGAGCGCTCGTATGGCGCCGAAAAGTCCGCCAGCGCTCGCAGGGCGCCAGCTCTTTAACAATCAGGTTGTTACGGCGCGCGCAGCAAGGCGGCTCTACCTTGCGCCCGTTCGCTATCGCGGCGAAACTGACAGCCCTCGCAATTGCTGCGCATGTGTTTGCAAAAACAGCCAGTTGCGAGTGAGCCGTTTCCGCGGCGTTCACGCCGCGGCCTCATTGAAGCTGGGCATATGACAGCGAAAGCGAAGACGACAGCATGGTTTCCGCGGCGTTCACGCCGCGGCCTCATTGAAGCCTGATCTCCGCTTTCTGCCGCGCATCGCCGCCATGCGGGTTTCCGCGGCGTTCACGCCGCGGCCTCATTGAAGCCCTGGGGTCAACGGGGGCCGAGGCTTGCCGGCTTAGCGTTTCCGCGGCGTTCACGCCGCGGCCTCATTGAAGCTAGGGGGCGCCGGACAAGTAACAAACCGGCTCCAAACCGTTTCCGCGGCGTTCACGCCGCGGCCTCATTGAAGCACGACTACGGCCGCAGCCGCAAGGTCGCGAACACGGTCGTTTC
>JACPFV010000024.1 GCA_016182805.1 Gammaproteobacteria bacterium
CCGTCACCATCTGCCCGCTCCCGTGTCGTGAACCAACGGGAGCCAGTTTTCCCGGTCATCACGCGGGAGAACAGAACGCCGCAGGGTTACCGGTTACGAGAAATCGGCGACGACTTCTTTGCGTCACCTGCCAGGAACCGCCCGGTGCGGACCCGCATGCCGGGTGGTGTGGGGAGGGCTGACTAGCAGTCAGCCCTTACCCGATTAGGAATCAGCGCGACGAACTAGCAAACGCAAGTGCAGGCCCCCCAAGTGCAATGAAGAGACCAAGGACAACCAAATACCGCGTTGGAATTGAGACGCCCGTTCGCTTGATGATGTGGGGCTGCCGAAAAAGAACAACCTGTTCTTTCTCTCCCGTCTTGATGTTCAAGTAATACGTTTCTGTGACTTCAATATTCATGTAGGGCAGGCTGCCGAAAAAGCCTCGCTGCGCAATGTAGCCTTGAGACAACACCAGCGAGGAAAGGATAACGAACGCCCCAACAAATAAGACGGGAATACCTCTCGTGCGAGAATTAAAAGCGAGAGCATTGGTACAGACGCTCTTGAGTACCTGCCATTCCATGATCTGATTCCTAACGCTTTTCTAGACTTTGAAAGTGACGGCTAATCTGGCAATGTGGTGACGCATAATCTGGTCCGGGCGAGCGTAACTCGCTGGAAGAAAACAAAAAGCAAAAAGGAAGTCCGTCAGCCATGCCAGAAAAAACCTCATCCCCGAATTCTCCGCGCTTGCTTGACCAAGTGCGGGCCCGGATTCGCGCGAAGCATTACAGCCTGCGGACCGAGGAAACTTATCTTCACTGGATTAAACGCTTCATTTTGTTCCACGGCAAGCGGCATCCGCGCGAGATGGGTGGGGCGGAAGTCGAAGCGTTTCTGTCCAGCCTGGCCGTTGACCACAATGTCGCGGCCAACACGCAAAACCTTGCCCTCGCCGCCGTTCTGTTCCTCTACAAGGACGTGCTGGAGGTCAATCTTCCTTGGATGAAGGGCGTCACACGGGCGAAGAAGCCGAAGCGGCTTCCCACGGTGCTGACGCGGCGCGAGGTCGAAGGTTTGCTCGCGCACGTCGATGGCGCGGTGGGGCTGGTGGTTCGACTGCTTTACGGGACAGGCATGCGCGTATCGGAGGGCTTGCGCCTCCGTGTCAAGGATGTGGAGCTTGACCGTCGCCAGGTCGTGGTTCGGGACGGCAAGGGCGGCAAGGATCGCGTGACTGTCTTGCCCGACGCCTTGCTGCCGGTGTTGCGCGATCATCTGCGCGGCCGACGCGCGCTGTTCGAGGCGGACCTGGCGAACGGAAGCGCGGAAGTCTGGATGCCGGACGCGCTGGCGCGCAAGTACCCGAATGCCGCGCGGGAGTGGGGCTGGCAGTACGTATTCGTTGCGCGCGATATTTCCGTGGACCCGCGCTCGGGCGCCGAGCGCCGCCACCATCTGGATGAACAGGTCGTGCAGCGCCATGTCCGTAACGCCGCGAAGCGGGCCGGAATCGCCAAGCCGGTGTCGCCGCACGTGTTGCGCCATTCCTTCGCGACGCACTTGCTGGACGGCGGCTACGATATCCGCACCGTGCAGGAGTTGCTCGGGCATTCCGACGTCAGCACGACCATGATCTATACCCACGTGCTTAACCGCGGAGGTCGCGGTGTGCGCAGTCCGCTCGATGCGCTGTAGCCGTTAAACTTCGCGGATGCGATTCGAATTGTTGCGGTCCGAAGGCCCCGCTCGCCGGGGCCGTCTGATTTTTGCGCACGGCGTGGTGGAAACGCCGGCGTTCATGCCGGTGGGTACCTACGGCACCGTCAAGGCGATGACGCCGGAGGAGCTGCGCGCGCTGGGCGCGCAGATCATCCTGGGCAACACCTTCCATCTCATGCTGCGGCCCGGCGAACAATTGATCCGCGAACTGGGCGGCCTGCACCGCTTCATGCGCTGGGACGGCCCCATCCTCACCGACTCCGGCGGCTTCCAGGTCTGGAGCCTGGCGGAACTGCGCAAGCTGACGGAGGAGGGCGTGCACTTCCAATCGCCGGTCAACGGCGACAAGGTCTTTCTGTCTCCTGAGCGCGCCACGCAGGTCCAGCATGCCCTGGGCAGCGATATCGTGATGCAGTTCGACGAGTGCACGCCGTACCCGGCCACGGTCGGGCAGGCGCGCGCGTCCATGGAGCTGTCGGCGCGCTGGGCGCTGCGCTGCAAGACGGCGCACGAGGGGCAGGCGGGCGCATTGTTCGGGATCGTGCAGGGCGGCATGCACGCCGAGTTGCGGCGAGAGTCGCTGGCGCGGCTGACGAAAATCGGCTTCGACGGCTACGCGCTGGGCGGCCTGTCGGTGGGCGAGGCGGAGAGCGAGCGACTGCACGTGCTTGACGCCGTTGCCGGGGCCATGCCGGCCGACCGTCCGCGCTACCTGATGGGTGTCGGCACGCCGCGCGACCTGGTGCAGGCGGTCGCGCGCGGGGTGGACATGTTCGACTGCGTCATGCCCACCCGCAACGCGCGCAACGCGCACCTGTTCACCAGCGAGGGCGTGATCCGCCTGCGCAACGCGCGCTATCGCAGCGACCCGCGGCCGCTCGATCCCGCCTGCGCCTGCTCCACCTGCCGCAATTACTCGCGCGCCTATCTGCACCACCTCGACAAGTGCAACGAGATCCTGGGCGCGCGGCTCAACACGTACCACAACCTGTTCTACTACCAGAATCTGATGCGGCGTATGCGCCAGGCCATCGAGGAGTCCCGCTTCGATTCCTGGGCCCGGAGCTTTCTCGCGTCGCCCGAAGGCGCCGCCCGCGGCGCGGCTGAAGAACCGGCGTGAAGTCCGCGGCGCGTCTGCCGGGCGTCGCGGCACGACAAATGCAAGGATGCGGCGAAGACTCAAGGAGAAAAGCATGATTCTGGTGACGGGATCGACCGGCAACGTCGGCCGGGAAGTGGTGCGCGAGCTGCACGCGCGCGGAGCGCAATTCAAGTGCCTGGTGCGCAATCCGGACAAGGCCGCGGTGCTGGAGGGCGCGGGCGTCGCCACCGTGACGGCGGACATGGACGATCCCGCCAGCCTGGAGCCGGCGCTGGCCGGCATCGAAACCCTGTTCCTGCTGGCCGCGCCGTCCAGCCGCCTGATGCTGCAGGAGCTGAATACCGTGCTGGCGGCGAAGCGCGCCGGCGTGCGGCGGCTGGTGAAGATATCGGTGATCCTCGCCGACCGGGCCTCGGCCGCGACCTTCATGCGCGATCACGGCCGCGTCGAGCACGCGATCGAAAGCGCCGGAATTCCGGCGACCTTCATCCGACCCACCGGCTTCATGCAGAACCTCGCGCCTTCGTTCGGCGGCGCGGTGGCCAACGGCTACCCGATCTACGCGCCGGCCGGCGACGCCAGGGTGAGCTGGGTGGACCTGCGCGACGTCGCGGCCGTCGCCGCCACGGTCCTGACGCAGGACGGCCATGAGCAGCGCGTGTACGAACTGACCGGCGGCGAAGCGTTTTCGTACGCGGACATCGCGGCCCTGCTGTCCGGCCTGCTGGGCCGCAAGGTCGAATACGGAAACGTCACCGACGCCGCCGCGGAACAGGCCTTCCGCGGAGTCGGCGCCGATCCCTGGCTGGCGCACGCCCTGGTGAGCCTGTACCAGTCGTACCGACAAGGCCATTTCGCGGCGGTCAACGGCAACATCGAGCGCCTGACCGGCCAGCCGCCGCGGACGTTGGACGCCTACCTCCGCGAAAACCTGCAGGCGTTCGCGGCAAGGTAAGAACTACGCCAGCAGCGTCGCCAGGTCCTTCTCGATGGACTCCGGCGTGTCGGTGGGCGCGTAACGCTTCACCACCCGGCCGCCGCGGTCCACCAGGAACTTTGTGAAGTTCCACTTGACGCCTTCCGTGCCCAGCATGCCCGGCGCCTCGCTCTTCAGGTGTTGGTAGAGCGGGTGCGCCTTCGGGCCGTTGACGTCGACCTTGGCGTACATCGGGAAGCTCACGTCGTAAGTGAGCGAGCAGAAATTCTTGATCTCGTTCTCGTCGCCCGGCTCCTGGTGACCGAACTGGTCGCAGGGGAAGCCGAGAATGACCAAGCCCTTTTCCTTGTACTTGCGGTACAGCGATTCCAGCCCCTTGTACTGCGGCGTGAACCCGCACTTGGAGGCGACGTTGACGACCAGCACGACCTTGCCCTTGTAGGCGTCGAGCTTCTGGTCCTTGCCGTCAATGGTCTTGGCCGATAAATCGTAGATGCCCATTTCGAAACTCCTTTTCCGGTTCAGAACTGCTCCGCTTCGAGTTGCATCAGGCTGTCGGCGTTCTGGCGCACGTTGGCGCACAGGGTCGGCACCTGCGTCAGCAGCCGCGCGGCGAAAAACTCGGCGGTGATGCGCTTGGCCTTGCGCAGGCCGGCGTCGGGCTGCTTCGCCGCGGCCTTGACCATGCGCAGCCAGTTGTAGCCCAGGGCGGTCAGCGAAAACGCCTTCAAGAAGTCCACCGCGCCGAAGCCGGCGTCGTTGGGATTGGTCTTGAAGGACTCCTGCAGCCAGCGCGTGGTCGTCTCCACCGCGTCCAGCGCCTGGGACAGCGGCCGTTCCAGGAACGCCAGGTCGCGCCCGTCGGCGCCGGCCAGCGCCAGGTCCTTGCGCACGCGCTCGAAGAAGCGCTGCGCCAGGCGGCCGTTGTGCAGCATCAGCTTGCGCCGCACCAGGTCCATGGCCTGGATGCCGTTGGTGCCCTCGTACAGCGCCAGGATCTTGGAGTCGCGCACGATCTGCTCGACGCCGTGCTCGCGGATGAAGCCGTGGCCGCCGTACACCTGCACCGCCATCGAGCCGAGGTCGAAGGCGGCGTCGGTCAGGAAGCTCTTGACCAGCGGCGTGGTCAGCTCGACCCAGTCCTGCGCCGCCTCGCGCGCCGCGGCGTCGGTGTGGTGCGCGGCGATATCCACGTTCAGCGCGGTCTCGTACGCCAGCACGCGGCCCGCCTCGGTCAGCGCCTTCATGGTCAGCAGCATGCGGCGCACGTCCGGGTGCTCGATGATCGCGTCGCCGTTGTTGAAGGCCTTGCCCTGCCGGCGCTCCTGCGCGTAGCGGATCGCGTTCTGCGTCGCCAGCTCGCACTGGCCCAGGCCCTGGAAGCCGACCATGATGCGTGCCAGGTTCATCATCACGAACATGTTCTGGATGCCCTGGTTGGGTTGGCCCACCATCCAGCCGCGGGCGCCCTCGAAGGCCATGGTGCAGGTCACGGAACCGTGCATGCCCATCTTGTGCTCGATCGACACGCAGCGCACCTTGTTGCGCTCGCCGGGCGTGCCGTCCGGCTTCACGAAGAACTTGGGCACGACGAAGGTGGACAGGCCCTTGATGCCGGGCGGCGAGTCCGGCAGGCGCGCGAGCACGAAGTGGATGATGTTGTCCGCCATGCGGTGCTCGCCGCTGGTGATGAAGATCTTTCCGCCCTCGATCAGGAAGCTGCCGTCGCCCTGCGGGATCGCCTTGGTCTTGACCGCCGCGAGGTCCGAGCCGGCCTGCGGCTCGGTCATGCACATGGTGCCGGTCCACTCGCCGGTGGCGAGCTTGGGCAGGTAGGTCCGCTTGATCGCCTCGCTGCCGTTGGCCTCGATCGCCTCGAAACAACTGGAGGTGAGTCCAGGGTAAAGGGCAAAGCCGACGTTGGCCGAGCACAGCATCTCCTCGACCACCTTGGACAGGGTGTACGGCAGGCCCTGGCCGCCGAACTCGGGCGAGGACGACAGGCCGACCCAGCCGCCCTGCCAGTACAACTTATAGGCGTCGGCGTAGCCCTCCGGCACGCGCACCTCGCCCTGTTCCCAGCGGCAACCCTGGGCGTCGCCCCTGGCGCTGAGCGGGGCGATCTTCTCCTCGATCAGCTTGGCCGCTTCCTCGACCACGCCGTCCACGGTCTCGCGGCCGACCATGTCGGCGAAGTCCGGCAGGGCGGCAAGTTGTTCGATGTCGAGGACGTCGTGCAGGACGAACTGGATCTCGCGCAGGGGGGCCTTGTAGCTGGCCATGCCGGGCTCCGGGGGCAGATTTTGGGGGCGCCAAGGCTAGCACAGCCCCGGACGGCGGTTAGATCGAAGCGCCGCGCGGAAATTCGACGAACAGGAACCTGGCGCCGGACCCGGCGATCGGCGCGGACAGATGCCGGCGGTGATCCGGCGGGCCCAAGTAGATCACGACCAGGCCGCGCAGGTCCTTGCCGCGCACCGCCTCCAGCGCGCGCAGCACCGTGCGCAGGTTGCGGTTGGGGTCCGGGCCGGTGATGCCCAGGTAGTCGTGCTCCAGCGCCGCCGCCTGCATCTTGGTCGCCAGCTCCTCGGCGTCGCGGCGCAGGCTGGTGGGCGTGTCCAGCACGAAGAAGTAGAAGCTGGTGACCTCGTTGGGCACCTGGCGGCCGGCCAGGTTCATCGCCTCGTCGATGTCGAACGGGACCGCCGCGATCTTCTGCAAGGCTTGGTAGCGTTCCCAGGTGCGCACGCCGAGCAGGCCGGCCAGCGCCAGCGTGATAAGCGCCGCCGCGACCGCCGGCGGCGAGGTCCACCGGCGCCGGACGCCCGCGTCGGCTGCGGGTTGCCACATGGCGCGCTCCATCGAACGACGGTTGCAGCCTAACACCGGCCGTTTGGTGAGACCGCGCGATGGTTGAAACCTCCCACGCGGCCGCCGGGCGGCCCGGCAACTACCGCTTCGGGCGCCCGCGCGGCATAATTCGCGGCTCTTTTTTGCTCCCTGGGGTTTTCCCGTGCTCGATTTCCTGATTTCTCCCGCGTACGCCCAGCAGGCGGCGCAGCAGCCCGGCGCGCTGATGCAGTTCCTGCCGCTGATCGTCCTGGTCGTGCTGTTCTACTTCATGCTGATCCGGCCGCAGATGAAGCGCTCGCGTGAGCACCGCGACATGCTCGGCAAGCTGGCCAAGGGCGACGAGGTCGTCACCAGCGGCGGCCTGGCCGGCCGCGTCACCGACATCGGCGAGACCTTCCTGACCATCGAGGTCGCCGAGCACGTCGGCGTCAAGGTGCAGAAGGCCGCCGTGACCAGCGTGCTGCCCAAGGGCACGCTCAAGGGCGGCTGAACGCTTCCGTGTGCCCGCCGGCTCCCGGCCCGTCACCGGCCGGGATGACGTCCAATCTCGAAGGCGCCCGATTCCTATGAAGTCCTACCCGGCCTGGAAATACGCCGTCCTCATCGCGGCGCTGCTGTTCGGCGTCGTCTACGCGCTGCCCAACCTGTTCGGCGAGGACCCGGCGGTGCAGATCTCCACCGCCAGCGGCGATCCGCTGCCGGCCGACTTCGGCCAGACGGTGGACAAGGCCCTGGCGACCGCCGGTCTTGCGTCGCTGTCCTCGCGGCTGGAGGCGCAGCACTGGGTCGTGCGCCTGCCGGACGAGACCGTGCAATTGCAGGCCGCCGACGCGCTCAAGCGCGAGCTGCCGCGCGGCTACGTCGTGGCGCTGAACCTGGCGTCGAAGACGCCGGCGGCGCTCGCCGCGATCGGCGCCGAGCCCATGGCCCTGGGCCTGGACCTGCGCGGCGGCGTGCACTTCCTGCTCGACGTCGACGTGGACGAGGCCAAGACCAAGGCGGTCGCGCGCTACGTCAACGACCTGCCGGCCTGGCTGCGCAAGCAGAACATCCGTTACTCCGCCCGGCGCCAGGCCGGGGATGCCGTCATTCTCGAGTTCCCCGACGCCGAGCGGCTGCAAGAGGCGCAGCGCGCGATCGGTCGGGAATTCCCCGAGCTGGCGCTGACCGCTCCGGAAGCCGCGGCGACGCCGACGCTGCAAGCGCGCCTGTCCGAGACCGAGGCGCGGCGCATCGTCGATTTCGCCGTCAAGCAGAACCTCACCACGCTGCGCAACCGCGTCAACCAGCTCGGCGTCGCCGAGCCGTTGGTGCAGCGCCAGGGCGCCAACCGCATCGTCGTCCAACTGCCCGGCGTGCAGGACACCACGCGGGTCAAGGACCTGCTCGGCGCCACCGCCACCCTCGAGTACCGCGCGGTGGACGAGGAAAACAGCGCCGAGCAGGCGGCCGCCAGCGGCATCGCGCCGGCCGGCAGCGAGCTGTTCTACACGCGCGAAGGCCGCCGCCCGGTGCTGCTGAGGAAGGACGTCATCGCCAGCGGCGACCAGCTGGTGGACGCCGCCGCAACCGTGGACCAGGAGTCCGGCACGCCGGCGGTCTCGGTCACGCTCGACGGCGCCGGCGCCAAGTCCATGCTGCGCTTCACCGAGAAGAACGTCGGCAAGCCGATGGCGGTGCTGTATCGCGAGACCGAAGTCGCCACCAACTACAACGCCCGCGGCGAGCCGGTGCGCGAGAAGCGCGAGATCGAGGAAATCATCTCCATCGCCACCATCCGCGGCGTGTTCGGCAAGCGCTTCCAGACCACCGGCCTGACCAGCAAGGAGGCGCACGACCTCGCCATCCTGCTGCGCGCCGGCGCGCTGGCCGCGCCGGTCGAGATCGTCGAAGAGCGCACCGTCGGCCCCAGCCTGGGCGCCGACAACATCCGCCAGGGCTTCGCCGCCGCCGCTCTCGGCCTGACCCTGGTCGCGGTCTTCATGATGTTCTACTACCGCGTGTTCGGCTTCTTCGCGGTGGCCGCGCTGGTGATGAACCTGCTGGTCCTGATCGCGGTGCTGTCGCTGTTGCAGGCCACGCTGACCATGCCCGGCATCGCCGGCATCGTGCTGCACATGGGCATCGCGGTGGACGCCAACGTGCTGATCTACGAGCGCATCCGCGAGGAGCTGCGCGCCGGCAACTCGCCGCACGCCGCGATCCAGGCCGGCTACGACCGCGCGTTCCTGACCATCGCCGACGCCAACATCACCGTGCTGATCGGCACCGTCGTGCTGTTCGCGCTCGGCGCCGGCGCGGTCAAGGGCTTCGCCATCACCCTGGCCATCGGCATCATCACCTCGCAGTTCACCGCCATCGTCGGCTCGCGCGCGCTGGCCCAGCTCGCGTTCGCGCGCCGCAAGCTAACGGATGTCCCGGTCTGGTAAGGGGAATCGCTATGAAAATCCTTGCACGAGTCCCCACCATCGACTTC
Organism: Gammaproteobacteria bacterium; assembly: GCA_016182805.1. Taxonomy (GTDB): domain Bacteria; phylum Pseudomonadota; class Gammaproteobacteria; order Nevskiales; family Nevskiaceae; genus JACPFV01. Next base: position 9,076 of record JACPFV010000024.1, read on the forward strand.
ATGTCCCAGCGCAGGACCGGCCTGCTCGTGTCGCTGGTTCTGACCGTCGCCTCGCTGATCCTGCTGTTCACCCGCGGCCTCAACCTGGGCATCGACTTCACCGGCGGCGTGCTGGTGGAGGTCGGCTATCCGCAGGGCGTGGAACTGTCGGAGGTGCGCGAGGAGCTGGAGAAAGGCGGCTTCGAGCGCGCGGTGGCGCAGTACTTCGGCAGCACGTCCAGCGTGCTGATCCGCCTGCCGCTGACCGCGGAGACCGGCTCCGCCCAGGTCAGCACGCAGGTGCTGGGCGCGCTCGGCGCGGAGGCCAGGGGCATCCAGCTGCGGCGCATCGAGTTCGTCGGCCCGCAGGTCGGCGAGGAGCTGTCGGAGAAGGGCGGACTGGCGCTGCTGTTCGCCTTCATCGGCATCTTCCTCTACATCATGTTCCGCTTCGAGTGGAAGTTCTCGGCCGGCGCCATCGCCGCGCTGATCCACGACGCGATCATGGCGCTGGGCTTCCTGTCCGCCGCCTGGGTCGAGTTCGACGTGACCACGCTGGCCGCGATCCTGGCCCTGATCGGCTATTCGAACAACGAGACGGTGGTCATCTTCGACCGCGTGCGCGAGAACCTGATCGCCATGCGCCGCGCCGAGATCAAGGACGTGGTCAACCTGTCGGTGAACCAGACGCTGCTGCGCTCGATCATCACCCACCTGACCACGCTGCTGGTCTGCACCGCGCTGTTCGCGCTGGGCGGCCCCAGCGTGCACAGCTTCTCGGTGACGCTGATCGTGGGCGTGATCGTGGCGACGTACTCCTCGATCTACGTCTCCACCAGCCTGGCGGTGGCGCTGGGCGTGTCGCGCGAGGACCTGCTGCCGCCCAAGGCGGAGGAAGAAGCCGACGGCATGCCCTGAAGCTTTTGGGATGCCCTCGCACATCGAGGGACGGCCGGGCAGGTTCGCGGGAGCGTTCGGCCGCATGGATGCGGCCGGCGAGCCTACAGGGACGTATTCACGGCGTCTCCAGCGGGCCTGCCCGGCCGGCCCCAACCAGACGCCCGGCGGTCAGGCGTCCGGTTCGGCCGGCGACCCTTTTCAGGCGTCGGGCTTGGCGGGACGCAGCAGCTCGGAAAAGATGGGATAAAGCTTGGGATTCGCCGCCAGCACGTTGCCGGTTTCCATCGGGTCGCCGGCGCCGAACAGCTCGCCGGTCACGCCGCCGGCTTCCTGCACCAGCAGCAGCCCCGCGGCCATGTCCCAGGGCTTGAGGTTCAACTCCCAGAACGCGTCGAGCCGGCCGGCTGCGACGTAGGCCAGGTCGAGCGCGGCGGCGCCGGCGCGGCGCACGCCGGCGGTCTTTTCCACCACGTTGCGCAGCATCGGCAGATACGTGTCCAGCGTCACGCCGCCGCGGATCGGCACGCCGGTGCCGATCAGGCACTCGTCGAGGTTGGTGGTCTTGCTGACGCGCAGGCGCCGGCTGTTCAGGATCGCGCCGGCACCGCGCGAGGCGGTGTAGAGATCCTGCGTGCAGGGTGCGTAGATCACGCCGTGCTCGAGGCGGCCCTTGACCTGAATGCCGATGGAGACCGCGAAATGCGGGAAGCGGTGCAGGAAGTTGGTGGTGCCGTCCAGCGGGTCGATGATCCAGACATGGTCGCCGGAGCCGTCGGCGCCGCCCTCTTCGGCCAGGATCGCGTGGTCGGGGTGGTTGCGCCGGATCACCTTGACGATTTCGGCCTCGGCGCCGCGGTCCACGTCGGAGACGAAGTCGTTGCGGCTCTTGCGCGTGACGTTGAGCTGCTCGACGCGCTCCTGGTGGCGCATGATGAAATTGCCGGCCGCGCGGGCAGCGGTCACGGCGATGTTGACCAGCGGATGCATGACGAATTAAAGAACCGGAAAAGAGCACAGTACATTAGCACAGCATGAACACCGAACCCGACCTTCTGGCGCGCACGCGCATCGTGCTGGCGCGCACGCAGCATCCCGGCAACATCGGCATGGCGGCGCGCGCCATGATGAACATGGGCCTGTCGCAGCTCGTGCTGGTGGCGCCCGATCGCTACGACGCGGCGTCCGGCCACCCGCAGGCGCGGGCGCAGGCCTCCGGCGCGCTGGAGGTGCTGGAGCGCGCGCGCGTGGTTGCGACGCTGGAAGAGGCGGTGGCCGATTGCGCCTGGGTGGTCGGCGCCTCGGCGCGCCCGCGCCACCTGGGCGACGAGCCGCTGACGCCGTGGGCGATGGCCGAGCGGGCGGGTGCGCTGCCGGCAACCGCTTCCGTCGCGATCATGTTCGGCAACGAGCGCTCCGGCCTGTCCAACGAGGAGCTGCTGCGCTGCCACGCCGCGGCGATCGTGCCGGCCAACCCGTATTACAGCTCGCTCAACCTGGCGCAGGCGGTGCAGATCTTCGCCTACGAGCTGCGCAAGGCCGCGCTGCCGGAGGCGCCGCGCGTTTCGCTCAAGCGCGATCACCCCTTGTACGCGCCGCCCTCCGCGGCCGACATGGAGCGCTTCTACGAGCACCTGGAGCGCGCGCTGTTGCAGACCGGCTTCCTCGATCCGACCAACCCGCGCGCCCTGATGCGGCGCCTGCGCACCTTGTTCAACCGCGCGCAGCCGGACAGCAACGAGCTGGCGATGCTGCGCGGGGTCGTGTCGACCATGGAAAAACCCAAGGAACGGCGGATCGGGACCAAGAAGCCGGCGGCTTGAACCGTCGGGGTGGCCTTTCGCCTGCAATCCGGCCTTCGACTCGCATGGGGTCGGCGTAGAATCGAGCCCTTGGAGATCGCCCATGTTCGCCCGCATCCGAGAAGACATCCGCAGCGTGTTCGACCGCGACCCCGCGGCCCGGTCCACCTGGGAAGTGCTGACCTGCTATCCGGGCCTGAAAGCGATCTGGGCGCACCGCATCGGCCACTGGCTGTGGACGCACGGCTTCAAGTGGCTGGGGCGGATGGTGTCGCAGGTGGCGCGGTTCTTCACCGGCATCGAGATCCACCCCGGCGCCCGCTTGGGCCGGCGCTTTTTCATCGACCACGGCATGGGCGTGGTGATCGGCGAGACCGCCGAGATCGGCGACGACGTGACCCTGTACCACGGCGTGACGCTGGGCGGCGTGTCCTGGAACAAGGGCAAGCGCCACCCCACGCTCGGCAACAACGTCGTCGTCGGCGCCGGCGCCAAGATCCTGGGGCCGTTCACGGTCGGCGAGGGCGCGCGCGTCGGCTCCAACTCGGTGGTGGTCAAGGAAGTGCCGCCCGGCGCCACGGTGGTCGGCATCCCCGCGCGCGTGGTGCAGGAGCAGCGCGCGCCGTCCGAGAAGGTCGTGGCCCTGGCCAAGCGCATGGGCTTCGACGCCTACGGCCTCACGCGCGACATGCCGGACCCGGTGGCCAACGCCATCGGCGCCATGCTCGACCACATCCACGAGCTGGACGACCGCCTGGTGCGCGTGTGCAAGCTGCTGCACCAACTCGACTCGCGCATGCCCGAGCTGGAGCTGAAGAAGCTGGAGCTGCCGGACTTCTGCGCCGAAGCCGCGGGTACGGAACAGGCGCACGAGCCGGCGGTCAAGGAGCGCAAGGCGCTGTAGCGATGCCGGCGTATCTCGACCACAACGCCACCACACGCGCCGACGCGCGCGTGGTGGAGGCCATGCTGCCGTTCCTGTCCGGGCCGTACGCCAACCCGTCCAGCCAGCACCGCTACGGCCGCGCCGCGCGCGACGCGGTGGAGACGGCGCGCGCGCAGGTCGCGGCGCTGGCCGGCGCCGATCCCGGCCAGGCGATCTTCACCAGCGGCGGCACCGAGGCCAACAATCTCGCGGTCAAGGGCATCGCCGCGCGCCACCCGCGCGAGCGGCTGCTGTACAGCGCGGTCGAGCATCCCTGCGTGCTGGAGCCGATGAAGGCGCTGGCGGCGCACGGGCACGCCGTCGAAGCCGTCGCGGTGGACGGGCAGGGGCGGGTGGACCTCGCCGCCTTCGAGGCGCAGCTCGCCCGCGGCAGGGTTGCCCTGGTGAGCTGCATGATCGCGAACAACGAGACCGGCGTGATCCAGGACCTCGCGCGGATCGCGGCGTTGGCCCATGCGGCCGGCGCCGTGGTCCACGCCGACGCGGTGCAGGCGGCCGGCAAGATCCCGCTGAGCTTCCCCGAGTCCGGCGCGCAGCTGATGAGCCTGTCCAGCCACAAGATCTACGGTCCCAAGGGCGTCGGCGCGCTGGTCGCGGACCGCGCCCTGGACCTGGAGCCGCTGCTGCACGGCGGCGGCCAGGAGCGCGGCCTGCGCGGCGGCACCGAGAACGTTGCCGGCATCGTCGGCTTCGGCGCCGCCGCCGAGCTGGCGCGGCTGGAGCTGGAGGCGCGCACGGCCCACGTGCTGCGCCTGCGCGAGCGGCTGGAGGCCGCGCTGCGGCGCATCCCCGGCATCCGCGTGTTCGGCGCCGGCGCGCCGCGCCTGCCCAATACCGTGCAGTTCGCGGTGCCGCCGGTGCACAGCGCCACGCTGCTGGGCCTGCTCGACAAGAAAGGCTACGCCGTGTCCTCCGGCAGCGCCTGCGCCAGCGGCACCGATGAGCCGAGCCACGTGCTGCTGGCGATGGGCGTGGCGGAAGACATCGCCCTGTGCGCGATCCGCGTCAGCCTGGGCAAGGACAACACCGAGGCGGAGGCGGACGGCTTCGCCGGCTGCCTGCGCGAGCTGCTGGCGAGCCTGGGCGCGGCCATGCCCAGCGTCGCCTTGAACGCATGATTTACCTGGATTACGCGGCCTCCACGCCGCTCGACCCGCGCGTGCTGGACGCCATGCTGCCGTTCCTGCGCGAGCAGCACGCCAACCCCGCCTCGGACCACGCGCCCGGCCGCCAGGCGCGCGCGGCGGTGGAGCGCGCGCGCGCGCAGGTCGCCGCGCTGGTCGGCGCCGAGCCGGCCGAGATCGTGTGGACCTCCGGCGCCACCGAGTCGGACAACCTGGCGATCAAGGGCGCGCTGGAGTTCTACAAGTCGCGCGGCCGCCACGTCGTCACCGCGCGCACCGAGCACAAGGCGGTGCTGGACGCCTGCCGCCACCTGGAGACGCAGGGCGCGCGCGTCACCTACCTCAAGCCGCAGCCCGACGGCCGCGTCGCGCCCGAGCAGGTGCTGGCGGCGCTGGAGCCGGACACGGTTCTGGTGTCGCTGATGTGGGTGAACAACGAGACCGGCGTCGTCAACGGGATCGAGCGCCTGGCGCCGCTGCTGCGCGAGCGCGGCGTGCTGTTCCACGTGGACGCCGCGCAGGCCGCCGGCCGCGTGCCGATCGACCTGGCGGCGACGCCGGTCGACCTGCTGTCGCTGTCGGCGCACAAGGTCTGCGGCCCCAAGGGCATCGGCGCGCTGTTCGTGCGCCGCCGCCCGCGCGCTCGCCTGGCGCCGCAGATGCACGGCGGCGGTCACGAGCAGGGCATGCGCTCCGGCACGCTGGCGACCCATCAGATCGTCGGCATGGGCCGCGCCTTCGAGCTGGCGGCGCAGGAGCTGGCGGCCGACGCGGCGCGCGTCGCCGGATTGCGCGATGGCCTATGCAAGCGCTTGCTGCGCCTGCCCGGCACGATCCTCAACGGCGCCGACGCGCCGCGCGTGCCGCATATCGTGAATCTCAGCTTCGCCGGGGTGGAAGGCGAGGCGCTGCGCGCGTCCCTGCCGGACCTCGCCCTGTCCAGCGGCTCGGCCTGCTCGTCGGCGACGCAGGAGCCCTCGTACGTGCTGCGTGCCCTGGGCCGCGACGACGGGCTGGCCAACGCCAGCCTGCGCTTTTCGTGCGGCCGGTTCACGACCGAGGCCGAGGTCGCCGCCGCGGCCGAGCGGGTCGTGCGACAGGTGCTGCGCTTGCGCGCGATCGCCGGGGAAACGTCTCCGTCCCCCCTGGCGGGGGAGGGGGAGGGTGGGGGGGCGGGCGCCACGGCGCCCCCTCCCCCCGGCCCCCTCCCGCGAGGGGAGGGGGAGTTCCCGCCGGACGTGTACGGGTACGGGGAGCGGGTCTGGCAGCGCTTCTGGCAGCCCGCCGAATCCCTGCTGCCCGAATCCGCGCCCGGCGTGTTCACCGCCCAGGCCGGCACGCCGGCCGGCCGGCAGCGCCTGCGCCTGCAACTGCAAATCGTGGACGGCCGGGTCGCGGCTGCGCGCTTTGCCGCCTACGGCTGCCCGACCACGCTGGCCGTCGGCGCCTGGCTGGCGCGCCGCGCCGAGGGCCGGGCGCTGGCCGAGCTGCGTGCCGTGAACGCCGCCGAAATCCGCCAGGCCCTTGAAATCCCCGAGGCGCGCGCCCATTGTTCGCTCCTGGGCGAAGATGCCCTCAACGCCGTGCTCTCCGCCGCCGCGAACCGCCATGTCGCTGCAACTTACTGAACGTGCCGCCCGCCGCATCCAGTCCCAAATTGCCAAGCGCGGCAAGGGCTTGGGCCTGCGCGTCGGCGTGCGCAAGGCCGGCTGCTCCGGCTTCGCCTACACGCTGGACTACGCCGACGAGCAGCGCGCCGACGACGTCGTGTTCGAGTCGCACGGCGCCAAGCTGCTGGTCGGCCGCGAGCACCTGGAGGTCCTGGCCGGCACCACCGTGGACTTCCGCCGCGAGGGCCTGAACGAGGCGTTCCGCTTCGACAACCCCAACGTGCAGGGGCAGTGCGGCTGCGGCGAGAGCTTCACCGTCGCGCGGGAGTGAAGGGCGGGGCGCCGCCGGCGGTTCTTGCCCGCGCTCCGCCCTTGGCCGCGCCTGAAAAACATTGCTGGCAAGTGCCCGCGCCAGCTAAAATTCATTGATTTGGTCCGTCTTTTTCCATTTTCCCCCCAGTCCGCAGGATTTCCGGAGTCAGCATGGCGGTTGAACGCACCCTTTCCATTCTCAAGCCCGACGCCGTAGCCAAGAACGCGATCGGCGACATCATTGCGCGCATCGAGAAGGCCGGCCTCAAGGTCGTGGCCGCGCGCATGAAGCACCTGACGCCGGGCGAGGCCGAGGGTTTCTACGCGGTGCACCGCGAGCGCCCGTTCTTCAGGGACCTGGTCAAGTTCATGACCACCGGCCCGATCGTGGTGATGGTGCTGGAAGGCGAGAACGCCGTGGTCCGCTACCGCGACCTGATGGGCGCCACCGACCCGAAGAAGGCGGCCAAGGGTACGATCCGCGCCGACTTCGCCAACAGCATCGACGAGAACGCCGTGCACGGCTCCGACAGCCTGGAAAACGCGAAGAACGAGATCGCGTACTTCTTCCGCGCGATCGAACTGTGCCCGCGCACGCGCTGAACTCAGTGACATAGATGGAAGCGGCCCGAGTCCCGAGCACCGAGTCCGGAGTACCGACGAATCTGTTCGGCCTGGACCGGGCCGCGCTGCGCGCCCAGTTCGCGCGGATGGGCCTCGAGCCGTACCGCGCCGACCAGGTCATGCAGTGGATCTACCGGCGCGGCCTGGACGACTTCGACGCCATGTCGAACCTGTCCAAGGAGCTGCGCGCGCGGCTCAAGGAATGCTTCGTCATCCGCACGCCGGAGAAGGTGGCGGAGCAGGTGTCGCAGGACGGCACCCGCAAGTGGGTGCTGCGCTTGCCGGAACGTCAGGCGGTCGAAACGCCAAGCCGGGCCGAAGGCCAGGCGATCGAAACGGTCTACATCCCTGAAGACGATCGCGGCACGCTGTGCATCTCCTCGCAGGTCGGCTGCGCGATGGACTGCTCGTTCTGCTCCACCGCGCAGCAGGGCTTCTCGCGCAACATGAGCACCGCGGAGATCGTGGCGCAGATCTGGTTCGCCGCGCGCGCCCTGGGCGGCGACTTCCAGAACCAGCGCGTGATCTCCAACGTCGTGTTCATGGGCATGGGCGAGCCGCTGGCCAACTACGGCGCGGTGCTGCCGGCCCTGCGCATCCTGCTCGACGACTTCGGCTTCGGCCTGTCCAAGCGCCGCGTGACCGTGTCCACCAGCGGCCTGGTGCCGTTCATGGACCGCCTGCGCGAGGATTGCGACACCGCGCTCGCGGTCTCGCTGCACGCGCCCAACGACAAGCTGCGCGACGAGCTGGTGCCGATCAACCGCAAGTACCCGCTGGCGGAGCTGCTGGCGGCCTGCCGCCGCTACACCGAGGGCAAGGACCGCAAGACGCACATCGTCTACGAGTACGTGATGCTGGACGGGATCAACGACCGGCCCGAGCACGCGCGCCAGCTCGCCAAGCTGCTGGCCGGCATGCCGGCCAAGGTCAACCTGATCCCGTTCAACCCCTTCCCGGAGGCGCGCTACCAACGCTCCGCGCCCGAGTGCATCCAGGCCTTCGCCAGGATCCTGCGCGACAAGCACATCCTGACCACGACGCGCAAAACCCGCGGCGACGACATCGACGCCGCCTGCGGCCAGTTGGTCGGCAAGGTCGAGTCGCGCCAGAAGCAGCGCCTGCGCGACATCCCGGTCAAGGTCGCGCCGGCCATCCTGCGGGCGCGGCCGGCATGAGCCTGCGCGCGCTGTGCCTGGTCCTGGGTCTCGGCCTTGCCGCCTGCGTGACGGAAGGGCCGGGGACGCCGCCGCTGTCCGAGGTCGACCTCAAGGAGGCGGCGCGCCTCAACGCGCAGCTCGGCATCGACTACATGCGCAAGGGGCAGCTCGAACTGGCCATGGAGAAGCTGGCGCGCGCCATCGAGCAGGACCCCGACCTCGCCGCCGCGCACGCCGCGATCGCCGTGCTGTACGCGCAGAAGGGCGAGAACGCGCTGGCCAAGCGCCACTACAAGAAGGCGCTGTCGCTGGACGGGCGCGACCCCGCGGTCAAGAACAACTTCGGCACCTTCCTGTGCGGTCAGGGCGAGATCGAGGACGCCGAGGACTACTTCCTGGAGGCCGCGCAGGACCCGCGCTACAACGCGCGCGAGGCGGCCTGGACCAACGCCGGCGTGTGCGTGCGCCGCGGCGGCGAGAACGAGAAGGCCGAGCGTTACTTGCGCGAGGCGCTCAAGATCAATCCGCAGTTCCCGGACGCGCTGGCGCAGATGGCGCGGCTCGCCTTCGATGCCGGGGACTACCTGCGCGCGCGCGCCTTCGTGCAGCGCTACGAGGCGGCCTCGCGGCCGACGCCCGAGGTGCTGTGGATCGCCGCGCAGACCGAGCGCCAGCTCGGCGACATCGTCGCGGCGGTGCGTTACGAGCGCCGCCTGCGGACCGAGTTTCCCGATTCCGACCAGAACGAACAGTTGCAGAAGCGAAAGGGTGCCCAATGAGCGAGACGACCGCCACGACCGGCGCGGACGTTGTGTCTTCCGAAAACCTGATCAGCCCCGGCGCCACCATCCGGCGCACGCGCGAGCGCGCGGGCCTGTCGCTGGAGGACCTGGCGGCGCAGATGAAGCTGGCCAAGAACACGCTCGACGCGCTGGAGCGCGACGACTTCGACCAGCTCAAGGAGCCGGTCTACGTGCGCGGCTACTACCGCAAGTGCGCCAAGGTGCTGCCGGTGTCGGAGCAGGAGCTGATCGCGGCGTACGAGGCGCGAGTCAAGCCCAAGGCGCCGCCGACGCCCAACCGCATTATCCTGGCCGGCGGCGTGTCGTCCGGCGTGCGCAAGAGCCGGCTCAAGCCCGGCATCGCGGTGGCGGTCGTGGTCGCCGTCGCGATCGGCTTCCTGGCCTGGAACGCGGACCGCGGCGCGCCGGTGGTCGCACCGACCGTCGAGCCGGCGCTTGAGGCCGAGCCGGCCGAGGACCTGGCGCCGGAGACGGATGCCGAGCCGCTGCCGTCGATGCCGGCGGCTTCCGCGCCGGCCGCGACGGCCAAGCCCGTCGCGCCCGTCGCCGCTCCCGCGGCACCTGCGCCCGCCGCCAAGACGCCGGCCGCGGCCGCGCCGACGCCTGCGATCCAGTCGCCCGGCTCCAGCGCCGCGCCCAAGGCTGCCGGCGTCCCGGCGACCCAACTGGTGGTCGGTTTCGAACAGCCATCCTGGGTGCGCGTGGAGGACAGCCGCAACCGCACGCTGGTGATCGGCCTGGTCCGTGCCGGCGAGCGCCAGGTGCTGGACGGCGAGCCGCCGTACACCGTGTTCCTGGGCAACGCCGCCCAGGCGCGCGTGGAGTACGCCGGGCAGCCGATCGACATCACGCGCTACATCCGCGAGAACGGCACGGCGCGCTTCACGGTCCCGTAAGCGCGGAGCGCCACTCCCGCCGCAGCAGGTCAGCACCATGCAGAGTCAGCACAAGGTCCAGCGCCGCAAGTCCCGCAAGATCATGGTCGGGCGCGTGGCCGTGGGCGGCGACGCGCCGATCTCCGTGCAGACCATGACCAACACGGACACCGAGGACGTCGCCGCCACGGTGGCCCAGATCAAGGCCTGCCAGAAGGCCGGCGCCGACATCGTGCGCGTGTCGGTGCCGACGCTCGCCGCCGCCGCGGCGTTCCGCGAGATCAAGAAGCAGGTCGGCTACATGCCGCTGATCGCGGACATCCACTTCAACTACAAGTGCGCGATCGCCGCGGCCGAGGGCGGGGCGGACTGCCTGCGCATCAACCCGGGCAACATCGGCGGCGAGAAGAAGGTCAACGAGGTGATCGCCTGCGCGCGCCACCACGGCGTCCCGATCCGCATCGGCGTCAACGCCGGCTCGCTGGAGGCGGACCTGCAGGAGAAGTACGGCGAGCCCAACGCCGACGCGCTGGTCGAGTCCGCGCTGCGCCACATCGAGATCTTGAAGCGCCACAACTTCGAGGACTTCAAGGTCAGCCTCAAGGCGAGCGAGGTCTTCATGACCGTGTTCGCCTACCGCAAGCTCGCGCAGCTCATCGACCAGCCGCTGCACCTGGGCATCACCGAGGCCGGCGGCGCGCGCGCCGGCGCGGTCAAGTCGGCGATCGGCCTGGGCATGCTGCTCGCGGAAGGCATCGGCGACACCATCCGCGTGTCGCTGGCGGCCGACCCGGTGGAGGAGGTCAAGGTCGGCTGGGACATCCTCAAGTCCCTGCACCTGCGCCAGCGCGGCATCAATCTCATCGCCTGCCCGTCCTGCTCGCGCCAGAACTTCGACGTGGTCAAGGCCGTGGCCGAGCTGGAGCGCCGTTTCGAGGACATAGACGAGCCGCTGGACGTGGCGGTGATCGGCTGCGTGGTCAACGGCCCGGGCGAGTCGCGCGAGGCGGCGGTCGGCGTCGCCGGCGGCTATCCCAACTCGATCTACGTGGACGGCTCGATCCAGCACAAGGCGCGCAACGACGAGCTGGTGGACAAGCTGGAAAAGCTGGTGCGCGAGAAGATCGCGGCCCGGCGTGCCGCGAAGACGGAAGGCTAGGGCGTTTCGCCCACCGCGCGCGACTCCTCATTCGCAATCCTCAAGACCCTCCGATGGCCCGAATCCAGTCCCTCCGCGGCTTCAACGACATCCTGCCTTCCGATTCGGCGGCCTGGCAGCATGTCGAGGCCTGTGCGCGCGAGGTGTTCGCGGCCTACGGCTACGGCGAGATCCGCCTGCCGCTGCTGGAGCGGACCGAGCTGTTCAAGCGGTCCATCGGCGAGGCCACCGACGTGGTCGAGAAGGAGATGTTCAGCTTCAAGGACCGCGAGGGCGACAGCCTGACGCTGCGCCCGGAGGGCACCGCCTCCACCGTGCGCGCCGGCCTGGAGCACGGCCTGCTGCACAACCAGCAGCAGCGCCTGTGGTACGCCGGCCCGATGTTCCGCCACGAGCGCCCGCAGGCCGGCCGCTACCGGCAGTTCCACCAGTTCGGCGTCGAGGCCTACGGCATGGCCGGGCCGGACATCGACGTCGAGGTCATCGCCCTGTCCGCGCGGCTGTTCAAGCGCCTGGGCCTCTCCGGCCTGAGCCTGGAGCTGAACTCGCTGGGCGGCGCGGAAACGCGCGCCAACTACCGCGCCGCGCTGGTCGAGTTCCTGAAGAAACACGAAGCCTCGCTGGACGCCGACTCGCAGCGGCGCCTGGCGATCAATCCGCTGCGCGTGCTCGACTCCAAGGTGCCGGCGACGCAGGCGATCGTGCGCGACGCGCCGGCGATCGTGGACTACCTGGACGCCGACTCGCGCGCGCACCTGGACGGCCTGCGCCAGGGCCTGTCCGACCTCGGCATCGCGCACGTCGTCAACCCGCGCATCGTGCGCGGCCTGGACTACTACACCAAGGGCGTGTTCGAGTGGACCACGACCCAGCTCGGCGCGCAGGGCACGGTCTGCGCCGGTGGACGCTACGACGGGCTGGTCGAACAGCTCGGCGGCTCGCCGACGCCGGCGGTCGGCTGGGCCTCCGGCGTCGAGCGCCTGCTGCTCCTGATGAAGGCGCAGAGCCCGAACCTGCCGACCCACGCGCCGGACGTTTACCTGTGCTGGATCGGCGAGGCCGGCCGCCGCGCCGCCGCGCCCCTGGCCGAGCGCCTGCGCGACGCGCTGCCGCGGCTGCCGCTGGTGCTGCACGCCGGCGCCGGCAACCTGGGCGCGCAGATGAAGCGCGCCGACAAGTGCGGCGCCCGCGTCGCCCTGGTGCTGGGGGAGGCGGAAGCCGCGCGCCAGGTCGTTCAAGTAAAATCCCTGCGCGAAAACATCCCGCAAGCCGAATGCGCCTGGGCCGAACTGCCGGCCCGGCTGGCCGGTCTTTTGAAACCGAATTAAGAGAAAACCATGTCGCACTACGACGACGAAGCCCAAGTCCAGGAACTCAAGCGCTGGTGGCAGGAGAACTGGCGGCCGCTGGCCGCCGGCATCGTGCTGGGCCTGGCCGGCATCTTCGGCTGGGAGGCCTGGCAGTCGCACCGGACGCGCGTTTCCGAGCAGGCCTCGCAGATGTACGAGGACCTCAAGAAGGCGGTTGCCGCCGGCAAGGACGACCAGGTGCGCGCGCTCGGCGACCGCCTGCTGGAAGAGTTCGCCGCCACGCCGTATGGCGCGCAGGCCGCGCTGCTGCTGGCGCACCGCGCGGCCGAGAAGGGCGACTGGGAGAGCGCCAGTCGGCGCCTGGCCTGGGTCGTCAAGCACGCCGACGACGACGGCCTGAAGGCGCTGGCGCGCCTGCGCCGCGCGCGCGTGGTCTGGGCGCAAGGCAAGCCGGACGAGGCGCTGGAGCTGCTGGACGCGAAGCGGGCGGGCGAGTTCGCCGGTCTCTACGAGGAACTGCGCGGCGACATCCGCCTGGCGCAGGGCGACCGCGGCGCCGCGCGCGCCGCTTACGAGAAAGCCCTCGAGCTGGGCGTGGGCGAGGCCGGCCGCGAGCAGCTGCGGCGCAAGCTGGACGACTTGGCCGACGCCGCGCCCGACGCGGTCGGAAACGGCTGAGCCCATGCGCGCCCACATCGTCCTGCTGACAGCACTCCTCCTGGCCGCCTGCGGCAGCAAGGGCAAGGTCAAGGAACCGGCGCCGCTGCAACCGGTGGCCGACCCGCGCCTGTCCACGCGCATCGTGTGGGACGCGGACGCGGGCGAGGCCACGCGCGGCTATCACGCCGAGCTGCGCCTGGCGGTCGAGCCGGACGCGGTGTTCGGCGCCGACGTCGAGGGCGACGTCTACGCCCTGAACCCGGACACCGGCGAGCGGATCTGGGAGACGGCGACCGGCGCGCGCGTGGTCGCCGGCCCGGGCGTCGCGTTCAACCTGGTGTTGGTCGGCACCCTCGACGGCGAGGTGCTGGCGCTGCGCCGCGCCGACGGCGCGCTGGCCTGGAAGACGCGCCTGTCGAGCGAGGTGCTGGCGACGCCGGTTTCCGACGGCAACGTCGTGGTCGCGCGCACCGTGGACGGCAAGCTGTTCGGCCTTTCGGCCGACACCGGCGCGCGCGTCTGGGCGTTCGACCGCAGCGTGCCGCCGCTGACCCTGCGCGGCCTGTCCACGCCGCTGCTGGCCGGCGACCTGGTCGTGTCCGGGCTGGACAACGGCCGCATCGTCGCCGTGCGCGTGGCCGACGGCCAGCCGGTGTGGGAGGAGGCGATAGCGGTTCCGACCGGCCGCTCCGAGCTGGAGCGCATCACCGACATCGACGCCGATCTCCTGGTCGGCGACGGCCTGCTGTACGCCGCCAGCTTCGGCGGCGAGCTGGCCGCCATCGGCCTGGACGACGGCGAGGTGCGCTGGCGCCGCAGCATCAAGAGCTACACCGGCTTCGCCATGGTCGGGTCGGTGCTGGTGGTGTCCGACGAGAACAGCGTGCTGTGGGGCCTGGAGGCGCAGACCGGCGCGCAGCTCTGGAAGCAGGAAGGGCTGCTCAACCGCTACGTGTCGAAGCCGGCCGAGACGCAGGGCTACGCCGTCGTCACCGACCGCGAGGGCTACCTGCACTGGCTGGCGCCGCAGGACGGCCGCATCGTGGCGCGCGAGCGCATCGCCGGCGGCGGCCGCGGCAACCCGCGCAACGAGCCGCGCCCGCGCGGCGTCAGCCCCGGCTTCGCCACCCCGCCGGTGGCGCGCGAGGGCCGCCTGTACGTGATGACCGCCGCCGGGCGCATTTCGGCCATCGATGTCGCGCCGCGCAGCTAAATGAACGCCGAACCCACCAGGCTGCCGGTCCTGGCCCTGGTGGGCCGGCCCAATGTCGGCAAGAGCACGCTCTACAACCGCCTGACCGGCACGCGCGACGCGCTGGTCGCCGACCTGCCGGGCCTCACGCGCGACCGCCAGTACGGCTATGCCCAGTACGACGGCCGCCGCTTCATGGTGGTCGACACCGGCGGCCTGTTCCCCGAATCCGACGACCCGATGGCGCGGCTGGCCGAGCAGCAGGCGCGGCTGGCGATCGAGGACGCCGACCGCGTGCTGTTCCTGACCGACGCGCGCGCCGGCTTGACGCCCAAGGACCAGGCGATCGCCGCCACCCTGCGCAAGACCGGCAAGCCGATCACGCTGGTCGCGAACAAGGCCGAGGGCCTGAGCCGCGCGCAGCTCGGCGAGTTCTACGCCCTGGGTTTCGGCGAGCCGGCGGCGGTGTCGGCCGAGCACGGCGACGGGATTAAGGACCTGCTGCGCACGGTGTTGGGAGACTTCCCGCCGGCGCCGCCGGAACAGCCGGCCGCCGGCGAGGCGACGCGCGTGGCGGTGGTCGGACGCCCCAACGTCGGCAAGTCCACGCTCATCAACCGCCTGATCGGCGAGGAGCGCCTGGTCGCCGCCGACCAGCCCGGCACCACGCGCGACTCCATCCAGGTGCCGTTCTCGCGCGACGGCCGCGACTTCGTGCTGATCGACACCGCCGGCGTGCGGCGCAAGTCGCGCGTCGAGGAGCACGTCGAGAAGCTGTCCATCGTCAAGACGCTGCAGGCGATCGAGCTGGCGCACGTGGTGATCGCGGTGGTCGACGCCCAGGGCGACGTCGGCGAGCACGACGCGCGGCTGATGGGCCTGATCGCCAACCGCGGCCGCGCCATGGTGCTGGCGGTCAACAAGTGGGACGGCCTGGGCGAGGACAAGCGCCGCGAGGTGCGCGACGCCGTCGACCTCAAGTTGCCGTTCCTGGACTACGTGCCGATGCACTTCATCGCCGCCAAGCACGGCTCCGGCCTGGGCGAGCTGATGCAGGGCGTGGAGGACGTGGCGCAGGCGGTGCACCGCGAGCTGCCGACGCCGGAGCTTAACCGCGTGCTGCACGAGGCGGTCGAGCGCCACCAGCCGCCGGCCGTGGTCGGCCGCCGCATCAAGCTGCGCTACGCGCACCAGGGCGGCAAGCACCCGACCGTGATCGTGATCCACGGCAACCAGACGGAAAAACTGCCGGTGGCGTACAAGCGTTATCTGGCCAACGAGTTCCGCCGCGCCTTCGGGCTGGCCGGCGTGCCGCTGCAACTGGTGTTCAAGACCGGCGAAAACCCGTTCCGCGGGCGCCGCAACGAGCTGTCCGGACACCAGATCAAGAAGCGCCAGCGGCTGATGCAGCGCGCCAAGCGCTGACCCGAAAACCCGCATTTCAAACATTCAGCATACGCCGCTTTCCGCCGGCCGGCGTCGTCGCGGCCGCAGTTGACGCCGCGCTCCACCCTGCTAGCCTGAACCGGCCGAACAAGAAGTCCGCTCAACGACGGATCCGCGGCAGCAGCACATAAAAGCGGTGCGGAGGGGGTGGGGAATGAGGCATGCGCACGGGCGCCTTGGGCGCCGTTTCGTTGCGGCCGCCTGTCTGGGGTGCGGCCTGGGTCTGGAGGTGGCATACGCCGCTCCGCTGTTCGCGCAGGAGGAGGCGCCGCCCCCTGCGGAGCCCGAATCGTCGCCGCCGGCCGCGGAGCCCGCTCCGGCCGAGGCGGCAATCCCGCTGCCGGACAGCGGCGCGGCGGCCGAGGCGCTGCCGGAAGGCTTCGAGGAATACGGCTCCGGTACCGCGATGCCGGCGATGTTCGAGGCCACCGGCTCGCGCATCAAGAGCACCGACTACACGCCGACGCAGCCGCTGTTCGTGGTGCAGCGCGCCGACATCGAGCGCAGCGGGCTGACCTCCATCGGCGACGTCCTGCAGAACCTGTCGGTCGCCGGCCCCGCGCTCAACACCGCATTCAACAAGGGCGGCGACGGCTCGACCCAGATCGACCTGCGCGGCCTGGGCGCGAGCCGCGCGCTGGTGCTGGTCAACGGCCGGCGCTGGGTCGGCGGCGTCACCGCCACCGCCACCGGGGCGGTGGACCTGAACACCATCCCGATCGGGCTGGTGGACCGCATCGAGGTGCTGAAGGACGGCGCCTCGGCGGTGTACGGTTCCGACGCAATCTCCGGCGTGGTCAACATCATCACGCGCAAGGAGTACGTCGGCGCCGAGGGCCAGACGCACTGGGCGCTGACCGACCGTCTCGACGGCCTGGTGCAGTCGCACAACTTCGCGGTCGGCACCGAGAACGACACCACCAGCGTGTTCGTCAACTTCAGCTATGCGCAGCAGCAGGCGATCGCCGCCGCCGACCGCCGCTCCACGCGCGTGCCGGTGGCCGGGCTCAACCGGCGCTCGCGCGGCAGCAGCAACACGCCTGAGGGGCACTTCCTGTTCGTCGCCACGCAGGACAACGCCACGCGGCTCGGCTCCGGCACCATCGACGATCGCGACTCGCGCTGCTACGACGTGAGCCCGCAGGCGGCGGCGGTGCTGGGCATCGACTTTGCGCCCAGCACGCCGACCCCGGCGTTTTCGATCTGCGACCTGGCGCGCGTGGGCGCGCAGCCGGACGACGACGGCGGCGCGCAGTTCCCGGAGTACGTGCGCTACCGGCAGGAGCGCCACGGCTACAACTTCGCGCCGCTCAACTACATCGGCACGCCGGTCGAGCGCGCCGGCGTATTCGCCCACATCAACCAGATCCTGGGCCCGGACCTGAACCTGAACGGCGAGTTCTTCTATCACGTGCGCAACTCGGCGCAGCGCCTGGACGAGACGCCGCTGTTCGTCGGCGACCTGGCGCCGGCGCCGGGCAACCTGGCCTTCGTCGCCGCCGACAACCCGTTCAACCCGTTCGGGCAGGACATCGGCCGCGGCGACCCCGCGTCCGGCGCCTTCGGCATCGGCTATGCCAGCCGGCGCCTGGTCGAGCTGGGCGCCCGCGTCACCCGGCACAAGGTCGAGACGATGCGCGCCAACGCCGGCCTGGACGGCAGCTTCCAGGCGCTGGGCCGCGAGTTCGTGTGGGACGGCTCGTACACGCTCACGCAGAGCGCCAGCGACGTGTTCGAGCACGGCCTGGTGGACATGAACCGCGTGCGGCGCGCGCTGGGGCCGGTGGCGGACTGCACCGGCGGCGGCGCCGAGGCCGCCGGTTGCGTGCCGCTGAACCTGTTCGACGGGCCCGGCACCATCACGCCGGCGATGCTGCGCTACATCGCCTACACCGGCTCCGACTCGGCGCTGACGCGCCAGCGCACGCTGGCGGCGAACCTCGCCTTCGACCTGCCGGAGCTGTCGGGGCGCCTGGCGGGGCCGCCGAGCGTCGCCTCCGGCCTGGAATTCCGCACCGAGGATTTCGAGCACCAGCCCGATCCGCTCAAGGCCAACGGCACCAGTAGCTCGCTGTTCCAGACGCCCACGGTCGGCGGCTACGACGTGAGCGAGGCGTACGCGGAGGTCGGCATTCCGCTGCTGAGCGGCCGGCGTTACGCCGAGTCGCTCGACCTCAGCGTGGCGGCGCGCTACTCGCGCTATTCCAGCTTCGGCGACAACCTCAGCGGCAAGCTCGGCGTGCGCTACAAGCCGTACGGCGACCTGCTGCTGCGCGCGACCTACGCCAACGCCTTCCGTGCCCCGGCCATCACCGACCTGTTCCTGGGCCAGGCGCTGACCTATCCGCGCGTCGCCGATCCCTGCTCCAACTACGACTCGCCGGACCGCGACGGCGAGGCCAACATCGCCAACGTGCGCGCCAACTGCGCCGGCGACGGCATCTCCAGCAGCTATGAGCAGGCCAATGCCGAAGTGCCGGTGGTAATCCAGGGCAACCGCGAGTTGCAGCCGGAGACCACTGCCAGCATCACCGCCGGCCTCGTCTACAGCCCGGAGGCACTGACCGACTTCAACCTGTACGTCGACTGGTACAGCATCACCCTGGAGGACGCGCTGGGCCTGATCGGGCCGGACCTGCTGCTGTCGCTGTGCTACGAGTCGCCGCCGGACCGGCGCCTGTACTGCGACCGCGTCGAGCGCGTGCGCTCGCAGGGGTCGGTGGGCGAGGAGGTGCTGTCCAACATCTCGCGCGTCGACGACCGCTACACCAACTTCGCCGAGCTGAGCGTGCAGGGCGTGGACGTGGCGCTGGACTACGTGCTGCCGGTGCCGGAGCGCATTGCGCGACTGGGCAACTTCAAGCTGCTGCTCGACTCCTCGTACATGTACCGCTATGAGCGGGTCACGCCGGGGCCGGGCGGCGAGCAGAGCGTCGGCTACCTCGGCTTCAACCTCGGCGACTCCGGCCTGCCGCGCCTCAAGGCCAACACGACGCTGCTGTGGAACCGGGGGCCGTTCGAGGCGAGCTGGACGCTGCGCTACATCGGCGCGCAGAAGGAGGTCTGCGACGACGGCCGCGCGCCGAGCCTGTCCGAACTCGGCAAGTGCTCGCATCCCGACGGCCGCTTCGCCGGCGCGCGCACACCGCTCAACGAGCTGGACGCGGTGTTCTACAACGACGTCCAGGGCGGTTTCACGACCAACCGCTGGGGCTTCCAGGCGCGCTTCGTCGCCGGCGTCAACAACGTGCTGCGGCAGCAGCCGCCGGTGTCCTACGGCGCCGGCGCCGCCAGCTACGACCGCTCGCTGTACGAGCTGGGCGACGTGGTTGGCTACCTGCGCGCCAGCGCGAACTTCTGAGGGCGCCGCCATGGGAACCCGAATTCTCGTTGCCGTGCTGGTCCTGGCCGTCGTCGCTCCGCTGGGGGCCGAGGATCGCCCCAGCGTGCAGATGCGGCTCATGGGTGCCGCCGCGCTGGATTTCCCCACCGTCGGCGAGTTCCGCTTCGACGATCGCTTCCTCGACGACGGCGAATTCCATGCCGAGCTGGTGCGCGACCAGAAATACATCCGCGACCTGATCAAGGACCGGCGCTGGCCGGGCGTCCTGTTCGACGGCTACTTGGTCGGCATCCGCGCCAGTGCGGCGCCCAAGGGGCCGTTCGGCGTCACCCTGCTGGTGCCGCGGCCGTTCCGCAGCTCGGTGCCGCCGGGCCAGGTGATCCGCGTGCTGTATCCGACCCTGTTCAACAACCTCAAGCTGATCGAGCCGGCGCCCGACTTCTTCGACGCCGCCAGCGCCAAGGTCGCAGTGCAGGTGCCGGAAAAGGCGTTCATGGCGGACGAGGCGCAGAAGGGCTACACGACCTTCGTGCTGCTGGGCTACACGCCCAAGCCCAAACCCAAGGACTGAGCCGGGTCGCCAGTAGATTTTGCCGCCGGTGCCGGAAATTCCTACGCGGCGTGCCCGCGGGGCCGGCGCCGCCGCGGGCACGCCGCATGCGGCTCTTGCGTCGACCGCACGCGCGCAGGGCCACGGCGCCGCCGGGGTCTTGCGCGGAAGGGACCGCCATGCTCAACGGACTGCGCCTGGGCCGCATCGCCGGCATCGAGATCGTCGCCGACTGGAGCCTGCTCGTCATCTTCTTCCTGGTGACGATGAGCCTGGGCGCCGGCGTGTTCCCGGCCTGGCACCCGGACTGGAGCAACGCGCAGAGCCTCGTCACCGCCGCGTTCGCGGCGGTCCTGTTCTTCGCCTCGGTGCTGGCGCACGAGCTGGCGCACGCGCTGGTGGGCCGCGCCAACGGCATGGGCATCTCGCGCATCACGCTGTTCGTGTTCGGCGGCATCGCGCAGCTGGAGCGTGAGCCGGATCGCTGGACCACCGAGCTGAAGATGGCGATCGTCGGGCCGCTCACCAGCATCGTGCTGGGGCTGACGCTGCTGGCGCTGGCGGTGGCGACGGCGGAATTCGGCGCCCGCACGCCGGTCAGCACCGCCGACATCCTCGCCGCCATGGGGCCGCTGGCGACCCTGTTGTTCTGGGTCGGGCAGATCAACCTGATGCTGGCGCTGTTCAACCTGGTGCCGGGCTTCCCGCTCGACGGCGGCCGCGTGCTGCGCGCGCTGCTGTGGGGCGCCACCGGCAACCTGCGCCGCGCCACGCGCCGCGCCTCGCAGGCCGGCCAGTTGTTCTCCTGGGTCCTGGTCCTGGCCGGCTTCGGGATAATGCTCGGCTTGCAGGTGCCGCTGCTGGGGCGCGGCCTGCTGCCCGGCCTGTGGCTGGTGTTCATCGGCTGGTTCCTGCACAACGCCGCGGTGATGAGCTACCGGCAGCTGCTGATCCAGGAGGCGCTGGAGCACGTTCCGGTCGAGCGCATCATGCACGCCGACTTCGTCTCCGTGCCCGGCGCCGCGACGGTGGCCGAGCTGGTGGAGAACTACGTGATCCCCGGCCGCCAGCGCACGTTTCCGGTGGTGGAGGGCGACCGTTTCATCGGCCTGGTCGGGCTGGAGGACATCCGCAAGGCGCCGCGCGGGGCCTGGGACCGCACCACGGCGCGCGAGGTGATGACGCCGGCCGCGGCGGTCAGCACGGTGCCGCCGGGCGAGAGCGCCGCCGAGGCGATGATCGCGCTCGGCCGGCGCGGCGTGAACCAGTTGCCGGTGGTGGACAAGGGCCGCGTGCGCGGCCTGCTGTCGCGCGAGGATATCTTGCGGCTGCTGTCGATCTACGGCGATCCGGCGCTGGCCAGTTGACGCGCGGCCGCGCCGGCGCGCCGCTCAGGCATAGAACCGGCGCCCGGTCCGGGCTATGTCGCGCAGGATCGGCGCCGGCGCGAAGCGCGGGCCCAGGCGTTCGGCCAGCGCCTCCAGCGCCGCCACCGCCCGATCCGGGCCGAGCGCGTCGACGAACCGGAACGGGCCGCCGCGGAACGGCGGAAAACCCAGGCCGAAGATCGCGCCGATGTCGCCGTGCATCGGCTCGAACAGGATGCCGTCCTGCAGGCAGTACGCGGCCTCGTTGACCATCAGCAGGACGCAGCGCTCGGCGATCTCCTGCGCCGGCAGCTTGCGTCCCGCGTTCACGCCCAGCAGCCTGTGCAGCTCGGGATTGACCGGCTTGGCGCCCTTGGCGTGGCCGTCGTAGAGATAGAACCCCTTGCCTGCCTTGCGGCCGAGGAATCCCGCCTCGATCACCGCGGCGGCGGCGTCGGGCGCGGCCATGCGCGCGCCGAAGGCGGCGCCCAGCACCGGCGCGACCTTGGTGCCGACGTCGATGCCCACCTCGTCCAGCAGCGCCAGCGGGCCGACCGGAAAGCCGTACTCCACCAGCGCCCGGTCCACGTCCCGCGGCGACACGCCCTCGGTCAGCAGGCGCGTGGCCTCGTTCAGGTACGGCGCCAGGATGCGCGTGGTGTAGAAACCCGGGCCGTCGCGCACCACGATCACGGTCTTGCCCTGGGCGCGGCCGAAGGCGACGGCGCCGGCGATCGCGTCGGGGGCGGTGTTGGGCGTGGCAATGATTTCCAGCAGCGGCATCTTCTCGACCGGCGAGAAGTAGTGCAGGCCGAGCACGTTCTCCGGCCGCCGCGCGACGCGCGCGATCTCGCCGATCGGGATCGAGGAGGTGTTGGAGGCGAAGATCGTGTCGGCGCGGCCGTGCGCCTCGACGTCCTGGAGCATGCGGTGCTTGAGCGCCAGGTCCTCGAACACCGCCTCGACCACCAGGTCGCAGTTGGAAAAGCCGCTGTAGTCCACCGTGCCGGTGACGCGCGACAGCTCGGCGTCGGCCTCGGCGCGGCTCATCGCGCGCCGCTGCACGCGGCGCTCGTAGAACCGGTGCAGCTGGCCGAAGCCGCGCGCCAGGCCCTCGGCGTCGCGGTCCTTGAGCCGCACCTCGACGCGCGCCTTGTGGGCGCCGACCAGGGCGATGCCCGCGCCCATCAGGCCGGCGCCCAGCACGCCGACGCGCGCGACCGGGCGCGGCCGGGTCGACGGGTCGACGCCGAAGCTCGCCTTCTTTAAGGTGTTCTGCGCGAAGAAGATATTGCGACATTCGCGCGACACGGCGCTCATCGCCAGCGCGCCGAAGGCCCTGGCCTCCTCGGCGTAGCCCGCGGGCAGGCCGTGCGCGTATCCGGCCGCGACCGCGGCGACGATCCGCTCCGGCGCCGGGTAGTTGCCGTGGGTCTTCGCGAGTGTCTGTTTGAGCGCCTGCCGGAACAGCAGGCGGCGGCCCAGGGGATTGTCTTCCAGCGCCAGCTTCAGCGTCTCGGCCTGGACCGTCGCCAGCCCCCCGCGGGCTTGGCGCAGGCGCCGCCGCAGACTGCCGGCGGCATTGCCGCGCGGCTTCAGGGCGGCGCGCGCGGCGGCTTCCAGCAGCGCGGCGCCCGGAACCACGGCGTCGACCAGGCCCAGCTTGAGCGCCTGCGCGGGCCGCAGCTGGCGGCCGGTGAGCATCAGGTCCAGTGCCCGGGCGATGCCGATCAGGCGCGGCAGCCGCTGCGTGCCGCCGCCGGCGGGCAGCAGGCCCAGCATCACCTCCGGCAGGCCCAGCACGGTGGCCGGCGTGTCGGCGCACACGCGCGCATGACAGGCCAGCGCCAGCTCCAGCCCGCCGCCCAGGCAGGCGCCGTCGATAGCCGCGACCACCGGCACCGGGAAATCCTCGAGCTGGCGGAATGCCTCCTGGCAGCGGCGCGACAGCGACTCGATCTCCGCCGCCGTCTGCGCGCGGCCGATCATGCCGATGTCGGCGCCGGCGATGAAGCTGCCGGGCTTGCCGGAGGCGATCGCCAGGCCCTTGAGCCCGCGCTGCGCGCGAGCCTGGGCCAGGATCGCGTCGAACTGCTCGCCGAACTCGGCGCGCAAGGTGTTCTGCGCCTCGCCCGGCACGTCCATGCGGATCAGGCCGACGCCATCTTCGCGCAGGGAGAAGGAAAAGGCGGATGGCGCCGCCGTTGGCCGCTGCGCCAGATTGCTCTTTGCCATGCGATGCCTCCTTGACTATTCGCTTTCCAGGACCATGGCCGCGCCGATGCCGCCGGCGGCGCAGGCGCTGGCCAGTGCCAGTCCGCCGCCGCGGCGGCGCAGCTCGTTGAGGGTCTGCACGATGATGCGCGCGCCGGTGGCGCCGAACGGGTGGCCGTAGGCGATGGAGCCGCCCAGCACGTTGAGCCGCGTGCGGTCCACTTCGCCCACGGGCCGGCTGCGGTTGAGCACCTCGCGCGCGTACTGCGCGGATTCGAGGCCCTTGAGGTTGCAGGCGATCTGGGCGGCGAAGGCTTCATGCATGTCCACCAGCGCCAGGTCCTTGAGCGTCACGCCCGCGCGCTCCAGGGCCACCGGTGCCGCCAGCACCGGACCCATCAGCAGGTCGTCCTTGGGCGTCTTGGCCGCGAAGTGGTACGAGCGGATGTAGCCCAGCGGCCGGCGGCCCAGCGCCTTGGCCCTGGCCTCGCTCATCAGGATCATCGCCGCCGCGCCGTCGGTGAGCGGGCTGGCGTTGCCGGCAGTGACGGTGCCGAACCGCTTGTCGTACACCGGCTTGAGCCGGGCGTAGCCGGTGCGCTCGGAGTCTCTGCGCACCAGGTTGTCTTCGTGCACCGGCCGCGCGCCGACGAAGGCGGGCATCACCTCGCCCGCGAGCTTGCCTTCGGACCAGGCGCGTGCGGCGTTGCTGTGCGAGGCGTGCGCGATGTCGTCCTGCTCCTCCCGCGTCACGCCCCATTTCTTCGCCATGTCTTCGGCGCTCTGGCCCATGGTGCGGCCGGTGGAGTACTCGGCGATGGACGGCGCGGTCGGCAGCACGTCCTTCGGGCGCAGGCGCGACAGCGCCTTCAGCTTCTCCCGCGGGGTCTTGGCAAAGTTGGCGTCGCGCAGCGCGGCGGAAAATTTCGCCGAAGTGGGGATGCGCACGCCGGAGGTCGAGTCGACGCCACCGGCGACGACGATGTCGGCGTGGCCGGCCAGGATGCTTTCGGCCGCGCTGGCGGCGGTCTGGAAGCTGGTCGCGCAGGCGCGGGTGACGGAGTACGCATCCACGTCCGGCATGCCGCAGGCCAGCGCGATCTCGCGGCCGATGAACGGGGCCTCCGGGATCATGATCGTCATGCCGAAGATCAGTTGCCGCACCTGGTCCTTGGCCACGTCGTTGCGCGCCAGCAGTTCGTTGACCAGCATGCGGCCCAGCTCGATCGCATTGAGGTCGCGGAAGTGGGTGCAGACGCGGGCAAACGGCGTGCGCAGGCCGGCGACGATGGCGACGCGGCCGTTGCGGCCCTTCAGTTCGAGGCGTTCGGATGGCATGAGAGGAAATCCATTATCTGACGATGAATATCGTCAGTTTGACTTTACATCTGACTACACATAACGTCAAATATGCCCATGAGTGTGCCCAAGCCAAAGACAGGCGCCGCCCGCACCTATGGTGGCGTCAGCGGCGAACAGCGTGCCGCCGAGCGCCGCCGCCGCTTCATCGAGGCCGGCATCGAGACCTTCGGCCGCGTCGGCTACCACGCCGCCACCGTGCGCGGCATCTGCCGCCGCGCCGGTTTGACCGACCGCTACTTCTACGAATCGTTCAAGAACACCGAGGACCTGCTGTGCGCCGCGTACGTGCAGGTGGTCGTCGCCATGCGCGACCGCATCCTGCACGCGGCCATGAGCGCGCCGCGCACGCCCGAGGCGATGGCGCGCGCCGGCCTCACGGCGTATTTCGAGACCATGCGCGACCGCCGCCTGGCGCGCCTGACCCTGAGCGAAGTCCTGGGTGTAAGCCCGCGCGCCAACCAGGTCTACACGCATCACACGCACCTGTTCACCTCGCAGCTCATGGCCGCGATCAAGCAGGTGCACCCGGAGTTGAAGCTGGACGGGCAGGACGACGAGATCGTCGGCACCGCCTTGGTCGGCGCCTGGGCGCAGGTGGCGACGCGCTGGCTGCTGCAGGGTTATGCCTATCCCCTGGAGCGCCTGGTGGACCATTGCGCCACCGTGCTGATGGCCACGATCGACCGTCTGGCGGCGCGGACCGTCGCGCTGCCGGGACCCGCTTGATGACCCCCCCCCTTGAGTCGCATAGGAGTCGACGCATGATCCCCAGAACCCTGTTTCGCCCCGAGCACGAGGATTTCCGCAAGTCCTTCCGCCGCTTCGTGCAGGAGGAGATCGTCCCGCACCACGCGCGCTGGGAGGAGCAGCAGTGCGTGGACCGCGCCATCTGGAACCGCGCCGGCGAACTGGGTTTCCTGTGCGTGACGATGCCGGAGGCGTACGGCGGCGCCGGCGCCGACCGGCTGTACAGCGTGGCGATGATGGAGGAGCTGGCGCGGGCCGGCGCCTCCGGCATCGGATTCCCGCTGCACAGCGACATCGTGGCCAACTACATCAACAACTTCGGCAACGAGGCGCAGAAGCGGGAGTGGCTGCCGCGCATGGCCAGCGGCGCGGCGGTGAGCGCCATCGCCATGACCGAGCCCGGCACCGGCTCGGACCTGCAGGCGGTCAAGACCACGGCGGTGGCGGACGGCGAGCACTACGTCCTCAACGGTTCCAAGACCTTCATCACCAACGGCCTGCTCAGCGACCTGGTGGTGGTCGTGGCCAAGACCGGCAACAGCGGCGAGGGCGCCAAGGACACCTCTCTGCTGGTGGTGGAGGCCGACACGCCCGGCTTCACCAAGGGCAAGCCGCTGAAGAAGATCGGCATGAAGGCGCAGGACACCTGCGAGCTGTTCTTCGACAACGTGCGCGTGCCCAAGGCCAACCTGCTCGGCAAGGAGGGCATGGGTTTCGTCATGCTGATGCAGGAGCTGGCCTGGGAGCGCCTGATCATCGCGATCTACTCCATCGCCGGCGCCGAGGCGGCGCTGCAGTACACGGTCGATTACACGAGGAGCCGCAAGGTCTTCGGCAGGCCGGTGGCGGCGTACCAGAACACGCGCTTCAAGCTGGCCGAGGTGAAGGGCGAGCTGGCGATCGGCCGAGTGTTCGTGGACCGCTGCCTGGAGCTGGTGCTGCAAAAGAAGCTGGGCGTGGACGACGCCGCCGCCGCCAAGTTCTGGTGCTCCGACCTGATGGGCAAGGTGATCGACGAATGCCTGCAACTGCACGGCGGCAACGGCTACATGCTCGAATATCCCATCGCCCGCGCGTACATCGACTGCCGCGCGCAGCGCATCTACGGCGGCACCAACGAAATCATGAAGGAACTGATCGCGCGCACGATGTAGCTTCGCGCGCCCCGCCGGTTGACACCGTGCGGACGCGTCTTGAACATTACGCAGCCATCGGCTATCGCGCCCGATAGGTCAAGCCCGACCACGCGCGGACCCCGGTCCGCCAAATAATCCTTCTGGAGAGTCGCATGACGGGAGAAGCTCCCACCCCCGGCTTCAAGCCGAAGAAGTCGGTCGCCCTGTCCGGCGTCACCGCCGGCAACACCGCCCTGTGCACGGTCGGCCGCAGCGGCAACGACCTGCACTACCGCGGCTACGACATCCTGGACGTGGCCGAGCAGTGCGAGTTCGAGGAGGTCGCCCATCTTCTCGTCCACGGCAAGCTGCCGAACCCCTCCGAGCTGAAGGCGTACAAGGCCAAGCTGGCCGCCCTGCGCGGCCTGCCGGCGGCGGTGAAGGCGGCGCTGGAGGCGCTGCCGGCGTCGAGCCACCCGATGGACGTGATGCGCACCGGCGTGTCGGCGCTGGGCTGCACGCTGCCGGAGAAGGACGACCACAACCACGCCGGCGCGCGCGACATCGCCGACCGGCTGATGGCCTCGCTCGGCTCGATGCTGCTGTACTGGTACCACTACAGCCACAACGGCCGGCGCATCGAGGTGGAGACCGACGACGACTCCATCGGCGGGCACTTCCTGCACCTCCTGCACGGCAAGAAGCCCAAGAGCCTGTGGGTGCGGGCGATGCACACCTCGCTGGTCCTGTACGCGGAGCACGAATTCAACGCCAGCACCTTCACCGCGCGGGTGATCGCCGGCACCGGGTCCGATTTCCATTCGTGCATCGCGGGCGCCATCGGCGCGCTGCGCGGCCCCAAGCACGGCGGCGCCAACGAGGTCGCGTTCGAGATCCAGAAGCGCTACGAGACGCCGGACGAGGCCGAGGCCGACATCAAGGCGCGGGTGGAGAAGAAGGAGGTCGTCATCGGCTTCGGCCATCCCGTGTACACCATCGCCGACCCGCGCAACAAGGTCATCAAGGAAGTGGCCAGGCGCCTGTCGCAGGACGCCGGCAACACCAAGATGTTCGACATCGCCGAGCGCCTGGAGACGGTGATGTGGGACATCAAGAAGATGTTCCCGAACCTGGATTGGTTCAGCGCCGTCAGCTACCACATGATGGGCGTGCCCACCGCGATGTTCACGCCGCTGTTCGTGATCGCGCGCACCTCCGGCTGGAGCGCGCACGTCATCGAGCAGCGCGTCGACAACAAGATCATCCGGCCGAGCGCGAACTACATCGGGCCGGAAAACCGCAAGTTCGTTCCGATCGCGGAGCGTTGATCCGTACCGACGAGCCGGCGGCGCGGGCAGGCCCGCGCCGCCGGCTTTTTCATTTGCGCCGCAGCGCCTCGGCCAGCGCCGCCCCCA